>NZGF01000010.1 GCA_002690915.1 Crocinitomicaceae bacterium
GCGCAGCCTTCTTTTCCTCGGCGCTCCGGACACTCTCCTCGACGGTACGCGGGGTTTGGTCGCTATCGTTGCGGGGCGGACGGCGTCGCTGGGCGTCGGCGGGCAGTGCGGCCGCGAGAAGGGTGAGGGTGAGGAGGAGCTTGCGGATGAGCATGGCTTGGTGGCTGGCTAAGATCAATTGAAAGCAATCAACATACAAGTCTTGCAGAATGCTGACGAGATTTAAAGCTGAACCTCTAGGGATAAGATTCGGAAGTATTCCACGCGCTACAGGGAATCATCATGCCCACTCAGGTTGAATTCGACTGCGGGAATGACACGAATCCCCCCTCTTTTTGCAGCGATGAAACTGCTTTTTTTGAAGACGTCTTTTTTGGAGGCCTATTTCAATTGCGTGATCATGATTAGGTAACACATCAATGCTCAAGCACGCAAAGACGTAATTGATAACAACCCACTGGGAACAAGTGAGCTAGTTGGTGCTTGTGCTGAAAGGGAATGTTTTTTATTTTACAGCTTGTATTTTGGATACTAACAAACTTGGAAACATGATTAATGGACTCGTGAACCATGCCAAGGCCCTGATCATTCTCTGCATCAGTGTTGCCCTGTTAAACAATACAGCACACGCCCAAATTCATGAGCCAGATGGTTTGAGAATTCCTGGAGCTTGGAACAGTTGGACCAACACCCACAACATGGGTGGAGATTTTGACTTGACGAAAACCACCGATGGGTTGGATCGGTGGACGACGACATTCGAATACACCGGATCAACCGGTAGTGTGGGTTTTAAGTTTGCAAGTGGAGGCAGTGCAAACCCATGGAACAACGAATGGGCATGTCATGGATTTACACTTGATGCAGTCAATTCTGTTGGATATTGCAATTCGTCCGACAATACGGCCAGCCTTACCCAGAACAACCACTACACCATTGTTTTCAAGGACAACGGCTACGCAACGACGAGCGTCTGTTTGATGGAAACCTCGGCCAGCCCGGTTGCCATCAGTGGCCAAACACGAACCACGGCCCCGGGTGTGAACCCCGCTCCAACCCAAGATGTGACGATTGAAGCCACTTTGAGTGGAACCAAATCCGCAGAAGAACGCGTTTTCTTGGTGTACACGGCCGATGGTTGGACAACTAGGGCTGCAATCGAATTGGAGAATATTTCGGGGACTTCAGGGTCTGCGACCATTCCAGGTCAAACTGGGGGAACAACAGTCAACTATTATTTCGCATCTTCAACCATAGACTTGGAGGCCGTAACCGCCAATGAAGAGAACTTCGACATACGTTCGATAGCGACGGGCGGAGCATCCTCTTATGCTGTGGCCTCAACCTATGAAAGTGCAGCAAGTCCAACTACCTGGAATTCCGCCAGTTCTTGGGCAGCGGGATTGATTCCAAGTTCTGCAGCAGATGTGACATTGAATGGAAATTTGAGTTTAGATGGAGACATTACGTTGGCTTCATTGACATTAGAAAGTGGGACGTTTACCGCGGGCGATGGAACTCCAAGAACCATTACCATCACTGGTGGCGGTGCAATCTCCAATACGGGAGGAACGTATACTTCTTCGGGTGAGAAAATCATTTTCTCTGGCAGTGGCACCACGACGGGAACCCTTTCATTCAACAATGTGGAATTGAACGGAGGTGTAAATTTCGGGGCAGGGTGTTCCATCCAAGGAGCCTTGGAAATTCTCTCTGGCGGCTATGTTAATACCAACGCTCCGACCTTCGGAACGGGCTCCACTTTGAAGTACAACAACGGTGGCACCTACGGGGTAGGGACGGAATGGAATTCTCCTCACCACGTCTCTGTTGCAAGCGGCTCGGAATTGGATTTCAACACCTCCGGGGCCGAAAGTTGCGATGGCAACATCACCATCGACGCTGGCGGGAATTTGAACATGGATGCGATGACAGGTGCATTGACTACCGCAGGGAATGTCACCATCAACGGTACCCTCAGCATGTCGACGGTCGTTGGAGGTGATTTGGAAGTGGGGGGGGATTTTGAATTGGCTTCAGGCGGAACCTTCAATGAGAATGACCGAGCATTGACGTTCAATGGCACCGGTGCGCAGTCCGTCAATGGAACCACCAACTTGGTGTTGAAGTACGCAATCGTAAACAAGGCCAGTGGTACTTTAACGCTGAACACTCCACTGGAAATTGAGGCCGGTGGCATCCTTTGGCCGACCAGTGGCACGCTGGATTTGAATAGCCAAGGCCTGACGATGCATTCTGACGCGACGGGTACGGCAGCCATCGGAGCGGTGGGAACGGGGGGGATCACCGGCAACGTCACGTTTGAGCGCTACATACCGGACAACACCAACGACGCAACTTCGTTTGTGAACCTGAGCTCTTACGTTTCAGGCATCAACGCAACCAATTGGACGGGGGCCGGGGCATCCTGGATCTTCGAATACGACGAAACGGAAACGGCTGAAGGAGGGCTCAATGACGGTTGGGGGGAGGTGTCAGGAACGCTGTCCCATTCTGGAAAAGGGTACATGGCAGAATTTCCAGGTAACACGAGTGTAACCCTCTCTTACACGGGTGCGCTCACCAGTGGTAACCAGGGAGTCGCCGTCACGAATACGAGTTCGGGTACAGCGGATAACGATGCCTGGAACCTGGTGGGCAATCCGTATCCAGCTCCGGTGACCTATGATAACCTCGCATGGACCGCCTCCGAAGGCGTCACCAAACCCTCCGGATTCTTCATCTACGATGGGGACAATGGTGATTACACAACGTTGACCGCGAGTGATGTCATCGGTGTGGGCCAATCGTTCTGGGTCCAAGCCGCTTCAGGCAATGGAACGTTGACGTTTGAAGAGTCGGACAAAACAACCGACTCCAGCCCCTTTATTCGCAGTTTATCCGATCCTGAATACTTCGCATTGCGGGTGGAAGAAGCGTCGGGTAAGTGGTCCCGAGGCATTGTAGGGCTTTTGGATGGAACCACAACAGACTTCGAAGTGGAACATGATTTGAGGACCTTCGGAAACCCGGTTGAGGAGGAACACCTCAAGCTGTGGTTCCAAACGGATGCGGGCGAAGATCTTGCCATTCAGGCGGTATCGCGAACGGCCACGGATATGGTGCCCATTCGTGTTATGGCTTGGAATTCAGGCGTTCACACGTTCACGATGGACGAGCAGTATGGTGTTCCGGAATCGCTGTGCCTCGTGCTGCACGATGCCTGGACCGGTGAAAGTCATATGATGACAGAAGATACAGCACTTGAGCTTGATTTGGATGGCGGTGTGGTCTACGAAGGCCGTTTTGCCATCGGTTGGAACGTTCAACCAACGCTGAGCACGGCAACTACGTGGTGCACCGGAGGAGCAGTTGATTTGGGTTGGACACCCGTTGAAGCCGAAGGCTGGCAAATAACCTGGGCAGGACCTCAATCCGGCAATGCTGAAAATGAGGCGCTCATCAATGGATTGGCTGCCGGTTCTTACGAAATCTTCTGGGTGCAGGAAAACGGATTGTGCTTGGGTTCGTCATCGGTTGAAATAGGCGAGGCATGCGTAGGCGACTACAATCAAAACGATAACCGAGGCGTCGAAGATCTCTTGGCGTTGTTGGCCCACTTTGCTCCAGACCTCGAAGGAAGCGAAATCTCAACGTTTGACTGCGACTGCGATGGCCAAATGACCATTGGAGACCTGCTCATCTTTTTAACTGTGTTCGGTACAAGTTGTAATTAAAATGGAAGCCATGAAGCGTAAAAATACAGAAGCGTCAAGCCCGAAATATTTACTGAAGTGCCTATTCGTTGCTGGAATGTCAGCTGTGATGGCGTTGAATTCATGGGGCCAAGGCCAAACGAATTGGAACAACTATGAGACCATCCAACAGCACGAGTGGGAGCACAACTACGGCTCCATGATTTTGAGCGATGAGGAATTTGCGGCGTTACACGTGGACGGACAACCAGCTCAGATGATGCCGCCTTATCCTCAAGTTCCATTTGAAGGGATTCATGGTTTTTTCCTTTTGGCTTTAATGGGCGGCGCACTGGCTATTTATCGAAAGAATGTATCCACAGCTTGAATGGCCTCTTCAGCAGAGGTAACGGGCAACTGACACGCACCGTCCTCGCACACATAAATTGAGAGTTCCCCAAGTTTACGGTTCTGGAGAAGGGGTAGATCTTCAGCGGTCCCACCTGCCCAAATAATCTGGGGTCGATACGCCTGCCGCAGTTCTGTCAAGGCCTCCTGAACGTCCTCATTATCCTCCCCAGTGATGACGACTTCCCGATGGGATTCAGTTCGCCAGAGCAACAATCCCGCCCAATGCGTAGCACTGGGCCAGTAATCCGTTCGGGCCAACGATCCCGCTAGCATGCGGTCACTCATGACGCGCCATTCTTTGCGATTGAACAGGTGCGAGAGCTGAAACAAGCACCGGGCCATTTGGGCATTGGCTGAGGGGATGACGCTGTCGTCGTTTTCTTGTTTGCGAGCGAACAAGGCCTCGCCGTCTTTGCGCTGGAACCAAAACGTGCCTTGGTCCGTATCGTAGAAATCGGCCACGGCTTGTTCGGTAAGCTCGGCTGCAGCTGCAGCATACTTGGATTCGAACGTCGCTTGGTAGAAGTCGAGCAGTGCGGTGATTGCACTTGCGTAATCGTCCAGCATGCCGCCGATACGCGGGCCGGTTTGTTCATGGTAAACATGGTACAGGCGACCATCCGAATCCAGCTGGGTTTGGATGATGAAGTCGAGTGCTTCGCGGGCGCGGTCGATGTCAGCTGGCCGGTCAAATACCGATCCGGTCGCAGTGAGTCCGCTGGCCATGAGGGCGGTCCATGCGGTGAGGATTTTGTCGTCCAATCCCGGTGGGATACGCTTTGAGCGTGCTTTACGAATCTTGGAATGGATGGCTGTGAGAACATCCGCCAACGCTTCAGACTGCATACCGAGCAGTTCCGCCAAGTCCTCATCGGAAGCCCATTTCATGAGCACGTTCGCTGATGCTTTACTTTCAAATTCGTGCCAGGCGCTCTTGCCGTCAATGGCATAAACCTCGCTGCACACGTGCCATTCTTCCTCGGTTAACACCTCCTTCAATTCCGCAGTTGTCCAAACGTAGTATTGGCCTTCTGTGTTCTGTCCGTTCGGTCCTTTACTGTCGGCGTCGAGCGCACTGTAAAATCCGCCCGAAGAGTGACTCCATTCGCGTTCGACGAAGTCCACAATGCCTATTGCTGCCCGCTTCAAGGCCGCCCGATCGGAAGGGTTGGCTTCGGGCAGTGCCTGCCATGCTCGTGCATAAGTACCGGCAAGTTGAGCGTTATCGTAAAGCATTTTTTCGAAGTGGGGAATGTGCCATTTTCCGTCGACGCTGTATCGTGCGAATCCGCCGCCGATGTGGTCATGGATGCCCCCGCTTTCCATGTGGAGCAGGGTGTTCAATGCGTGGTTCAGAGCGGCTTGGTCTCCTCGGACGGTTCCGTAATGCAAGAGAAAATCGAGGTTGGTCGGAATGGGGAATTTGGGAGCGCGGTCGTTGCCGCCCCACTGGCCGTCCCAACGTTCGCGCCATTGATTGAATCCATCGTCGAGGAGTTGGGCATCAGCGGGACCGAAGGCGTCCGGGGTGCCCCAGGCCTTGGAGCCTTCGAGTGGCGGCACGTTCACCAATTCAGCTTGCTGAACCCCGGCGGTCAATTGCGTGGCGTATTCTTCGACACGTCCGGGGTTTTGTTCGCGGGTTTTGAGGATCGACCCCAGCGCTTGCAGCCAACTTTCGCGTGGGAAGTAGGTTCCACCGTAGACGGGGCGACCGTCGGGGAGGCAGACCGCGTTGAGGGGCCAACCTCCACGTTGGGTCATGAGCTGGACGGCGGTCATGTACACGCCATCGACGTCGGGCCGTTCTTCGCGGTCGACTTTGATGCTGACGAAATGCTCGTTCATAAAGGCGGCTGCCGCGCTGTCTTCGAAGGTTTCGTGCTCCATGACGTGGCACCAATGGCAGGCGCTGTAGCCGATGCTGACGATGACCAATTTGTCCTTCGCTCGGGCCTCCTTCCACGCGGCTTCCGACCAGGGCTTCCAATCCACCGGATTGTGGGCATGCTGGCGGAGGTATGGGCTGCTTTCGTGGATCAGTGCGTTGGGGGTGGAATCGGGCATGGATGCGGGGGTTTGGCAAGCGGCCAAAGACAAGGTAATGGATGCAATCGTCAGCCAATCAAGGCACGGATTCAGCGGTTGGTTCAAACGGCGATGCATTTGGTGCAATTTCTGAATTGAAGGATTGAATCGGAGGCTATATTTGGCTTCTTTTGAACGCGATTCTTCGCATAACCAACCGGCCTCCGCACCTTCAAAATCGATTCCATGCGCGACCAACAAATTGCCGATCTGATTGCCCGTGAAAACCACCGCCAAGTGGAAGGCATTGAGCTCATTGCCAGTGAAAACTATGCCAGCGACCAGGTAATGGAAGCGCAGGGCAGTGTCCTCACCAATAAGTACGCCGAAGGATTGCCCCGTCGCCGGTACTACGGCGGTTGCGAAGTGGTGGACGAGGTGGAGCAGTTGGCGATTGACCGGCTGTGCAAATTGTTCAGCGCAGCATGGGCCAATGTCCAGCCGCACTCCGGTGCTTCGGCTAACGCGGCCGTCATGCTCGCGGTGCTCAACGCCGGTGACTCCATCCTCGGCTTCGACTTGAGCCACGGCGGTCACTTGACCCACGGCTCAACGGTGAACTACTCCGGTAAGCTGTACAAGCCGCATTTCTACGGTGTGGAAAAAGAGACCGGGACCATCGACATGGATAAGGTGGCGGGAACCGCTGCGGAGGTCAAGCCCAAGCTCATCATTTGCGGGGCGTCGGCGTACAGCCGTGATTGGGACTACGTGCGGTTTCGCGAGATTGCCGACAGCGTAGGTGCATTGCTCCTTGCGGACATCAGCCACCCGTCGGGCCTCATTGCTGCTGGCCTCCTGAACGACCCCATGCCGCACTGCCACATCGTGACGTCTACCACACACAAGACCTTGCGCGGCCCCCGAGGCGGTATCATCATGATGGGACAAGACTTTGACAACCCGTGGGGCAAGACCACGCCAAAAGGCGCTGTGCGCAAGATGAGTTCGTTGCTCGATAGCGGGGTATTCCCCGGCATGCAGGGCGGGCCGCTCGAACACGTCATCGCCTCCAAGGCCGTTGCATTCGGTGAAGCGCTCGAGCCCGGTTACAAAACGTACATGCAGCAGGTAATCAAGAATGCTCAAGCCATGGCGGCAGCATTTGTCGACCGCGGCTACGATTTGATCAGCGGCGGCACGGACAACCACCTGATGCTCATCGACCTAAGAAACAAAGGAGTTACGGGGAAGGTGGCGGAACGAACCCTGGGCCGCGCGCACATTACAATTAACAAGAACATGGTTCCGTTCGACACCCAGAGCCCCTTTGTGACCAGTGGCATCCGCGTCGGCACGCCGGCCGTGACTACACGTGGAATGGTCGAGGCGGACATGGAGCAAATTGTGGATTGGATCGATGCGGTCATTTGTTCAACGGAGGACGAGGCTGTTATCGGCCGCGTAGGAGAGGCGGTCCGTGCGCGCATGCGCGACCTGCCATTGTTTGCAGACTAAGCGAAGGCCTACCCTTCGTCCACCCGCTCTACAGTCCATACTCCCGGTACGTCAAGGAGCTTCGCTTGCAGTTGCTTGAGGTGCCCGGTATCAGTGACCAGCACCTTCACCCGCCCATCGAAGGTGCCGTCGGATGAATCAAAGCTGATGGCGCGCATGTTGACGTGCATATCGTCGGATATGACTTTGGTGACCGCGTTGACGAGGCCAACGTCGTCAATGCCCGTGAAGTTGAGGCTGACCTCGAACTGTTGAGCGGTGCGTGACGTCCACTGTGCCTTCATGGCGCGGTAGGCATATTTGGAGAGGAGGTTGGTGGCGTTGGGGCAGTTTTGCCGGTGCACCTTGATGCCGCCGCTCACCATCACAAATCCAAAGACCTCGTCACCCGGGATGGGGTTGCAACAGCTAGCCAGGCTGTAATCAATTTTTTGCATGCCCTCGCCGATGAGCAGTACGTCGTTTTTGCTTGGGGGCTGAACGACGGTTGTTTTGGGGGCGAGGTTCGGAGCGGCAGGGGTCTTGATCCAAACCAATTTGTTTTTCTCCACCGCGAAGCCGCCCAATCGGTCCAGTTCCAAGTCACCGTTGGCGATGCGCAAGTACAATGCGTGCGGGCTGTCGTCCTTGAGGCGGCGCATAAGGCTGTCGATGTTGGCGTCGTTGAAGGCGATTTCCTTGCGGCGCATCCACTTGCGGAGTTTGTCTTTGCCGTCGTTGGCCACCGCGCGTTCTTCGTCGCGCAGGGCGTGGCGGATTTTGGATCGGGCGCTTGCTGTCACCACGTATCCGAGCCAATCTTCTTTCGGCTTCTGCTTGCGTGAGGTAATGATTTCAACTTGGTCGCCGCTCGTGAGTTCGTGGGACAGGGGTACGAGTTTGTGATTGACCTTGGCACCGATGCAACGCGACCCGATTTGGGTGTGCACGCGGAAGGCAAAGTCGAGGGTCGTCGCGCCTTTGGGTAGGTTGAAGAGGTCGCCGTTGGGCGTGAATACGTAGATCTCCTCGCTGTTGAGATTCAGCTTGAATTCGTCGATGAAGTCGACGGCGTCTGTTTCCCCACTGTCGAGCATCTCGCGGACTTGAACAAGCCAGTTGTCGAGGTTTTGGGAAGCCGCTTTGCCCTCGTCCTCTCCGCCTTGCTTATAGCGCCAGTGCGCGGCGAGGCCTTTTTCGGCGATTTCGTTCATGCGACGCGAGCGGATCTGAACCTCTACCCATTTACCAGAAGGCGACATGACCGTGGTGTGCAGGCTTTCATAGCCGTTGGCCTTGGGCAGGCTGATCCAATCGCGCAGGCGATCGGGGTTGGGCTGGTAATAGTCGGTGACGATGCTGTATGCCCGCCAGGCATCGGCCTTCTCAGTTTCCGTGTCTGATTCCAAAATGATGCGGATGGCAAACACGTCGTACACCTCTTCAAAGCTGACGCGCTGTTTCTGCATCTTGCTCCAAATGCTGTAAATGCTTTTGGGCCGGCCGAGGATTTCGTAGGCGACCCCTTGCTCATCCAACGAGCGCCGGATGGGAAGGGTGAAGGCGTTGATGAACCGCGTGCGTACGGCTTTTCCCTTGCGCAATTTGGTCGCGATCAACTCGAAGTCCTCGGGTTCCTTGTACTTCAGCGACAAATCATCAAGCTCTGTCTTCATGCTGTATAGGCCGAGGCGGTGCGCCAGCGGCGCGTACATGAACAGGGTCTCGCTTGCGATCTTTTGCTGTTTGTCCGGCCGCATGTGCTCGAGCGTTCGCATGTTGTCGAGGCGGTCGGCGAGCTTGATTAAAATCACGCGAGCGTCATCGCTCAACGTCAACAGCATCTTGCGGAAGTTCTCTGCTTGGGCGCTGGTCCCGGGGTCGAATACGCCGGACATCTTGGTCAATCCATCCACGATGTCGCGTTCACGCTTGCCGAACAATTGCTCGACATCGTCCAGTGTTAAATACGTGTCTTCTACGGTGTCGTGCAACAACGCGCACACGATGGATGTCGTGTCCAGTCCCATCTCCTCCGCCACCACGCGCGCCACACTGATGGGGTGGTAGATGTAGGGCTCGCCGCTCTTGCGCCGCATGTCTTTGTGGGCCTCGAGGCTGATATCGAACGCCTTGCGGATGGCCCGCCGGTCCGCTCGCGACTTACTCAGCTTCGCCGCACGCAACAGCCCCCGATAGCGCCGGAGGATTTCCTGCTTCTCGGCTTCGAGGTCAATGGGCGGCGTAGTCATGGAACGAAGTTCGGAAATTTTCAATTGCGTTGGTGCCGCTTGGGGTAACTTGCGAGGACAATTTGCGTCACATGATTGAAGCCAACCGACCTGACCTCCAAAGCTGGGTGGATGTACCCGCCGATTCGGATTTTCCCATCCAAAATTTGCCCTTCGGCGTCTTTTCCAGTGCCGAACGCAGTCCGCGTCCAGGTGTGGCCATCGGAGACCAGATTCTGGATTTGCAGGCGGTGTCCGAACAAGGGCTCCTTGACGGGTTGGGATGCGAGCGAACGGACTTCGCCCAACCCACCCTCAACGCCTTCATCGACCGAGGCAAGGCTGCAACTCGCGCTGTTCGTGGCCGTGTGAGTGAGTTACTCCGCGAAGGTTCAGACCTCGCCGCTGACGCAGCGAGCGTGCTCGTGGCACAAGCCGAAGTGATTCTGCACTTGCCGGTGCACATCGGTGACTACACCGACTTTTACAGCAGCGAGGACCACGCCCGCAATGTGGGCAAGATGTTCCGCGATCCGGACAACGCACTGCTGCCCAACTGGAAGCACATTCCCGTGGGCTACCACGGCCGAGCCTCGAGCATCGTCGTGAGCGGTACACCCATCAAGCGCCCCCACGGCCAGACCCGTCCCAACGACAGCGAACCGCCCGTTTACGGCCCCTCGCGCCTCCTCGACTTCGAACTCGAAATGGCGTTTGTTACCCACCCCGGCAAACCCCTCGGCGAGACCATCTCCACGGCCGAGGCTGACTATTACATCTTTGGATTGGCCTTGTTCAATGATTGGTCCGCCCGCGATATCCAGAAGTGGGAGTACGTGCCGCTCGGTCCGTTCCTCGGCAAAAACTTCGGTTCAAGCATGAGCCCGTGGATCGTGACGCTCGACGCGTTGGAGCCGTACCGCGTTCCGGGGCCGGTGCAAGATCCGGAGGTGCTGCCGTATTTGGCCTACGAAGGCGACGCCCACTA
>NZGF01000011.1 GCA_002690915.1 Crocinitomicaceae bacterium
CTGTGATAGTTCGGCCGGGCTTTAGCGTAAATCTCATCTGCGAGTGCTTTTTGATTGGTTTCAATCATGGCCTTGTACAGTGGGGTCAGAAATTTACGTCGGCCAATTTCCACCAGGAAAGTTTCCAATCGTTCATACGAAGGCTGGTAATGGCTTCGGATGCTCTGTTCGAGCCATGCGAAGAGCACCTCATTGTTGCCGGTCGATGAAATGCTCCATGCAGCATCCAGCTCTGCTAACTGTTCGGAAGACATTGTGTCGTTCAAATTGGAGAGGAAGCGGTAGCGCTCCTGGTATCCCCAGTCATTCCACGGTAATTCGGAAGTGGTAATGGTTCCCGCTTCCCAGCCGGCCAATGCTGCGTCCACACGCTCAATGCGCGCGGAGCTGACGGTTGGGCAGTTGTCGGGCAATCCAGGGCCGAAAATCCAAGCGTCCAAGTCCACTGCAGCAAGCAGCTCGTCGGTCGTTAGAAGCACGGACTTGAGGTAGTCGATGAAGCGATCTGTATCCATGACCGAGAATGCGTGCGTCGCGAAGTAAGTCTTTAAAAAGCTATCGAAAGTCTCTCGTCCAACGACTTCTTCCATGCGGCGCAAGAAGAAGTAGCCCTTATCATAGGCAATGGCCGTCAAACCGTCGTCAGGATTACGGTTTTGCAAATGGAGTTTTAAATGGGTGTCATCGGGATTCATATCCATGATAACGTCGACTTCATCCACTAGACCTTGGTAGCTCAGCGTTGCGAGCATCTCGGAGATTTCGCGGCCGTAAACCGATTCCATGATGCGCTGCTCGAAGTAAACCGTGAAGCCTTCATTGAGCCAGAAATCGTCCCACGTGGCGTTGGTGACGAGGTTGCCGCTCCAGCTGTGTGCTAATTCGTGGGCAACGAGGGAAACTAGGCTGCGATCGCCTGCAATGATGGTCGGCGTGGCGAAGGTTAACCGCGGGTTCTCCATTCCTCCAAACGGGAAGGCCGGAGGCAGTACAAGCAAATCATAGCGCTCCCACGCGTACTTACCGTAGAGGTTTTCGGCAGCCACCAGTAAATCTTCCATTTCAGCAAATTCATACGCCGCTGCTTCGATGAGCTCAGGAACGGCGTACACCCCCGTATGTTCACCTACGCTTCGAAATTCTACATTCCCGACAGCCAAGGCCAGCAGGTAGGACGGAATCTTCTGGTCCATACGGAAATCATAGTGCCCATCGATTGACTGGGCTATTGGGTTCGTTGCGCTCATGAGCGCCATGGTACCCTTTGGTACATCCACATGGGCCTCGTAGGTGAAACGAATTCCTGGTGAATCTTGACAAGGAATCCACGTACGTGCCAAGATGGCTTGACTCTGCGTAAAGAGGAAAGGGTTATCGCCCTCCACCCACAACAAGGCTCCAGCATCCGGTGCGCTTTGGTAATTGATACTGACCTGTCGGCTTTTGCCGCTGACCGAAAAACTCAACGGCTGTCCGAGAAAAGCTTTGGCCGGTCCGAGTTCAAAATCCACAGGTTCTCCGTCCACACGCACTGATTGTATGGCAAGGTCTGTGCAATCGAAAATCATGCGTTCAGCATTCTCAGCTGTCTGAATATCGTAGGTCGCAGTCGCTGTGATGACGCGCGTATCAAAATCTACAGCAGCGTTCCAGTTCAAGTGGGTCACAACCGCCTCTTCGGGTCGGCTGTAGCTGTGGTGGTCTGTGGCTCGTTTCATGTCAAGAATGGCTTGGGTTTTGGCCGAATCGGCCGGGGCTTCGCCTCCGCAGCTGGACAGACCGACTGTCAGGGCGAGGACGCCTCCAACAAGGAAGGATAGGCGCATGGTATTCATGGGGTTTATACGTTTCGGGATTTAAGGGCGGCCGCGACCAAGCGCTGAATCAGCACAAGCGCCAACCCGCCGAATGCGGTTTTGATGAACAATCCAGGAAGCAAGCGCTCCACGGATGCCAGCATGGACTCCTCCACCGGAATGATGGTCCGGTACCAAAACAGTCCGAGGCCCAGAATGATGAATTGACCGGCGAAAAGAAGCAAGGCGCCAATGAGTACAGATTTAGTGGCTTGAAATTGTTCCATGGCATAGCCTGCGAGCAAACCAGCGATGGGGAAGGCCAAAAGGAATCCACCGGAGCTGCCAGTAAATCGATCCCATCCATACGTTCCGTATGAAAATACCGGTGCACCAAGGCCTCCAATAATCAGGTAGGTGACGACCGCTGCCACACCTATGCGCCAGCCGAACAGGATGGGTAAGAAGATCACCAGCAAGGACTGCAGCGTGATGGGGATTCCATCCTCTGTGGTGAACGGAGTGATGGGCGAAAGGAGAACGAGCAGGCCTACGGCTAGCAAAAAAGAAAGCCATTTCACCCATGGGGCTTGGTCGTGGATAAGCGTTGCAAGCATATTGTAGAATCAACGATTGCGTTCAAACAGGCGATTGATTTCCGGGTCAAATTCTACCCGGTTGTTGGAACGATCTACGTCTGCAGTCTGGCGTGCTTTATCTAGCTCGACCGAATAAATACCACTTCCAGTGGGTACCTCAAACGTATAAGTGGGGTGTGTCCAAGGCCAATCTGGTAACAGCGCCTCTCCGTCAGCCAACGGCCGGTGTCCTCGCATCATGACCAATGGTGCTACGAATGCTTTTTCCGTGCCATCGGTGTACGTCACGGTGATGTTTTGCGGCATGGGCATCGCACCGACACGTGAGCATTCGATGGTCGTCGTCTCAACGCCTTCCGCAACGCGGTCGATGGCGTAGTCAATCTGATGCGTGGTGTGGACGAAATATTGGAAGTACCAGTCCAAATCAAACCCACAAACTTTTTCCATACTGCGCTTGAAATCGTTCGGGCCGGGATGCTTGAACTTCCAAGTTCTGAAGTAGTCTTTTAACCCTTTATCGCGCAGTTCAGCTCCCATTACAGATGCCAACTGAGCCAGGAGTGTTTCTCCCTTGGAATAGGCGCTTACGCCGTATGCTCGGTTTGTTTGGTAGTGATCTGCGTGGGTGATTAAAGGTTCTTCGTTTCCGCTAAGGGCTTGGCTGATGTAGCTCGAAAATGCACCCTGGTGCGGCGGATCGTCACTGTTTGGACCTACGAAGAGTTCGCGCATGCACAATTCGGTGGCGTAGCTTGTCATGCCCTCGTCCATGTATTCGTAAAGGCTTTCGTTGGTAGCAAGCACGGCTTGGAACCACGAGTGGGCCATTTCATGTACTGTCACTCCTACCAGGCTGCGCAGGCTGCGGTGACCGGTGATAAGCGTAGCCATAGGATACTCCATGCCTCCATCTCCGCCTTGTATGACTGAGTACTGGGGGTAGGGATAGGGTCCAATGAGGTCGTTGAGGAACGCCATAGCCTTCGCCGTGTATTCGGGCAGGGCATCCCAGTTCTCGTCGTATTCGGCATTGGGCTGGTGGTAAAAATGCAACGTGACATCGCTAGGCGTGGTCGCCGTGTGGACGTAATCGGGATCGGCTGCCCAGGCGAAGTCGATGACGTCTTCTGCCATAAAGCGCCATGTGCCCGCCTCGCGTGCGCCGTTGCTGCTGCCAATGAGCTCACCGGTGCCACCGACTTCATATCCGATTGGGAGGTTAATGGTCACGTCGTAATCTCCCCAAATGCCGTGGTATTCCCGGCCGATGTAAGGTTCGGTGTGCCACCCGTCGTGGTCGTATTCGCACAACTTCGGGTACCATTGTGTCATAGAGTATTCTACACCTTCCTTATTCATCCAGCCGCTTCGGCGAATTTGCCGAGGAACTTGAGCGGTCCATTCCATTTCGAAGGTGGCTTTCTTTCCGACCTTGATGGTGCTGTTGAGTGTAACGTCGAGCAACGTACCGTCATGTTCAAAAGCCACTGGTTTCCCATTCACACTGAGTGATGCCACTTTAATCCAGCCCCATTCCTCCTCGGGTAATTCAAAAATGCGAGAACCTACACGGCGGTCCGGATCGCTGATGGTTCGTGAGCGAACGTCCATCATGCTACCGGGCTGAAAGGCATTGAAGAACAGGTGGAAATATGCTTTTTCAAGGGCTTCAGGGCTGTTGTTGCGAAGCACCACCTTCATGAAACCAGTGTATTGATGGGCGGAGGTGTCCACGGTAATATTCATGGTGTAATCCACGGCTTGCTGCCACCCGGGGTATTGAGCAGCGCTCTGTATGAAGTTCAGAAGCAGTAAAGAGAAGGTGAGGAGAACTCGGTTCATGGTTTCAAAGCTGTATCCGCTAAAATACGGAACCTGAACCGTTCATCGTGAGCTGCATTCTGCGGCAGGATCGATGTGGTAAATCATCATGCGCTCGACGCGGTTGTGGGGGTTGAGGGCAGCGAGCAAGCGGTCCCATCGGCTTGGTGGAATTTGCTGCACGTATTCCATTGAGGAATAAATGTCTTTGTACCGTTCCACTGCTTCCCCAAGTAAGCGATCACCGGAGAAAACGATGTAATTGGGAAATGTGTAGAGCGGGCTGTTGCACATGACTTCACGGTGGTTGACGGCATCAGTTTCGAGGTCGCTGGTCCAGTATTTGTTCCAGGAGCCGCAGTAAAACTGTGGGGGCATGGCACCGCCTTCCGCATGAACGATGAGAAAATTCACCAAGTCACCGCGATTGTATAGCGCTGTCATGGCATCAACTCGAGATTTCTTGGGCTGGATGAAACACAATCCAATCCCCGCTCCAAGACTCATCACCAAACCGCAGATGATGAGGCCGCGATGAAGTCCTAAGCGACGTTGCCAGAATCCTGACCTTTCCACAAAGGCATGCCAGCCTACGGTTCCTGCGGTGACGATGAAGGGTACTGCAGGAAGGATGAAGCGTTCTTGTTTGTTCGGAAATGCGCTGTGGAAAACGAAGAAGGCCAACGGCGGAATGACCAGCAGCGCGAGGCGTTTTGCTTCCTTAGCTGTTCCGAATGCCCAAGCCAGTGAGAACGGAGGAATCAAAAGGCCCAAGACTACCCAGAAATATTGGTGCCAGAAGCCCTGTGGATAATCACCGGCATGGGAAGAGTTGTATTCGATGTAGGCACGCAATTGTGCAAACGGCTCACCCCAAATGATAATATCTTGGCATTGACCCAATGCGAAGGCAATCAGCGCTGAACAACCCATGATGGTGCTGTTGAGAACCGCTTGTTGCCACTTGCGTTCGTGGACCAACAGCGCGACTACCCAGCCCAGTCCGAAAACGCCACACTGGTAACGAAATGCCGTGGCCATGCCGATGCCAACACCCGCTAACATCCACGTTTTCCAATTTCTTCTCTCCGATTGCAGGACCACCCAAGCGCACCAAAGTAGCGGTGGAATACAGACCATTTCGACCAATTGTCGCACTCCGAGTAAAGGAAATAACCCAAATGTCGCCAATGCCCAGCCGGTCCAACGGGCCGGCCGTTCGCCTCCGACTTTTTCAGCGATACGGTACCCAAGGGCGACGATGAGTAAACTGAAGACGCCGTGGAGCAGGCGGAGCAGAAGCATCTGGCGGGCAGGAGCGACGAAGCCTAGGGCGTTGCATGCGCGAAAGTAACCGCTGACGATTCCTGCGTAAGTAAGGTTGGCTTGGTGGGGTGTTGGGGACTCTATGCCGTTGGCGCGTTGCGACCAGGGCATCCAGTTGTTGTAATCTTCACCCACTGCCCACGAAGCGCCCGCCTCCACCACCAGGAAATGGTCGTCATGCATGAGGTAACCCGGCGAGTTTACAGCGGCGAGGACACGCAAGGCGAGACCGGCCAGAAGAATCGCACGCAGCGGGTGCATTCGGAGGATGTCCGCACGGGATTTCCCCATGGATCAGACGCCGTAAAGGGTGGATTTGAGTTCGAGCATTTGCAGGCAAGCGACCGCCGCCTCGACGCCTTTGTTGCCGAGCTCGCCGCCTGACCGAGCCCTCGACTGTTCGATGGTGTCGTCGGTCAGGACACAGAAAATGGTGGGGTTACCGGTGTCGAGGCCGACACGTAGGATGCCTTCACTCGAAGCGCTGCAGACGTATTCGAAGTGGGCCGTCTCGCCGCGAATGACAGCGCCAACGGCAATGACTGCGTCGCACGGTTGTGCTGCATCCATGAGCCATTGTGCGCCAAGCGGCAATTCAAAAGCTCCGGGCACTTCATGGACGGGAAGGTTGTCTGCTGAAACTCCCGCCGCTTGGAGCACTTCGAGGGCGCCGTCGCGCAAGGCGTGAGTGATCTCGGCATTCCAAGCAGAAACAACAATGCCCACTCGATAGCGGGCACCGTCGGGCAGCTTAGCTGCATCATATAAACTTAAGTTCTTACCGGCTGTAGCCATGGGCGTTACCCTTCAGACAGTGAAGCTGCAAGCGCTTCAGAGGCATTTTTTTGTTGGCTGGTGGGGTAGTCTTCTACGATGCGGTCGAGGTGCTCCTTGGCTCGGCTGCTGTTGCCCAACTCAATTTCGACGAGGGCACCTTTGTATAAAAACATGGGGGCCAGTACGTCTTCTGCTAGGCTAGAGGACGCCAAGGAGATGGCTTCGTTAAAGGCCTCTTGCGCAGATTCGTAATCGGCCAACTCAACGAAGCAGTCACCGATGTTGCCGGCCGCGAGGACCTGCACAACGTCATCTCCGATGCTCACTTCTCCGAATGCGTCAATGGCGGCTTCAAAGTCACCAGCATCGCGGTAGTAGATGCCCATTCTGTAAGCCGCACGCTGACCCACTGCCGTGCCTTCGTGATTGGTCATGACTTCTTCAAGTCCTGCGGCATAGCCGTCACCGAGTACGGCCAAGTTCATGGAGTCCATCTCGAAGTAATTCTCTGCACGCCATGCTTCCACTTCGGCTGCTGCCTCTGCAGGGCCGACAACAAACGATTGGTAACCGATGACGGCCAAAATCAATATTGCCAATCCACTGACTGCGTAAGTCAAGGTGCTACGGTTCTCATCGACGAAACGCTCGGTTTTCGTGTATACTTCCCCTACGTCCAGCAGGGTATCGTCTTCGGGCTTGGTCTTCTTCGCCATAGGTTTGTAGTTCTCTAGAAATTTTACGTCCAAGGACGGGCAAAAATAGTGAAATTCGCATCATGGTTCTCGAACATCTTCACTTGCTTCATTTCAAAAATCACGAAGGCTCGGATTTGACCTTTGGTACAGAAGTGAATTGCTTGCTTGGAGACAACGGCAGCGGGAAGACCAACGTGCTCGATGCTGTGCATTATTTGTGCCACACCAAAAGCTATTTCAACCCCATTGACGGCCAAAACATCGCCCACGGCGAGCAGCACATGCTCATCCAAGGCACCTTTTCCCGGCACGATCAGCAAGAAAAGGTTAGTTGTGCGGTGGAACGAGGCGTGAAGAAGGTATTTCGCCGCAATGAGAAGGCTTACGACCGACTTGCGGATCACGTGGGAAGGTTTCCTGCAGTGATGATCGCTCCAGCGGACGCCGTGCTGATTCATGAGGGCAGCGAGACGCGCCGGAGATGGATTGACTCGGTGATTTCTCAGTTTGACCGAGAATACCTCAGCCAACTCATGGCTTACAACAGAGCCTTGAACCAGCGCAACATTCTGTTGCGCTATTTCTCCGAAAATCGGCTGTGGGACCCAGAGGCCCTCGAGCCGTGGGATGCTCAATTGGTTCCTTTGGCAGTGTCGATTCGTGCGAAGCGGTCTGAGTTTGTCGAGCGCTTCGTTCCGGGCTTTCTAGATACCTACCGTGAAATTACCAACGGAGCGGAAATGGTCAGCGTTCGGTATTTGACTGAGGTCGCCACCACAGAGGAAGCGGTTTTTCATCAATGGAGCGAAGGGAAAAACGAGGATCGGCGACTTCGCCGCACTACCCGTGGAATCCATAAAGACGACTTGGCGTTTGACCTCGGCGTACACCCGATAAAAAAGTTCGGTTCGCAAGGCCAGCAGAAGTCGTTTTTGGTCGCACTGCGCTTGTCGCAGTTAGCCTACATCGAAAAGGCTACAGGAGTTAAGCCCATCTTGTTGCTGGACGACATCTTCGATAAAATAGATAATAAGCGTGTGCAGGCACTTATGCGCTGGGTTACTGCGGGTGAATTTGGCCAGGTATTTATCACAGACACCGACCTCGGCCGAATCCCTTCCTTGTTCCGTGAGACCGGGGCTGATGTGCGAGTCTACGAAGTAAGCTCAGGCTCGGTGAGCCGTTTGGATAGTGTGGACGCAAATCAATTATCTTCGGGGCATGGAGCGCAATGATGCCAAACCGCTCAAGGCGGCCATCCAACAGTTCATCCGGGCCCACCGTATGCAGAGCAAGCTAGACGAGGTGGATGTGGTGAAAGCCTGGGGTGTGGTGTTCGGCATGTTTGTGGAAAAGCAGACCCGTTCTCTGCGGCTGCAAGTGGATGGCAAGCTCTGGGTCAAATTAGACAGCGGCCCACTCAAAGAGGAGCTCATGATGGCCAAAAGTAAGATGGTTGACCTCTTGAATGAGGAGTTGGGCCGCCCGCTCATCAAAGAAATCGTCATTCAGTAAACGCCGCTGTACGAAGCAGTTGAGCCCGCAGATGAGCGAACGGTGACAAAAACACCATGGTTTTGCAACGAAATCGGTATTTTGGCTGTTACACCTGCGAAGATGAAGTCGATTGCTTGGATAGGATTGGGAGTGGCGTTGGTGTCGCTTGGGCTGATAGGGGCAATCGACCGTCCTGAGCATTGGCACCAGGACGGCAGTCCATACCATACGGCAGGGTTTCGCTCGGCATACGGCGGATTGCCAGATACTTCCAACACCTTGTTTACCGGTAGTGGAAAATGCGCAGGTTGCCACGGCAAGGACCCGAATAGTTTCGCTAGTATTGCCGGACAATCCTTCCCAGCGCAGCCGATGCCAGAAGGGTGGGACGTGAACGTCACAGATTATTGGCGCAGCACCCTAATGGCCAATTCGGCCCGGGATCCGTTTTGGCGAGCGAAGGTGCGTCACGAAGTTTTGGTCAATCCCGAGCACCAATTGGAATTGGAAGACAAGTGCACCTCATGTCATGCGCCTATGGGCCATTTTGCAGCGCACCACGACGGCGAACCGCATTATACCATGGCGGCACTTGTACAAGACAGTTTGGCGCTGGATGGCGTCAGTTGCCTAGCGTGCCATCAACAGGCACCTACGGCCGGCGACCACCACAGCGGTAACCTCGAATTTGACGACAGCTTGGAATTCAATGCGGACATGTTTGTTCATACCTATAAAGCGTACGGTCCCTATGGTGCGGGCAAGGACGAGCCGCCGCTCTATGAACTGCCCATGATGCAGTACGCGTTCTACAAGCCGCTGTACGGAGAACACGTGCCGAATGGTGAAGTCTGTGCGGGATGTCACACGTTGGTTACCCACGCCACTGACCTTGAAGGCAATTACACGGGCATCGATTACGTCGAGCAGGCCACGTACCACGAGTGGCTGAATTCCACTTATGCACCAGAAGGTGAGGAGCCTGCTACGTGCAACACTTGTCACATGCCGCGCATCGACGACCCGGTTATCATCAGCTCGGGCTACGTTTTCCTCGAACCACGCACGCCTTACGGTTTGCATAGCTTGGTTGGAGGCAACGCCCAGATGCTTGAAATCATGCGCGACAACACGGAAGCCTTGGGTTTGGAAACGGTACCGGAACTGTTCGACTCGACACTGCAACGCACACGCGACATGCTGCGCAACGAAACGGTGGACTTGAACGTCACCATGGGAGACTGGGTTGACGCTTGGGGCGCCACGTGCGAGGTACAATTGACCAACAAGGCCGGACACAAATTCCCATCGGGTTATCCGGCTCGCCGAGCTTGGATTGAAGTGAAGGCCTCCCAGAACGGTGTGGTCATCTGGCACAGCGGCGCTTGGGAGAACGGCAGCATTACAGGTGTTGATGAAAGCGGATTGGCCGAATACGAGCCGCACCATTGGGTCATTGACGACCCCATGCAGGTGCAGATTTACGAATTGGTCGCCGCGGACGTTGAAGGCAACCCCACCAACGTGCTTGAACGCGCCGCCTCCTCACTTAAGGACAACCGCCTCACGCCGAAAGGGTTCAGCTATAGCCACCCCGTGTACGATACGACACGCGTTGAAGGCCTCGCCTTGGACGATGAGCTTTTTGAAGTTGGTCAAGGCAGGCACACCGTGACTTATGAAATGGGAGGTGTCGTGGCTTCAGGGCCCGTGGACATGGAGGTGACGGTTTGGTACCAAGCGATGCCACCTCGTTGGGTTGAACCGATGTTTGCTTTTGAGGATAGCACCATCCAGGCCTTTCAAGCCTTCTTCGAGGCGCAAGGAGCAGCTCCAGAATTGGTAGCCGATACGGCCTTTACGGTAAACGTAGTTGGAGGCGTTGGAGGTGTGGAACTGGATCCTCTCACTTGGATGGTGTACCCCAACCCGACAACCGATGGGTGGATTAACCTTCAAGGGCCGACTCAGCGCACCTCCACATTGTGGGAAGTGTTTGACGCCAAAGGTTCACGAGTGGCTTCCGGGTGGATGCAGCCGGGAACAGCACCGGCGGTGCAGTTGCCAGCGGTGAAGGGCCATTACTTTGTCAGGTGGACGCTTGACAGCGGTGAGACCGTGTCCCGAAAAGTGGTGCGCCGCTAAATCAGAGGAATGCATTGGCCAAGTTGGCCAGGTCCGATCGCTCTCCTTTTTCGAGTGTGATGTGGGAGTAGAGGTCTTTTCCACGCAGCCGGTCAATAACGTAGCTCAGCCCGTTGGATTGTTCGTCTAGGTAGGGGGTGTCTATTTGCCGGACGTCGCCAGTCAGAATAATCTTGCAGTTTTCACCGGCACGTGTGATAATGGTTTTTACCTCGTGCGGCGTTAGGTTTTGCGCCTCATCGATGATGAAGATGGCGTTGGTCAGCGAGCGACCACGGATGTATGCGAGTGGGCAGATGGTGATTTTCTTCTGGGCCTTGAGGTCCTCAATGACGCGGCTCTTGCGCTCGTTTTCCCCAAATTGGGATTTGATGAAATTGAGGTTATCCCACAGCGGCTGCATGTAGGGGTTGATTTTTTCTTCGGCGTCGCCGGGCAAAAACCCGATGTCGCGGTTAGACAGGGCGACAATGGGACGGGCTAGGATGATTTGATCGAAGCGGTTGCGCTGTTCGAGAGCGCCGGCGAGTGCCAGTAAGGTCTTGCCCGTGCCGGCCACACCACAGATGGTCACCAGCGAAACATCGGGGTTCGTGATGGCATGCAGCGCGAAGGCTTGCTCCGCGTTGCGGGGCTTGATGCCGTACGCATAGTCCTTATCGATGCGCTCAATGGAGCGCGAGGCCTCGCTGAAGTAACCGAGTGCGCTCGAGGATCCGTTGCGCAGAACGTAGTACTGGTTGTTCTGGCGGTAGGGGTCGAGCATCGTGATTTTCCTTGTCGAACCTTGGAGGTATAGCTTGCGGATGTCGTCCGCATCTACGCCTTCGATAAAGGTCTTGCCGGTGAAGTGCAGCTTGACATCACGGACTTGACCGTTTTTGTAGTCTTCGGCGGGCAATTCGAGGGCCTTGGCCTTCAGCCGGAGGTTGATGTCTTTGGTGACCAATGTGACCTCAGTGGTCGGGTCTTCCTTCTGCAACTTGAGGGCCGCATCGAGGATGCGATGGTCGTTGGATTTGGAGCCAAAAACTTGGTTGGCCTCGCTGTGCTCGCTTTCCTTATGCAGGACGATTTTGAGCTTTCCGCCTTCGCCGTTGTCAATGTCAATCCAATCCTGAAGGGTTTGAGCTTTGCTCAAGCGATCGATGATGCGGATGCACTCTCGTGCCTCGAAATTCTTTGTTTCATTCCCCACCTTAAACTGATCTAGTTCCTCCAGAACCGTAATTGGAATCGCTACCTGGTTTTCCTCAAACCGCGACAAGGCGCTGTGGTCAAAAAGCAAAACGCTGGTGTCGAGCACGAAGGTTTTGGTGGTGACTTTGGAAGAGGAAGGGGACGGGGTTGGAGCGGTTCCGGCGTTCGGAGGAGTGGATGTCATCGGTGTGGGTTGGTTCTCCAAACTTATCCGACACATGATGTCCTCTGTGTTAACTCGAACGTACTTGTTAACACCGCCTTATGGAGTTTTGGCGATGGCCTATGGGCTTTCGTCGCCGTCCCACCATTCGCCTTCATCGTTGTTTGTCTCTTCCGAGCCTAAGTACGCCTCCAGTAGCCCCTGCGGGATGTCTACGGCCAGTGATTTCGCTGCACGGTTCACGCGAACATGGATTTGTGCGGGTAGTGGAATCAAGACCTCTTTGTTGTGCGCTTCGGTTTGCACTTCAAGGATGGGGTACATGGCGTAGTCGAGCACCTTACGGATGGTTCCGATTGTATCGCCTTGGGCGTCGATGACCGTCCAGCTGATCACTTCATGCAGGTAGAAGGTGTTGCCTTCGAGTTGCGGGAGCATGCTGGTAGGTAGGTAAACGGTGCAACCCGCAATGGCCTTAGCCCTTGCTTCGTTGTCTACGCCCTCCAGTTCTACTACAAATTTGTCTGAGGTGTTGTGCGGACGCATGGCATCGATGAAGTGGGGGACGAGCCGTTCACCGACTTCGACCCACACAGCTTCCAGTGCATTGTACTCTTTGGGCTCATCGGCATCGATGAAGAGGACCATGGCCCCCTTGTACCCGTGGGGCTTTGTCAATTTTCCGAGGACAAAACAATCGGCCTTATTCATGATTTACTTGCCAAGTTTGGTGCAAAGAAAAGGGCTGACACCGGAAGTGCAGCCCTTTCAAGTATTCTGGAGGATAAGCGTCAGTCTTCCTTCTTCTCTTCGTCTGCTGCAGGAGCTTCTTCAGCTGGGGCCTCTTCAGCAGCAGCTTCGGCTGCAGGAGCCTCTTCAGCTGGGGCCTCTTCAGCAGCAGCCTCGGCTGCAGGAGCCTCTTCGGCTGTTGCCTCCTCAGCAGCAGCTTCGGCAGCAGGAGCCTCTTCGGCCGGTGCTTCGTCAGCAGCAGCTTCGGCAGCAGGTGCCTCTTCGGCTGGTGCCTCCTCAGCAGCAGCTTCGGCAACAGGAGCCTTTTCGGCCGGTGCTTCGTCAGCAGCAGGAGCCTCTTCGCCTGCCTCAGCGGCAACTTCAGCTGCAGCCTGCGCAGCAGCAGCTGATTCCGCTTCAGCAGCTGCATTTTCAGCAGCTTTATGAACGGCTTCACGAGCGGCATTAACTTCTTGTTCAGCCTTGAGGCGTGCAGCTTTTTCTTTGTCGCTGACGCTAGTCAACGCATCAATCTTCGATTGAACTTTGGCATTCTTGTCAGCCACCCACTTTTCGAATCGCTTCTGAGCTTCTTCCTCGGTGAAGGCACCTTTCTTCGCACCGTTTAGGAGGTGGTTGTGGTAAACGACGCCTTTGTATTTCAGCAAAGCACGGACAGTATCGGACATCTCCGCTCCAACTTGCAACCAATGCAACGCACGGTCATGCTTGACTTCGATGGTCGCGGGGTTGGTGTTGGGGTTGTAGGTGCCGACTTTTTCGATGAATCGGCCATCACGTGGAGCGCGAGCGTCTGCTGCTACTACGTGGTAGAATGGTTTGCCTTTTTTGCCGTGGCGTTGGAGTCGCAATCGAGTTGCCATGAGAGAAACGTTTTATAAGGGTCCTAAACCCCGTTGTTAATGTCAGTATGTTGTCCCAATAAGGGAGCGCAAAATTACATGCTCTTTCCACAACTTCCAACGAATGCACGGAAAAATGCGCCCCTCACCAACTTTTCGCCTCTTTCGTTGTAATCATTGTACTGGATTCCTTGCTACATGCACATCATCAACGTCATGGGCGCCAGCATCGACGGGCGCATCGCTTCCCATCCAAATGAATCGGATGAGGAACGCAAGTGTTATGGCTTCACTAACGAAGCCGACCACGCCCATCTGAGACGCCTCCTCGCCTCGTGTGATGCAGTCATTGTGGGCGGCCACAGCGTCAACGTTAGCGGTGGCGTCATGGAAGTTAAGCGCGAGGATGGCGTGCACCCAACGTGGGTGCTGTGTTCAAATTCGGGATTCGCAGCCGACGAACCCATTTGGTCACAGCCCAACACGCCCAAGTGGTTGGTGTCCCGCGATGCGTTGCCTGTAGATTGCTGCCCCGCAGACGTTCGGAATGTGGCGTATGGAGAAGAAGGGTTGGCAAATGCTGCAGTGGCTGCGTGCCGGGAAGCTGGATTTGACAGGGTATTGCTCTTTGGAGGTGGCATCATCAACCGGGAGTTTTATGCCGCGAACGCAGTGGACGAACTGGTTTTGACGGTGTGCCCAGTGGTGGTGGGTCGCAGCAGCGGTGTACCGGTGGTAGCGCCCGAGCTGGAGGTGCCGGTTCATTTTGAATTGATCAAAACGACGACCGAGGGCAGCCTTGTTTTCGTCCATTACCTTGTGAAGCGATGAATGCGATACCAACTGCTTTTTTGGAGATAGAACATAAATTTGTGGTGCACGAGGATTTCGACCGCGATGCACTGTTTGAACGGTGCCGCGCGCTTGGACCTGAGCGCGAGAAGGCGCTGACCGTCACGGATACATACTACGTACCACGAGGTCAGACCGACCGAATTTACCGCCACCGTATTGACAAAGAAATCCAGCAGTTGACCTTGAAAAGCCGCGGCGGCGACAACGAAGTCCGTACCGAGATTAATTTGGAGTTGGGCGCCGCCCGTTCGCAAGCTGATGCCGTTAAAGCGTGGATGGGTGTGATCGGGGCGTTGCCTGGATACGGCATTGTCAAGCAGATTCGTGTATTTGATTTTCCAGATTGCGAGGTGGTGTATTACGAGGCGAATCACAAGGCCTTGCGCGTGTGTTGCGTTGAATTCGAAGCAAAATATGCTGCGAGCGAAGAAGAGGGCCTGGCCACGCTGCAGCGGTACGAGCAACAATTTGGATTCGTAGCCGAGCGCCGCGAAAAAGTGAATCTGTTTGACTTATTGGTGACCGCACAATCATGAATGCAGCGACCCACGACATCATCGCTCTGCAGGACCTTAGAGTGACCTGTTTAGTTGGTATTCATCCCCATGAGCGCATCACGCCGCAGCCGCTCGTGGTGCAATTAAAGCTCTATTTTGAGCGCAAGCCTGGATACTTTGGGCGTACGCTGGCAGAAAGCTTAGATTATGGATTTGTCTCCGGGGACGTTGCTTTTTTGTTGGAGGCTGCTCATTTCCAATTGCTGGAAACGGCGGTGGAAGCCATTTGTGCCACGTTGCTAATGACACCGCCACCCGACCGACCGAGCATTCGACCGGATGCCGTTGAGTTGAGCATCCATAAGCCGCAGGCCCTTGGGGGCAAGGCGGTGCCGGTGGTTACGGTGCTGCGGCGAGCTGAAGAGATGAAATACGGCATCGAACACAACGACTTCGGTCATGTCGATATTTTGCATGAGAACCAAGATTGTGGGGTATACCTTCTGCACATCCCGGCCGGTGGTCAGATCCCCGCCCACATCCACAAGGTGATGGGGGAGGCTGAGCTGGTCATGTCGCGCGGATTGTTGCTGCAAGGTCAGCCTATCGACGGCGGATTGGCGCATTTTTGGCCTCTCGAATTCGTGCATCAATACGACAACCCCACCGATAGCACCCGCACCATCCTGTGCGTCAACCGTCCTAAATTCGATCCCGTGGATGAGATTCTGATTCCCGTTCCTATTGAATGGCCAGATCCGCGGCCGCACCGCAAGCGGTTCTTCGGATTGGAAACCAACCTCAAGCCATGATTGCACGCCCTACTATCCTTATCACCGGAGCCACGAAAGGCATTGGCCGCGCCCTTGTCGAACGCTTCGCAGCGTCAGCCGGCGAATTGCACCTTGTGGCGCGCAATGCCCGCGACCTCGATTCATTGCAAAAAAAGCTACAATCGGACGATTGCCGAGTACACGTGTATCCGGCGGATTTGAGCACGCCTGAGGAGGTCGCCCTATTGGTGGACAGCTTGCGCTCGAACATCACTGAATTGCACCTGCTGATCAACAATGCTGGGGTGTATTTGCCCGGTCAATTACTAAGTGAACCAGCTGGTAATTTAGATTATATGATGCAGCTTAATGTGCTGTCTCACTATGAGTTGGTTCGTGGTTTGCATGAAAAAATGTCCTCCGGTGCACACTTGATTCACATGGCTTCTGTCGCTTCGAGAAAGCTCTTTACGGGCAAACCGTCATATAGCATCAGTAAGCACGCCCAGGGCGCACTCACCGAGGCATTCCGCCACGAACTGCGACCGCTGGGCATTCGCGTAACCAGTGTCATGCCCGGTCCCACGTGGAGTGCTTCGTGGGAAGGCGTCGAATTCCCGGAGAATCGACTGCTCGACGCCAAGCACATTGCAGAAGCCGTGTGGCAAGCGTGGCAACTCCCGCCCGAAGCCGTGATGGAGGAGCTCGTCATTCGCCCGTTCGAGGGGGACATTGACTGAGGATAACCTTGAAGAAAGCGCGTGAATAACTGCCGGCCTTTTGAAGGCGCCCGGCCGGTTGCCAATGATTAGTTTCGGAGGATGTTTTTGATTTACGACACGGAGACGACGGGCTTGCCGAGGGATTGGAATGCGCCGTTGACGGACAGCGAGAACTGGCCGCGGTTGGTACAGTTGGCATGGCAGTTGCACGACGCGCAGGGGAAGCTGATTTCACGTGGAAACAGCATCGTTAAGCCCGATGGATTCACCATCCCGTATACCTCTGCCAAGATCCACGGCATCACGACGGAGCGCGCCGAAAAGGACGGGCACCCGCTTGTGGAGGTATTGGCCGAATTTGATAAGGACCTCGCCCAGGCGACGTACGTCATGGGCCACAACATCGAGTTCGACGTCAACATCATTGGCGCTGAATACCACCGATTGGCCCAACCCGTCGAAAAGCTGACGGATAAGCCGGTCATCGATTCCAAAAACGAAGCCACGGAGTTCTGCGCCATTCCCGGCGGACGCGGTGGCCAATTCAAATGGCCTACGCTCACGGAGCTCCACCACAAGCTCTTCAGCACCGGGTTTGACGAAGCCCACGATGCGGCGTACGACGTGGATGCCACGGCCAAATGTTTTTTTGAGTTGTGCCGACTCCGCGTCATTCAGCGGCCTGAAATTGAAAATCCCGACAGGATTGTCTACGAAGCACCGAAACTCGAAGCTGCAAACTTTGAGGCCACCACTACCACCGCCGCACCAGCGAAGTCACCGCCAAAGGCTGCCAAGGACCTTAGCGACGACGTCCCGTTCATTCATTTGCACGCGCACAGTCAATTCAGCGTGTTACAGGCGGTAGGCAATGTGGGAGAGTTGGTGAATACAGCGGTGAATCACGGCATGAACGCCTTGGCGATTTCGGACCACGGCAACATGATGGGGGCATTTCAGTTTGTCCGGGCGGCCAATAAGGCCGGCATCAAGCCCATCGTGGGTGCGGAACTGAACGTCTGCCGCGATCACACCGATCGTAGCACCAAAGACGACGGCTACCCGACCGTTTTCCTCGCCAAGAATAAGAGCGGTTACCACAACCTCACCAAACTCAGCTCTAAGGCCTACACCGACGGCTTCTACTATGTGCCGAGGATCGACAAAGCCCTTGTCGAGCAATACAAAGAGGACCTCATCGTTACCACGGGTGGTTTGTTTGGGGAAATCCCGTCGCTTATCCTGAACGTGGGCGAGCAGCAGGCGGAGGAGGCGTTTGTGTGGTGGAAGGAAAGGCTAGGCGAAAACTTTTACGCTGAGATCAACCGCCACGGCCTCGAGGAGGAAAACGTAGTCAATGAAGTGCTGCTGCGTTTTTGTGAAAAGCACGGCGTGCAGTGCATTGCTGCCAACAACGCTTACTACCCCAGCAAGAAGCAAGCCGATGCTCACGATATTCTACTTTGTGTCAAGGATGCGCAAAACGTAAGCAAGCCCAAGAAATACATTGGCAAGCGTGGTCGAGAATTCCGGTTTGGCATGCCCAACGACGAATTCTACCTCAAGTCACCGGCGGAGATGAGGAAGCTCTTCGCGGACTTGCCCGAGGCGCTCGAAACCACCCAGTCTATTGCGGATTCGTGTGAGGGTTATCAGCTTGAGCGGGACGTCCTGCTGCCTGCCTTTAAAATTCCGGATGAATTCGTGCATGCTGAGGATGCCAAGGACGGTGGTAAACGTGGGGAGAACGCCTACTTGCGTCACCTGACCTACGAAGGCGCTAAAAAGCGATACCCCGATATCACCGATGAAATCCGCGAGCGCATCGATTTCGAACTCGAGACCATCGAGCGCACCGGTTATCCTGGTTACTTCCTCATCGTTCAGGATTTTACCACCGCCGCTCGAGAGATGGGAGTTAGCGTGGGACCGGGCCGGGGTTCGGCTGCAGGTTCTGCTGTGGCCTTCTGCGTGGGCATCACCAACGTCGACCCGATCGAGTACGATTTGCTGTTTGAGCGCTTCCTCAATCCGGACCGCGTGAGCTTGCCCGATATCGACATTGATTTTGACGATGAAGGCCGAGGCAGGGTTATCGATTACGTCATTGACAAATACGGCTCCAACCAGGTCGCCCAGATTATCACATACGGATCTATGGCCGCCAAGAGTTCTATCCGTGACACTGCTCGGGTGTTGGAACTTCCGTTGCCCGATGCTGACCGCATTGCGAAGTTGATGCCAGACATCAGCTTAAAGAAGCTTTTTACGCTAGACGACAAAACCCTCAAGGAAAAGCTCCGCGGCAACGAAGGTCTCCAGCAGGTTAATAATATTAAGGAGCTCGCGAAGAAGGCTTCCCTGGAAGGCCAAACCCTCCAGACCGCTCGCGTCCTCGAAGGCAGCTTGCGGAATACGGGCATCCACGCATGCGGGGTCATCATCACTCCGTCGGACATCACAGATTATGTTCCTGTGGCCGTCGCGAAGGATAGTGACATGGCGTGTACGCAATTTGACAACGCCGTTGCGGAAGACGCTGGCTTGCTCAAAATGGATTTCCTTGGCCTGAAGACCTTGACCATCATTAAGGACGCGGTGCGTAATGTCAAGGACCGCCATGGCATCGACTTGGACCCCGACAGTTTCCCGCTCGATGACACCAAGACCTACGAGTTGTTCCAGCGTGGCGAGACCATCGGCATTTTCCAGTACGAATCTGCGGGGATGCAGAAGTACCTCAAAGACCTCAAGCCCACGGTATTTGGTGACCTCATTGCGATGAACGCCTTGTATCGACCTGGACCGCTCGAATACATCCCGTCTTTCGTCAAGCGCAAGCACGGGCAGGAACCCATCACCTACGACCTGGATGCCTGCGAAGAGTACCTCGAAGAGACTTACGGAATTACGGTTTACCAAGAGCAGGTGATGTTGTTGTCGCAGAAGTTGGCCGGTTTCACGAAAGGCGAGGCCGATACGCTGCGAAAGGCGATGGGCAAGAAGAAGGCGGATCTCATTGCCAAAATGAAGCCGCAGTTCCTTGAACAGGGAACGGAGCGCGGCCATGAAAAATCAAAGCTCGAGAAGATCTGGAAAGATTGGGAGGCGTTTGCCTCATACGCCTTCAACAAATCTCACTCAACATGTTACGCTTGGGTAGCTTACCAGACGGCCTACCTCAAGGCCAATTATCCGGCCGAATACATGGCGGCAGTGCTGTCGAACAATATGAACGATATCAAGCAAGTAACGCTATTCATGGAGGAGAGCCGCCACCGAGGCATTCCCGTCCTCGGCCCGGACGTGAACGAATCGCTCTTCAAGTTTCGCGTGAACTCCAAGGGTGCCATCCGGTTTGGGCTTGGCGCGATGCGCGGCGTTGGTGAGGGGGCGGTCCAATCTGTCATCGACGGCCGCAACGACGGGGCAGGGCCGTACAAGAGCTTGTTTGATTTTGCAAGACGTATAAACCCGAAAGACGTCAACAAGCGCGTCTTCGAGGCGTTGGCGTTGGGCGGGGCCTTCGATGGATTCGATGGGCTACACCGCGCGCAGTTCTTTGCTGAGGACGAGAAGGGTCGAACGCTCATTGAGCTTGCAGCGCGTTACGGTGTCGGTCATCAAGAGGCCGAGTCGTCATCGCAGGCGTCTTTGTTCGGAGGCATGGAGGAGATGGAAATGCCGGAGCCGGCGATTCCAGTGTGTGAGTCTTGGGACCAGATGGACTTGCTTGCGCGCGAGCGCGACGTCATCGGTGTTTACATCTCTGGTCACCCACTCGATAAATTTCGGTTCGAAATCAAGCACCTGTGTTCGCCCGCCGATGGATTGGAGGTGCTCAACGAACCGATGGCTTGGCGTGGACGGGAGTTGCGGTTTGCCGGACGCGTAGTTGAAGCGCAGCACCGCATTTCAAAGGCGGGCAAGCCGTTCGGAAGCGTGACGGTGGAGGACTATCACGCAAGCCAGCGCTTCATGCTCTTTGGCGAGGACTACCTCAAATTTAAGGATTACGTCGTTGAGGGCTGGTTTGTGTTTGTGCGCGGTTCGGTGGAACAGCGTCGTTTCCGCGATGACCCCAACGATGTGGAGTTTAAAGTGCGGCACATCGAGTTGCTAGCCGACGTTCGCGAGAAGATGGTGTCACGATTGCGACTGCAATTGGATTTGCAATCATTGAACGAGGAAAGGCTCGACCTCATTGGGAAGATGATCGAAGGCAGTCCGGGATCAGTGGGGTTGACCGTCGAAGTCCACGACCGAGGCAACGCATTGGAAATGCCGAGCCGGTCGCACAAGGTGACGCTCAGCGATGATTTTGTCGATCAGCTCGAGGAGCTCGTCAACGTTGGAGGATTGAACTACCGTTTGGAAACCAGTAAGCAATAAACTTTTTCACGGGCTTTGCGGTTAAAAGTGAATAAAAGGCATGTTAATCCTCGTCAATTTCGAACGGGCGGTTGGGTTAGCCGGCTAACTTTGTTTCTCAAATTTGCGGGGGGCGCAGGCCGCACGCTTAAAGACTGTAAAAATGGCTGTAGAATTTACCGCTGAAAACTTTGATTCCTTGGCACTCGAGAGTGACAAGCCTGTAGTTGTCGATTTTTGGGCTGAATGGTGCGGGCCTTGCCGCATGGTCGGACCAGTGGTCGAGGAATTGGCAAATGATTACGATGGCCGTGCCGTTATTGGCAAGGTTAACGTCGACCAACACGGAGATATCAGTATGAAATACGGAGTGCGCAACATCCCTACCATCCTCTTCCTCAAGGGGGGAGAGGTCGTGGATAAAAGTGTAGGCGCGGTACCGAAGAACGTATTGATCGAGAAATTGGAAGCCTTGCTCTGAGCCTGGCTCGGTGCATCGTCCGATGCAAATGCTTTACTGCATTCACAACTTAAAATCCTCGCCAATTGGTGGGGATTTTTTGTGCGCGATTCTGAATCATCCTCCCGCCTCTGCTTCGTACCTTTAAGACATGCCGATGAACGTGGATCCTTCTTTGCTACAGCGTCTGGGCCGACTAGAATTACTGGCCCGTCAGGCCGTGGAAGGCTTCATAACGGGCCTGCACAAAAGCCCGTTTCACGGCTTCTCAGTCGAATTTGCGGAACACCGACTTTACAACCCGGGTGAGTCTACGCGACACATTGATTGGAAACTCTACGGACGCACCGACAAACTCTTTGTCAAGCGTTACGAGGAGGAGACCAACCTACGGTGCCAGCTCGTCCTTGACTGCAGTGGGTCCATGTGGTATCCTACCGATGTTACGCCTGATGGTCCTGAACTTAACAAGCTTAAGTTCGCGATTCACAGCTGTGCTGCGCTCACCGAGTTATTCCGGCGCCAACGCGACGCGGTGGGGCTCAGTGTTTTTGCCGATGAATTGCAATCCCACATCCCTGCCAAATCCTCTGTTTCGCACATGCGCATGATTTACCACGAACTGGAGCAATTGCTCGACGAGGTGGGGGAGCAGCGTAAGGGCACGTCAACGGTGGAAGCCTTGCACCAGATTGCCGAGGCCAGTCCGCGCCGATCCCTGGTGGTGGTATTCAGTGACCTCCTCGACCGCGGTGGGGATATTGACGAACTCATGGAGGCGCTCCAGCATCTTCGTCACAACAAGCATGAGGTGGTACTCTTTCATGTACTCGAAAACGCCACGGAGATGGCCTTCAAATTCCAAGATCGTCCGACAATCTTTGAAGACCTCGAAACCGGCGAGGAGCTCCGCTTGCATCCGGCTGAGGTGCGCGAGGCGTACCAAACGCACATGGTCCAATTGCGCAAAGACCTCGATGTGCGCTGTTCCCAATACCGCATTGATTGGGTTGACGTGGACATTGCTGCCGGCGTTTTCCCCGTGCTCTCGGCATACTTGGTCAAAAGGGCCAAGATGCGCGGCTCGCGAGGTTAATTCCGTTTTCTGAGTTGGGGTATTTTTTTTAGCGGATGGTGTGGCATTTTCCAATTGATTTTCAATGAGTTCAAACGCTCGCCGAATTTTTCTTTCGATGCTACCGCAACTTTTTTTTGAATGTGGCGTAGAAGTGTTGCAGAAGAAGGAATGAAAGTTCTTATCTTTGCGCACCGCTGCAAAAGAGCAGCTTCACTGTTGTGAAACGGTCTGGTAGTTCAGTTGGTTAGAATACATGCCTGTCACGCATGGGGTCGCGAGTTCGAGTCTCGTCCAGACCGCCAACAAATGTCACTAAGCCCCGTATATCCTCGGATTGCGGGGCTTCTTGTTGCCCGTGTGTTTACCAGCGTGCCTACA
>NZGF01000012.1 GCA_002690915.1 Crocinitomicaceae bacterium
ATCCAAGCGTACCACCCACTGCTGGCAATGCAAAATGCAGCCAGAGGTCTGCACACGGAACCTCAAACGTTGCGGCTCCAGCGTAAGGAACGGATGTTGGTGATATCCGGCCCGAACGCCGGTGGTAAATCCATCGCCCTGAAGACGGTAGGCTTGCTGCAAATCATGCTGCAGAGCGGTCTGCTCATCCCGGCTCACCCCAACAGCGAAATGGGTTGCTTCCGCACCATTCTCACAGACATCGGTGACAACCAAAGCATAGAGAATCAACTCAGCACCTACAGTTACCGATTGAACCGCATGAAAGGTTTCCTGGGTGCAGCCGATCGGTCTTCTCTCCTCTTACTCGATGAATTTGGGACGGGTTCCGACCCGGAACTTGGAGGTGCCCTCGCAGAGGTGTTTTTCGAAGAATTGTACGAATGCGGTTCATTCGCCGTCATCACCACCCACTACGCAAACATAAAGACCCGCGCAGCCCAATTGCCAGAAGCCATCAACGGTTCAATGAGGTTTGATCAAGAGTCATTGCAACCGCTATTCAAACTTGATATCGGCCCACCCGGTAGTTCATTTACATTTGAAGTGGCCCACATCAACGGAATAGACAATGGCCTCATCAAGCGTGCCAAAGGCAAGTTGGATCACCGAAAGGTCAAATTAGATGAGTTGATCTCGGAGCTACAAAAGGAGAAAAACACCCTCGCCAAAGTGACGGACCGACACCTCAAAAAGGAGCTCGAACTTGAACAACTGAAGGCAACCATGAGTCGACGCGAACAGCACATCAACGACCGCGCGGAGGCCCAACAGGCATTGGCAGAGGATAACAACGACGCATTGCACCGGGGACGCAAACTGCAACAGTTCATCGACAAGTATGATCCCGGAAGTCGCAACAAATCTGTTCTGCAAGACATCGAAAAATACCTCGCGGTTGAGAAGACCAAGCGCCTCGAGAATCAAGCAGCGAAACAAGCCAAAAAACAAGCACAATCCGCCAAGGCAGCTAAGCGCAGACCCAAGCATTTTGTTGAACGTATCAAGGTGGGGTCGACAGTTCGGTTGCGCAACGGCGGGAAAGAACGCGGCGAGGTCATCGCCATCCACAAGAAGGCGGCTACTGTTCTGTTCGGCGCATTCAAGAGCAAAATTGAGTTGGAAAAGCTGTCTTGGGTTGCGAACTAGCTTGCCTTAATTGATGACGAGTTTCCGAGTGGCAGTAGCTCCGGCAGCAGTCTCCAGCGTAACGTAGTACAGTCCCGGCACCAACCCGGTTAGATCGGCGGATGGCACAGCCATCTGCCGCACATCAAATTGGGCAACTGGACGCCCAAGTGCATCGTAAAAACGTAACTCAGCCGCTTGCACCTCCCCAGACCAATCCACATACGCACGGTCTCGTGCCGGATTCGGACGAATGGACCACGTATTTTCGATCAACCATTCTTCTTCCACTTCCACAGCGCCACATACGGTCTGCTCAGCACAGGGCACTTCCAAATCAGTCACGTAGCTGCCGTCCAAAACCTCTAGGCCTGTTTCAAGCGGATCGAGGAAATGATACAGCTTCTCTTCATCTGAGATGGGATTGTTTCCGTCCCAGTGGTAGCTCATCTTACCATAGTAATCCGGGGCATTCGGCGAGTCGCAGAATGAAGCTCCTCCGGTCAAAGTACCGACGATGCGTTGGTTTTGATCAAACAACGGTGACCCCGACGAACCGCCCTCGGTAACGCCATGGTTGGTTGCAGTTTCTTGCCAGTAAATGCGCCAGTGTGCTCCGGGATGGTACGCGCTGCTGTTTGCAGCTGTGGTCGTGAACGTCGAAATCTTTTTCCGATCGCCGGAAGGGTGATGGATACCGACGCCACTGGCCGGATTTGAACCACTGACATCCCAGCCTGCATAGAACGGCGTCCAGCTGTCAAAAACAGGATCCTCCACCTCAAGCAGGAGAAAGTCCGAGCCGTTGATGTTATTTCCGAACATGTCGTCCGAGCCGGTCAGGTAAAAAACACCTGTTCGCACGTGCGAGTTGAAACTTGACGATCCCTCGCATTCAAAATATTCGTAATTGTACCGAACCTTGAGCAAGGACCAGCCGTTATCGTCCACTTCATCGGCACAATGAAACGAACTCAGCAATAGCTGCTTGCAATCCTGAGACGTATTGTTCACCATGGCGCCCGAACACAGGTAGATGCCCCCGTTCTGGGAAACCCGCAGCCGCACCACCGCATCCCGCTGGCACTGCCAATCATCACCTTCAGGGCACATAACGTCCACTTGACAAGGGTCCGAACCGCGGTAGCTTTCTGCGAGCAAATCATACTCGCCGTCAAGCCACAAGAAGCGGAAAAAGTAACCGATTCCGTTCACGTGCAGCTCCGGTGTGCCCACAACATCGGCGGGTTGAGTGTACCGCATCACCAATTCCTCGCCCGGCACTTCACCGCTCACCCAGCGACCGTGGTCGTTGTTTTCGGTGTAGTCAATTGGGCCTTCCACGTATGGGCTACTGAACCGGCCCGCCTCGGACTGAAAGGTCAATGACGAACCCATGGGCAGGTGAAATGAATCGAAGTACACACACAACGCCGGGGCGTCTTCCACCCGTATGCGCAAGGTCCAGACGATGCCTTCCTCGGTCGTTAGGGCATCGGCAAGCTCGAAAAAATCAAATGAAGCGGAAAGAATCTCCCCTTGCATGGTTTTCCCTGTATTCTCCTCATGCCAGTAAGCGCGGTTCCACAAGTGCTGGACGTTTGGAGCATTGACCTCGACAAGAGGAATAGTCTTATCCCCTTCCGCGTGCACAGTCTGCGCATGAAGGCCATTAGCGAAAATCAACCCCAACAACGCCAAGGCAATAGCTTGCTGTAATTTCATGAATACGTTTCTTCAGGTTCTCAGTCAAATTTAAGGCGATTGTCCCAAATTGTTTGGGGAAAATTGGGGAGAGTCCGATCCCATCACACACGAAGAAGAAGTATCTTCCGAGTTGATTCAAAACAGGACATGAGAAAGAAGTTTGCATTGGGTTGGGTGTTGGCATGGGGATGTGCCTTGACTGCTTGGTCACAAACGTCTGGCACTGAGGAACAAGGCCAGAAATTCAACACGCTCCTTTACTACATGGATCAACTTTATGTAGAAGAGACGGACATGGAATCGCTGGTGGAAACCGCTATCGTCAATATGTTGGAAGAGATGGACCCGCACTCGGTGTACATTCCGGCGGAAGAACTTCAGGCCGCAGATGAGCCCTTGAACGGGAACTTTGATGGAGTCGGGATTCAATTCAACATTTTTCGGGATACAATCATGGTCGTTTCGCCGATCTCAGGTGGGCCTTCTGAAAAACTTGGAATCATGGCAGGCGATCGAATTGTCACCGTCGACGGCGAGGTCGTGGCCGGAATCGGCGTAACCAACAAAGATGTCCAGCGCTTGCTAAAAGGACCAAAAGGAACCCTGGTCACCGTCGGAATCAAGCGCGGCAACGATCCTGAATTGTTGACCTTTGAAATCATCCGAGATAAGATTCCCATTTTCTCTGTGGACGCTTCGTTCATAGTGGAACCGGGCATCGGATACGTTAAAGTCAACCGGTTCTCCAAGTCGACGATGAGCGAACTGTACAAGGCCTTCGCCAAGCTGCAGCAAGAAGGAATGGAAGACCTCATACTGGATCTTCAGGGCAATGGCGGTGGCATGCTGCGCACCGCCATCCAGATGGCCGATGAATTCTTATCGGAGCAAAAGCTCATCGTCTACACAGAGGGCCGCTCCTTTCCACGGGACGATACCTTTGCGCGCATTCCAGGCCGATTCGAAAAAGGCCGCCTCGTCGTTCTGATTGACCAAGGCAGTGCATCCGCTTCGGAAATCGTGTCGGGGGCAGTGCAAGATTGGGATCGCGGGTTGATCGTAGGCCGCAGAAGCTTTGGCAAGGGACTGGTTCAACGGCCCGTAAACCTTCCCGATGGCAGTGCCGTGCGCTTAACTGTTCAGAAGTACTACACCCCTTCCGGCCGTTGCATACAGAAGCCATATGACGAGGGTGTTGACGCCTATCGTATGGAGAAGTTTGAACGCTATAACTCAGGGGAATTGATGAGCCTCGACAGCCTCGATTTACCGGATAGCTTGAAGTATGAAACGCGTCTTCGTAGCCGGAAGGTTTACGGCGGCGGCGGAATCATGCCAGATATCTTTGTTCCTCTCGATACTACCGATAATTCGGCCTACTTCAGCTCCATTTTGAGAAAAGGATTAGACAACCGCTATGCTTTGACCTATGTCGACAGCCTGCGGACCAAATTAGAAGCGGCTTATCCAACAGAGGACAAATTCCTCGAGCAATTCGAAGTCACGAGCAAGATGCTCGCAGACTTCCAGTCCTTTGCCTCCACAGAAGGTGTAAAATTTAATGAAGAGGATTGGTCAAAATCCGGTGATGCCATTGCCCTTCGGTTGAAGGCCATGATGGGCAGAAACCTGCTCGAACAAAGCACCTTCTATCGGGTGATTTCCCGCCTGAATGAATCCTTGGAGCGTGCAATCGAAATTCTGCAGGACGGTACCTTCGAGAAAGCCAACCTTGCGCACGATACCTTTTAAATTGTAATTTTGACCCGAAATTAACAACCATGAAACTGAACTGGAAAATTTTGTTTGTACCTGCGCTAGCCCTTTTGGCAGTGAGCTGTGCAGGAGAAGGAAGCAACGATACTGCGATTTCTCGCCCAGCTGCTGAGGGAGAGTCCCGTGAAATAGCGGTAAACACTAGCCCTGGTGCAGATGGTAATTTTGATCCGGCGAAGGCAGCTGCTGCGGCGCCAACTGGGCCAACGACAACAGTCTCATTCAACGAATATGAATTTGACTTCGGAACCTTGGCCCAAGGTGACGCCGTCACCCACATGTTCGAATTTATCAACTCCGGTGACGAGCCACTCATCATCGACAACTGCAAGGGTTCGTGCGGCTGCACAGTTCCAAAGTGTCCGAAGAAGCCCATTCAACCGGGTGAGAAGTCACAAATCGAAGTGAAATTCAACTCCAAAGGCAAGAAAAATCAGCAGACGAAGAAAGTCACCATCAATGCGAATACCGACCCTGCTCAGACCTTCTTGACCATCAAGGCGTTTGTCGAAGTTGAGCCCGGTGCTTGATGCATTCAGCATTTACCGAATTCTCAAAAACCCTGCCCCAAAGCAGGGTTTTTTTTTGGCTGCTGACCTGTTGGCTGTGGCCCCTTACCCATGCTCAGACGTTCAGCACAGAACCCACGAACGGTGAACGATTGGATTACACGGTCGCCTATGAATGGGGACCATTTTACTTGGAAGTTGGTGACGTCAGTTTTACAACGGCATCCATGGCCTACAGCGGAAATCAACTTTGGAGCTTCGAAGGATGGGGAGCGTCGCGCAACCATTGGAATTGGTTTTATCCGGTCAATAGCATCTACTCCAGTGTAGCCTATGCAAACTTTCGTCCTATCAATTTCCAGCGATATGGCCGTGAAGGAAGCCACCGTTACGACCGTTGGTATTTCTTGAAAAATCCGATGGAAATCACATGGATCAGTTCCGACCCTGAACTCGAGAGCGGCTCTGTCCTTCGGGATGTGGATTCACCCCTTCACGACGTCATGACCGCTGTCCACTATTGCCGGCATTTGCCGTGGGAGAACTACCAACCGGGAGACACTGTGGCATTGAACCTTATCCTCGACGGGAAGATACACAGCACGCGGCTTGACTTCAAAGGGTCCATCCGGCACAAGGACCCTACTACAAAAACTGAAATTTTATGCTGGGAATTCTCCCCTACTCTCATTGACGGCACCGTGTTCAAAGTAGGCGACCAGATGCGGGTCATCGTCACAGCAGACGAACGCCGTCTGCCCATTTTCGTAGAAACCGAATTGGTCGTGGGAAAGGCTCGAATTTATCTTTCTCGAATACGGAAACTCGCGTCATTGGAGTTAAGCAAATTTCGGCAAGACGCAAAACGTCGACGAGACACCTTTTTTCATGACTAGCAATTATTCGCTAGGATATCGAGCACTTTGATAGAACCATGACCAAGGTGAACCTCACCTTCCGTCTCCATGCCTTTGAGCGTGCGACTGACGGCTTCTCGACTGACATACAATTCATCTGCAATTTCGGCATGCGACTTACGCACGATGTTTCGGTCAGACAATTTCGAATGAATGAGAAGATAGGATTCAATTCTCATTTTCAGCGGGTTAAAAGCAAGCTGGTCAAGCATGGACATCGAATCCTTCCAAGATGACAAAATTCCGTGAAGCACCAGGGCTCTCCACTCTTCATTTTCGAAGAATAACTGATTTGCTCGATCCTTGGGAATGAATCGAATTTTAGTGAACACTTCAGCTTCAACTAACACATCACTTGTCCCCCCAATAAGTGAAGTCAGTGTGCTGAGTGCGCACATGCTTGCGTCCCGCAACAGGTAAAGCAAATGTCTATTCCCATGCTCACAAATACGGAAGAGTTTTACAGCCCCTTGCTCCAGGATAAAGGCACCGTCAACGGGATCACCCGGCTTCATAATCACCTCTCCCGCAGACACCTCAATCAGCTTCGCGGTGGCGAGTATTTCCGAAGCGAGTTCGTCCGAACAAAAGTTGTTTATGGCCATACAAAAAAGCGCTAGGTCAGTTACAAGCAGCCTGCAAACATATACAGTACCAAGTAGTTCAACAACTTCCGTTGAATCTATTCTCAACATTCCAGGGAAATTGACACTTACTTGTCAAATGGACGCCCTTTATCACCTTATTTTACAAAATGCCTGCCTCCAAGCCCATCGGCTTTGCCCCACCCCCCATCGACGAAGACACCATTGCTGCAGTGACAAGCGTCCTGCGCTCGGGATGGATTACATCTGGACCAGAATTAGCAGCGTTTGAAGAGGAGTTGGCCGCGTTTTTAAAGACTCCACACGTGGCATGTTTTTCCAGTTGGACAGCTGCTTGTGAATTGGTGCTGCGTTGGTTTGGGGTGGGACCGGGCGACGAGGTCATTATTCCAGCCATGACCTACGCGGCGACCGCCAATATTGTACTGCACTGCGGCGCAACACCAGTGATGGTGGACATTGATCCAACAAATCGGGTGGTTTCGGCTTCGGCGATTCGTCCGTTCATTAGAGCACAAACCAAAGTGGTGATGCCGGTAGATTTAGGGGGGTGGCCTGTCGATTACAACGCAATAAATAGCTTGCTCGACTCGGCAGAAACACGCACCGTATTCCAACCCAAGAATGACCGGCAAGCCCAACTCGCACGGCCCTTATTCCTATCCGATGCAGCGCACTCATTTGGGGCTACCTATGACGGAATAGCAGTGGGCAGACAGGCGGACATTACCGGCTTCAGTTTCCATGCAGTAAAGAACTTGACCACGGCTGAAGGAGGAGCCCTGGCCTTCAATCTACCCGTTTCTTTCGATATGGATAAAATCCTTGGTTGGTTCAAAGCAATGGCCCTTCACGGACAGTCGAAAAGCGCTTTGGAAAAAACCACTGGAAGTTGGCACTATGACGTCGTGGAAGCTGGGTACAAGTGCAACATGACAGACCTGCAAGCGGCCATCGGTCGGACACAACTTCGCAAGTACCCCAAACAATTGCAGCGTCGAGCGTCCATCGCTAGAATCTACGCTGCGGGATTCAAGGATTGCACGTGGTGCCAAGTCCCACCTCTCGAAGATGCTTTACGAACGAGCTCATATCACCTATTCCAGTTGCGCATTAAAGGCATTTCGGCTATGCTTCGCGATGGCATCATGCAAAACTTGAAGGGGCGAGGAATCGCCACGAATGTGCACTTTCAACCGCTTCCCATGCTCACAGTGCACCAACGACGAGGGGAGCGCGTTGCAGACTATCCAGAATCGGCTCAGTTGTTTGAGGAGAGCTTGAGCCTTCCCATTCACTTGGAATTGAGCGATGAGGATGTTGCCCGGGTCATCCGTGCGGTTCAAGAAGAAGTCGAAACAGCATTGAACGCATGAAACGTGCCTTTGATGCACTATTCAGTGCGGTTACGATGTTACTGCTCTCACCTTTGCTGTTGCTGATTGCAGCTGTTGTTGTGGCGGAGTCGCGTGGAGGTGCTTTATACCATCAGGAACGCGTCGGGCGGCAGGGCGCAGCTTTCAAATTGCACAAGTTCCGTTCTATGCGTGCACATGACAGTGGCGCTCAATTAACCCTTGGGACCAACGATCCGCGCATCACGACGGTGGGGCGAGTGCTACGCAAGTACAAATTGGACGAACTACCCCAGCTATGGAATGTCTTGATGGGTGAAATGAGCTTGGTCGGACCGCGACCGGAAGTAGCGAAATATGTAGCGTTGTATACCGAAGAGATGCGAGTAGTCCTGCAGGTTCGGCCGGGACTGACGGATCCGGCGAGCATCTCGGGTTTTGATGAGGGCGAGCGGCTTGAGGCAGCGGTAGACCCCGAGCAGTACTACCGCGACGTCATTATGCCGGAAAAAGTACAGCAGCAGTTGGCTTACGTCCGTTCAGCGACTTTCGGTTCAGACATTCGGATAATCGCCCGAACGTTCTTCCGCATTTTCAAACGATGAAAGCAGCGGTTGGAAGACATTCAACATCCGCTCGCCTTTTTCTTCATCGCCTTTCTCACGAAGCGCATACGCTACGTTGCGAACCAAGCGTTGCACAATCTCCATGGAATGCGCCGGACGCCACTGCCGACCGGTCTCCCCGCCTTCAACCTCGATGTGGCTCAAAAACTCAGAAACATCATCTGGACCGATGACGGTGCCCTGACTGTACGGATTGATGTAAAATAAAATGCCCGCTTGGCCCTTCTGGGTGGTTCCTTCCCCTACAAACGCATCATCGCAGTACGCGAGAATGAAGTGATTAGGGAGGTTGATGCCGCGCACCGGAATGCCTAATGCCTGCGCAACCGACAGATACAACATGCCTAACCCCACCGGATTGCCTTTCTTTCCGTTCAGCACACCTGTAGGCAGCGCCTCCGATGGCACATGCGGGATTCGACGCTCCCCCTCAAATCCGTGTACGGAAAAGAAGATGTGATTCAAAATACGCACCTGTTCTAACGCCGTGAGTTCTTCGTTGAGCTCAAGCCAAACTTCTTTTTTCAGGGATTCGAAGGCATAATTGGATTCCGCCACTTGCCACGCCGGGTCCACTGCACGCTGCACCAATTGCGCCCCTGCCCAGGTATTTTGTCCCCCACATTCCATCCATGCCACCAACTCCTCTCGAATGTCCGATTGCTGAAGCCCCTCTTGCAGTTTTGTCAGACGCGACTGGAACAAGGCGCACTCCCTACCAGAATTGGCAGCATCATGGACAAAAGGCAAAACATCTTTTCCCTTGGAGAGCAGCCGATCGCGCACGTGGTCGTACACTTTTTCATCCGGATCATCCATCAAGGCCAACAACGCGTGAATCTCAGAAATGCTCATGGTACTCTGGGCTAATTTCCAACAAGGTTTAGACTGGTTCCAAATCTAGAAATCGGCCCAAGCTGATAAAGGACGGTAAAAAGCACTTATCCAATCTGACCTGTGGAATCCCTCGAGTGCAATTGCGTACCTTAAGGGTATGCGTCTGTCACACTCCATGCCGCGCCCTCAGTGGAATCCAAATGTGTTGGATGCCAATCGTCTGTTTTATGCCTTGTGGACGACAGCCTTGTTTTTGCTATTAATCTGGGGAGTGTATGCCATCAACGAGGCATACGCGTTGAATTGGCGGCGCTGGGGAAACCACCCCCGCGAGTGGGAAGATTGGATCGGCGTCTTTACTTACCCATTTTTACACGGCGACCTCGAACACCTGTGGAACAACACGGCCACGTTTTTCACGCTGAATGGCCTACTCTTCTATTTCTACCGATCAATCGCTGCGCGCACATGGATGCTGCTGTACCTGCTGTCGGGCGTGGGATTGTGGCTTTTTGCCAAGGGCGGAAACCACATCGGAGCAAGTGGAATCAACTATGCACTGGCTGCCTTTCTTTTCACGTCTGGCGTAGTCCGAAAGTCCCAGCTCTTACTCCGGGTGACACTGCTGGTGGCGTTCCTGTACGGTGGTATGGTCTGGTGGATGCTCCCCATCGATGAACACATCTCCTGGGAAGGGCACATCGCGGGAGCAGTGAGCGGGCTGTTGATGGCTATCATCCTCAGAAAAAAGGGGCCTCTTCCGGATTTCGAGCTGCAAGCGCTCGCCTCTGATGAACAGTTGCCAGAGTGGTGGGCCGATGCCCACCCCCAGCATCCGGATGTCATTCGCCAAAGGGAATTGGAATCCAACCAAACGACAACCGCCGAAGAAGGGTCCACACAGGACGTCCAATTCCGGATTGTCCGGAAAGCAAATCCCAACAAAAACGCCCCGACCGACGGCCGAGGCGATTTGAATAAAAGTCAGCAACGCTGAACTGCCTCAGGCGTTGAGCATAACAGGCATGACAAGCATGAGTACATCCTCTCCCTCTTCCTCTGCCTCTGTGGGCTTGATGATACCAGCTCGGTTGGGCGCGGACATTTCTAACGACACCTCTGTACTGGAGAGGTTGTTGAGCATGTCCATTAAGAAGCGGCTGTTAAACCCGATTTCCATGTCCTCACCGGTGTAGCTACAATTTAACCGTTCGCTGGCTTCGTTGGCGAAATCGAGGTCCTCAGCACTAACAACCAACTCACTACCGGCCAATTTCAAGCGCACTTGGTGCGTTGTTTTATTTGCGAAAATCGACACGCGCCGGATGGCCTGCAGGAAGCTGGTCCGGCTGATGACCATGCGGTTCGGGTTATCCTTAGGGATGACGGCCTCGTAATTCGGATATTTCCCCTCGATTAGCCGGCAAATTATGGTTACGTCGTCAAATTGAAAACGCGCATTGGAATCTGTGTAAGTCATCGTCACCGCCTCCGCATGAGATGCCGCATTCTTCAGCAGATTCAGCGGCTTCTTTGGCACAATGAATTGTGCATTCGAAGTGGCCTGCACATCATTGCGACCGTACCGCACAAGCCGGTGTGCATCCGTGGCAACAAACCGGACACTCTCCGAGTAGAACTCGAAAAAGATTCCGGACATCACCGGACGCAAATCGTCATTTCCCGCTGCAAACAATGTACGGTTGATGGCACTGATTAGGGCATTCGCACCAATGGACATGCTCGCAGCATCATCCAACTCGGGTGATTTGGGAAATTCATCCCCATTGGCACCGGTGAGTTTGTATTTGCCCGCGTCACTGGTCAGTTCGATGGCATAAGTGCCCGGATCTACTTTGAAAGTCAATGGGATATCTGGAAATGCCTTCAGGATGTCTAAGAGCATTTTGGCCGGCACGGCGATGGAACCAGCATCCTCTGTTTTGACCTCAAGCTTAGTGGTCATGGTGGTCTCCAAATCGCTCGCCGAAATGACCGCTTCTCCCGGGCCCAATTCGAAAAGGAAGTTGTCCAAAATGGGCAACGTATTGCTGCTGTTAAGGACGCCGCTTAGCGAAGAGAGGTGACGGAGCAGCTGGCTGCTGGAAACGATGAAATGCATGATAAATGATTGGAAACCAAAGATGCTTCATACAGCGCGGAAATCACCCGAAAGAGGGAGTTTTTGGGGCGGTATTTTTCAACATCCAATGCACCAACGGCCCTCAAGTTTTTCACGAAAAAAACCGTAATTTGGGAACATGAAATACATCGCTCTCGTCTTCAGCATGGTCATCCTCACGCTCGGTATGAATTCATCCGCTCATGCGCAATCGAATGCAACCTCCGAAACCGTGCAACCAGGGTTTTTGAATGTACACGTTACGCAAAACACCACCCGAGAGGAGCTGGCGCAATTGCAAAAAGACATGAGTGCCATCAACATCGGTTTCCGCTATGACATGATTAACTGGGTAGATGGCAAACTCCAATCCATTCGCTTCGGCCTCATTCTTCAAGACAAAACTATGGTTCGCAACGCTTACGACTCCATGGACGCCGACACCGACATCTGGATCAGATTGGAGGGAACCGGAGATGAACGCGTATTTTGTGCGGGCAGTCAGTGCGCCGATTAATCCCGTAAGCTTGGCAAAAAAGAACGCTCCAGGGAGTGCTTTGTTTTGAGTCATGAGTTCCCGTTCGAGGGCACGTAAAAGCACTCAGGGCTAGATCAACAGCGATGGTTTCGCCGCAGGAGAAGTGCCCCGGCACAAAATCCCGCCGTTGAAGCCACAGCTTCTGCGCTTGAGAGTTTCTGTGGACTCGACCACTTGCGAGCATTCCGATGGCGTACCGAAACCAAAGGCCGGTAACGCGGAACGGCACCGCCCCCAAGAAGCACATTGACGGCCGAGGCCAAGTGCAGCGAACCGCCTGGATTCATGACCTCCTTGGGAGGTAAGCAGGCATTAGCGACCTGTTTGAGCATCGTCAAATCCGTCGGACAGGTCATGAGCCGCAATTCACCTGCCTCCTCTGTCAATGGATTCTAGCGCTCAATCCACCGCGCCCTATGGGCTATTGTTTGGTCGCACATTGCCTCGCCATCGCGAGCAGGGCAAAAATCATAAGCGTAGCCTCAAATCATCTCTGTCGTGGGGCAATTGCCACCCGTTCAGCGACCAACAACGCGCCAACAAGCCATCCTTTTTTGCCCTAAGTGCATACCAGACAAAAACAGTTGGCTTGCGACGTACCTTGCGGCATGGCTCGATGGATTGGTATTGACTACGGCATTGTACGGACGGGGTTGGCCCATACTGACCCAACTGGGGTACTGGCTTTTCCCTACAAAACCGTCCCCACGACTGAGCTAATCGCAGCCATTACGGCGTTGGTCAATGACGCACCTTGCGCCGGATTTGCGCTTGGCATCCCCAACCGATGGGGCTTGGATTCCGGACGTGGCCTTACGGACAGCTCAGCCCCTATCCTGGCGTTTAAGAAGCAGTTGGAGCAGCAGTTTCCAACGTTAGACATCATACTCGTCGATGAGACCAACACCAGTGAGGAAGCTCTCCAAGCTGCCATTCAGTCCGGGATGAAAAAGACCAAAAGGTCAAAAAAAGGCGCTGTGGACGATGTGGCTGCTGCCCTTATTCTTCAGCGTTTTCTCGACGATCACAGCTGTTGATTACCTGCGCTTAAACACTTCGATTTCCGTCTTCTCGCGCACAAGATCACTGAACGTACCCTCGTATCGGGTCGCCCGAACGATGTGGTTGTCGATCCAGTGATAGTTACCTCCACGGGGCTTTCCCATAAGGAGTCCGTGGTAATTAAAGCCGTGCTTATCGAGCCACGCCTCCGTAACCGCTCGGTGTTCTTCCGTGCGTGAAGTAAAGAAAGTAATAATGTGGCCCTCCTCATGCCATTTATTGAGTGTTTCCAAAGCATCCGGGAAAGGCAAGCAAGTGGCCATGCGCTCCGGTTCTTCATTGGGCACATCGTCAGTGATGGTCCCGTCAATGTCAATCATGTAATTTTTGACTTCGGCAGGCAGTTGAGGAGACGCGGAAAGACCCTGGGCGTCTTTGACTGCTCCGAGTTCAGTGTTGCGCTGGGTGGGACGACCGGTGACATTTAGAGGATTGGACATGCAGGTAAATTTACGCTCTGCACGGCAAGTGCACAATGGTCAAGAAGACGGATAAAAGACCAAAAATTGCGGCTCATTCGCGTCCTCGAGAGCCCTATGCCACGCTACGGTGAATGCCTCAATTCCACCATTGGCTTCCATCAAGGGCAAAGCACTGAGCTTACGTTCTTGCCCCTGGCCATTGGGGCAAATCCAATCATCGAACGCCCTGCGCATGGCTTCTGCCTCTTCGGCATGCTGCTGACGGAACAGTTTACGCCACTTCTTTCGAACGTGAACCAACTCTTTCTTCATTTTGGTCAGTGCGGCGCGGGTGGTCGGCACGGCGTCTCCGGGCACGCCTCGGGAATGCGCAATCAATGCCTCCGACCACGCCTCGAACGCACGCTCCAATTCGCCGTTGCCGCGCAACTTTGTATCTGCCCAAGCTGCAACCGCCGCTTCACCGGTCAACGCCGGCTCCTGCGGAGTCCAACCACAAGATTCCGCAGCTCTCAGAGAATGCGCGTTATGAACAAAGGCGCCATCCCGAACTACCAATGCCGGATGGGAGACTCCATGGTGCCGAAATGCATCCCCAAGCATAAGCCAGTACCCGACTTCGGAGGGACCACCAATGAACGCCGCACTTTGGAGCATCACCTCCTGATATACTGGACGTAACGCCGCGTTAGGGCTTAACTGATCAGGGCGCAAGTTTCGGATTTCACTCGCACTGTGCGCAGCCAGCCACCTATCGGAACGCATACGGCGCCCGTTGTCTTCCAAAACAAAAAGGTTATTCTCTTGCGCATGCAGCGGGACAGAAGACCACTTCTTCTCATATCTCACTTGAGCTGCACGCAAGGCCGAAGCGATGCCGTCACCGCTCCACTCTGGAGCCAAAATAGCGTGCGCCGATGCTTTCAGCTCGGGGTCGTCGCCGTCGAGTACCACCAAATCCTCATGGCCAAACCATTCGTCCAACCAATGCCGCACGCGATGCGCCAAAGGCATAGATTGATCGTGGACTGCACAAGTAGATCGCAAAGCGGCTTGACACCAAGACTGCCAAGCCTTTTCAGCTTGGGAGTCCCAAACGATACGCCCCACTGGAGCCTGCTCGAGGCGCTTCGGCATCCATTCAAAGGTGGGCCCACCCGGGGCATAAGTGCGGTCAATCTCCTCGAAATCGTGATCTTCCGACGCCATCCAGAACACCGCCAATGCTGGCGTACCCGAAGCCCGGAGTTGAGCGGCCCAGCGCAAGGCCGACAGGATTTTGTAATGGAAAAAGGCCGGGCCACCACCTGCCTGAAGTTGATGCCCAACTGAAACAACCTCGGCTCCTTGAGCAAATGCCACGAGGCCTTGAGGCGCATTCATCCCAACAGCCGCATACTGCTTCCGGATACACTCCGACACGTGTTTTCGCCGCTCAATATCTACGGGACCACGCGCCACAATGGCCTGGTTAATTCCCTCTGCATTTCCAGAAAAAGGCCAGAACGACTTCAGTGCTTCAGGGTTCTCGCACCAATCGCTGGCAGGGCTGCCAGGCGAAAGGATGTCACGCTGGGGATAGCTGTGAACCATAGTTCAAACCGCTCAGCGAATCAGGGTGATGGCTCCGGACCTGGAGATTGTCTTCCCTTCAGCGTCAATGACATCCACCTGCCAAACGTACGTTCCGGGTTCTGCATCCTCTCCGTTTTTGGTCTTTCCATCCCACCCATCAGCGGCATTCGATGTCAAGGCATAGACTTTTTCACCCCATCGGGAAAAAACCTCAAATCGCTTCATTTCAACGTTATTCCACACCGGAATAAACACATCATTTTCGCCATCGTTATTCGGCGTAAACGCATTCGGAAGGAACCAAGAGGGATCTTCTTCCAAGTTAATGATCGTCGGCTTGCTTATTGGTCCTCTCACCTGTTGCTCATCGACCGCAACGCCTTCGTCATCCATGGCAATCTCAAACGCGTCTACAAAGCAATACGCCATGGTCGGTGAATCTCCTTCGTTGACGGTAATGCTTCGCTCTTCATCCGCTCCAAAGGCACCCCAGGTGAAACAGGTCCACGCACTCTGCGCAACAAAGGTGAATGAAATCGTTTCCCATTCGCGGCTATAAAAAACCGGCGTCAAATCAAATTGCGGGGTTTGACTAAGCGGAGCCGAACCCAACTGCTGCAGGGGCAACATCGAAAAATGCATGCCCAGCTTGCTTACACCAAGGCCAGCTTGTGAAAATTCTGTGCGCTCTCCATTGGTCATACGAAACGTAAACCGATACGCCGTTCCAGGTTCGAGCGGTTGGGAAAATGTACCGGTGATGTACTCCCGGCGGTTGGCGCCTTCCGCACCCGTTGCCATGAAGCCCGCAATGGCCATGCCTTGGTGGGGCGACACCATTGCAACCGGAGTTTCAGGTAAGTCTCCGCCACCCGTGCCTTGAATGTGAAAGGCATCAGGGGTATTTTCCGAACTCCCCGTGCCCAGCCAACCCGGCACCAAATCCCATTGTCCCGTGGTGGAGGGCAATGCTGTGAGCGATTCAAAACTACCGTTCATCACTTGCTGCCCTGAAACCGGCACATTCAAAGTAAACAGAAGAATGGCAGGTACTAAACGGATGTAAAAAAGGGCGACACGACAGTTCATGTGTGACAAGATACTGCAATGCACTTGGCTAGCAAACTTCTCACCATGCATCGTATTTGACCCCAACGCCCCACCAGTGTTTCTGCACGGACTGAGGCATCCAAAGTCCAGTGAGCTGAAAAGCCCAAGAGGAACTCGATTTTCGGTATCCAATCCGGCCTTGAATCATAGGATCAATCCCTTGGTCACGCTGCTTCCCAGGAACGAACGCAGCCCCCTCGAGCGAAGGTGAATTCAGGGTCGGCCGGTCTTGTGAAGATTGCATGCGGTACCCCACGCCTACCGCAATCCCGGCGTAACATTCGCCGAGAACTCCATCGAACCCTACAGATGCGAACGGCACTGTTGCAGTCGTTCGGCCAGTAGTCGCATCGAGGGTATCCGTTTCGGTTCCAATATCGAATTGCTGGGACGTCACCAAGCGGAGGGGGGCAGCAGCCGTCGCGGACAAAAATCCAATCAAAGAGTCGGGAAATGTGGATGCATCGATTGAGACCAACGAAGTAATCATGAAGCCGGCGTCCAAGCGCGCCTGCCATTGAAAGCGCTTACGGCGGTCCAACCTCGACGGTAACCTTACCAACTCTGCAGAAAACTGCAGATTGAGATCGGGATTCCCTGTCCAATTCTTCCAACCTGTCGGAGGCACTCCGAGACCCATAAGACCGTTTGCAGTCCAGGCAGCTTGAAAAGCTGAAGTGGAGTTCCGCGGGTTGGTCCGAATGCTATCGAAGCGAACTTGGGCATCTACGTATACAGTCACACCATCGACAACGAGCGTATCCCGTAACGACGCAACATGGGCCTTCGCCCACAACGGGGCGAGCAATGCAGTCAAGAAAACCAGCAGACGGGCACGGTGCATGCCCGAAAGTTAATCCTTGACCTCGACGGTCGCAGGCAATATCCATTTCTCTCCGTCAACCTGCTGAAGCTGAGGTTGAGTCTTTACATCCTGCAAGGGAGCGCCTGACAGCGGACGCGAAGCAACCTCTTCCATGGCTTTCCGATTCGGTATCACTGCCTCGACTGAAGTTGCAGGCGGCGTGGACTTGATTTCTGTCACCTCCGAATCGTCGCTGAGCATCGAGGCGATTGGAACTATCGATTCAGCAGATGGAACCAATGTTTCAGCAGGAATGGCGGGAGCTAAGGTGGCAGTCGCAACCTCTTCTGTGGGTGGTGAGGTGAATGCTTCAGGCTTCATTGGTGCAGAGTCGTTCAGCCAAAAAACTGTTGCCAAAGTGGCTACGGCGAGGCCAATCGCTGCGGCTGCGATGCCACGACGCCTTCTGGTCTCGACCGCCAGAGAAGCGAAGACTGCGTCTTCAAGTTCTGCCGGTGGCGCAATGGTCTCGTTCTCGAACTGAGTGCGGATGTATTGATCAAATTCTTCTGCTTTCATCACTTCTGCTTTATGCCTTCTGTGCTCGCTTGGACATGTTCTTAAGAATGCCTTGCAAATACTTTCGTGCCCTACTCAACTGGCTTTTAGACGTATTCAAGTCTATTCCCAACTGCTCGGAAATCTCTTTGTGCTTGTATCCCTCAATAACGTACAAAGTGAACACCATTCCATATCCTTTCGGCAGCTCCGCTATTGCAGCCGCCAATTCTTCACGGGTAAATTCTAATTCCTTGAACGCTTCAAAGTCCGCAGGGGTTGCATGGACTTCATCCACATCGAGCTGAAAAGCGTGTTTTTGGTTCCGACGGTAATGCGTAATGGCAGTATTCACGACAATTCGACGCAGCCAACCTTCGAAACTGTTGTGCTTGCTGAAGGACTTGATGTGGCGGAAGACCTTCACCCACGCCTCTTGTAAAATGTCTTCCGCATCGGCCCTCCTGTTCGTATAGCGCAGCGCAACAGCAAACATCATGGGGCTGAACCTTGAGTATACCTCACGTTGCGCACTAGGCTTTCCCCGCTTACACGATTCAATAAGGTTAATGTCAGCCGCTTCCATGGATCCGATAGTCGGTATTAAAACTCTCGCACGGCTCAATTGGTTGCAGGGCGTCTCAGGCCCCTTTTAAGATTCAAAATGAGATGCTTCTACACCTAGCCATTCCAGCGCCGCACCGGAGAACAACTGACTACACTGTGCTTCGGTGAGCCCCATCTCCAACATGTAGGCGCCAAGCTCCAAATCACCCAGCGGGAATGGATAATCCGACCCCATGCAAATGCGGCTCGCTCCCTGCAACTTGAGCACGTATTCCAGCAGATGGGCATCGTGCGTGATGCTATCGACCCAAAACTTACCGAGGTAGTCGCGAGGATTCACATTGTTGTCAACCGCCACCAAATCCGGTCGGCAATTGTAGCCATGCTCAAACCTGCCCAGGGTTGGTAGAAAGGAACCGCCGGCGTGGCTGAACATGACCCGTAAGTTGGACAGACGCTCCAACACGCCACCGAAAATCATCGAGCTCGCTGCCCGTGCCGTTTCCGCCGGCATACCCACCAACCAAGGCAGCCAGTATTTTTCCATTTGCTCCTTTCCCAGCATGTCCCAAGGGTGAATCATAACGGCCATCCCCAACCGTTCGCACGCTTCAAAAAAAGAAAAGAATCGGTCCTCGGAGAGATTGAGTCCGTTGATGTTCGAGCCAATCTGCACCCCGAGATGCCCGGCTTCCTTTGCTCGTTCCAATTCTCGAATCGCAGCATCGGTGTCTTGCATGGGCACAGTGCACAGGCCAGCATAATGGGCGGGATCATTGGCGACCAATTCGCTGATGTGGTCATTCAAGAATGCAGAGATGTCCTGGGTATGCTCGAGCGGCGCATTGTAATTAAACATCACCGGAATGGTGCAGACCAGCTGAACCTGCGTCTCAAGCGCTGCGTATTCCCGTTTGCGCACTTCTGCGTCCCAGCAGTTTTCTTCAATCTCACGAAAGAACACGCTGCCTTGCATCATCCGAGCGACCCCTGCTCGATCACTCGGCTCGAGATGGATGTAATTTCCGCCGCCAAACCGCTTCGACCACTTGGGCATGTCGCGGGGTAGGATGTGCGTATGGCAATCAATTCTCAGCATGGACAAAGGGCATTTGTGCCTTCCAATTTACGGTTTGTGACACACAATCAAACACGCAAACCTCAATCGGTGGCTATCGTTTTGCTTACCCGCCTCAAATCCAATCGATTAACGGAGTTGATCTCCCACCCCTCCACGCCATGCCGAACAAAATGGGTCACTTGGTCGTGAAAAAGTGGAATCAACGGCAAAGCCTGTGAAACCATGCCATTGAGAGCGTCATAACGCGCGATCCGCCCAGTAGCATTGTTCTCCATCATGGCTGAATCCAGACCGGTGTCAAAAGCTAGATTGGAATAGTGCGTGTAGTTCGGACCACTTGGGGCATGATTTGACGTTCGAAACAGCGACAAAAAATTCTCGGCATCCGGGTAATCAGCCAGCCAGGATTTCCGAAATGCTGTAGCTTTCCCATTGGCGACGCGTTCCCGGTGGGTTGACGGTGCCACAACGTCGATGCCCACCTCAAGTCCGATGGCTTCCCACTGGTACTGCAGTGCCACGCACAAATCAGTGTAATCACTTGTCGTCGACAGAACCATTTCCGGCCACGGACGGGGATGCATCGAAGCGACGGAATCCATCATCGCTCGGGCTTGTTCGATGTCATGAGCAATGGGGCGTGGATTGGTCCTTCCCACTAAAGCGGGCGGAACGAAATCACGTGTCGGTACGACGGATCCACGCCTGAGCGCTCGAGCAATGCCTTTGCGGTCTATAGCAAGAGATAGTGCGCTGCGCACAGCCTGATCTTGCCATGGCAACCATTCTTGGTCCGACGGTTCCACAAAAAAACCGATGTAATCCGTTTTCAAAAATGGGGCGATTTCCATCCGAACCGTCGAAGCATGTTCATCGCGCAACGATCCATCCGCCTCGAGTAATTCTTCCATGTATGCCGCATGAAGGCCGCTCATAAAATCAAACTTCCCTTGCAGGAGCCCTTGGTATTCAGCGCCCATATCCGAGGCAAACGAGATGTGGATTGCATCCAGGTATGGCAGGTGCTTACCAGCCTCATCGAGTTCCCAGTAGCCTTCATTCTTGTGCAATACGCAGGCAACGTCTTCCAACCACCAAGCCAATTTGAATGGCCCTGAGCCTACTGGATTGCGCCGAAAATCCTTACCAAAATGTTCGACCGCCTCTGGTGCAACAATGTTCGCGTAAGCAGTTGTCAGCAGCCCCAAGAACGGCGGAAAGGGTTGCTTCAATGTGAATTCAACCGTATCCGCACCACGCGCAACCAGGCCTGCTCCCTCACTGGATGGGTCAAGTGCACCCAATATCCAACGACCGCTCGAAGCCACTTCCGGATCGCGTAATCGGTTCAGACTGAACACCACATCCGACGCGGTGAGTCGCCTGCCTATGGCCAACCCGGGTACTTGCGGATGACCTGTAAAATGGACGTCTTCACGCAAGACAAAAACCCACTTGGTCCCATTGTTCTCTGAGTAAAAGGAGTCGGCAATGAGCGGCTGTACGTTTAAGTCCGCATCCAATTCAACCAACCCGTCGTATACCTGGTCCACCACCCACATAGGCTCCAATGTTCGCGCAAACGCCGGATCGAGCGATGTGAGGTTAGCGCTTTCGTTGTAGCGGAAGACTTTGGACGTGTCATAATTGGTGGTATTGCACCCGCCAAGTGCAGCCGCTAAACCACACCACAGCACCCGCTGAATCATAGAAAATCGTCGCGCTCGCATTCAAGGCACAAGGTAGTGTCCAACAAATGCTAAAACCAGCTGTTACGTATACACACACCTTGGAGAGACCGATACTTTTACATCCAGCATGACCCACTTTTTCCGCTTCCTTCCTCTGCTCATCTTGAGCATCCTCTCTGCAGCGTTTGAGGCACAGGCGCAACGCACCATCAGCGGCACCGTGTCAGATGCGACAAGCGGGGAACAAATCTTCGGGGTCAGTGTCGTCCCGGTCGACAATGGCCGAGGGACTTCCACCAACATCTACGGCTTTTACAGCTTAACCCTTACCGATGATGCCAACACCATTGCAGTCAGTTTCATCGGGTTCAAGACCAAGAAGGTTCAACTGAAGCCCAGTCAATCCGTGTACAACATTAGCCTAGAACCGGCCGTCATCGCGTTTGGAGAGGCAACCGTAGTTGGAGAAAGAACGGATCACACCGCTAGCACCGACGTGGGTCGGGCATCCGTTGAGGTGGAGCAAATCAAAGCACTGCCAGCCTTATTGGGTGAAGTAGACGTTCTCAAGGTACTGCAGTTTCTTCCAGGCGTGTCCAGCGCAGGTGAAGGCAACAGCGGTTTTTACGTCCGCGGCGGGGGGCCGGATCAGAACCTCATCCTCTTGGACGATGCGACGGTGTACAATGCTTCGCACTTGTTTGGTTTCTTCAGCGTCTTCAATGCCGATGCCATCAAAAACATCGACCTAATAAAAGGATCCATGCCTGCGGAGTACGGTGGGCGTGTAAGCTCGGTGCTCAACATCGGGCTCAAAGAAGGCAACGCCAAAGAATGGAAGACCACGGGCGGTTTGGGCCTGATCAGTTCTCGTCTGACCGTCGAAGGGCCAGTCATTAAGGATACGTGCAGTTTGATTTTGTCCGGCCGCAGAACGTACCTCGACGTCTTAACACGTCCATTCATCAAGGGATCAGCATTTGACGGGACGGGTTATTTTTTCTACGATTTCAATGCCAAAATCAATTACCGCCTAAGCAACCGGGATCAGCTGTTTTTGTCCGGATATTTTGGGAAAGATGTATTCAGTTTCAACAGTGCTGAAGCCGGCTTCAGCACATCGATTCCATGGGGCAACGCAATGGGTTCCCTGCGCTGGAACCGCATCCTCAACGACCGTATGTTCCTCAATGTAGGTGCGACGTACTCTGAATACACTTTTTCTTTCACGGCCGGTCAAGAGGAATTTGAATTCGGTTTTGAAAGCGGCATCAAGGACTTTTCCGGCCGGACCGAATGGAGCTTCTACCCTAATTCCCGCCACGTCATCAAAGGTGGAATCGACTACGTTCACCATGACTTCATTCCAACCGATTTTTCCGCGCGCAGCGGCGACACTGAATTCGACACTGGGACCTCTGAACAAACGTTCAGCCACGAGGCTGGAGTGTACCTTCAAGACGACTTCGACATTACGGAAACCGTGCGCTTGCATGCGGGCCTTCGTTGGAGCGGATTCTGGCATGTCGGTCCCTTCACACGCTACCCCATGGACACCCCGGGCACTTCAACCCAATCGGTCACTGAGTATGCGCCAGGCGAATTGGTGCAGTTTTACGAAGGATGGGAACCGCGCCTAGCACTAAGAATGACCACCGGTCCACGCTCCAGCGTCAAAGCCGGCTACAGCGAAAACTACCAATACGTCCACCTGACCTCATTGGGCACGAGCTCCTTGCCCGGAGACATCTGGATTCCCAGTTCCGACCGCGTTAAGCCTCAGTGGGGGCGCCAAGCGAGTCTGGGCTATTTTAAAACCTTGGGGGATGAAGAAAATTGGGAAGCGTCAATCGAAGGCTACTGGAAGGATCTGGAAAATCTAGTGGCTTACGCCGAGAACACCAATCCCGAGGACAACATTGGCGACAACGTAGACAACAACCTTGTCTTCGGCGAGGGGTCGTCCTATGGGGTGGAAACGTTCATCAAAAAACGCCAAGGCCAATTCACTGGTTGGATTGGCTATACCTGGAGCAAGACCGAGCGTCAATTTGACAACTTGAATATGGGATTAATTTTCCCGGCCAAATACGACCGAAGGCACGACTTGAGCATTGTGTTGGATTATACCTTGTCCAAGGCATGGCGTTTCGGAGGAGCCTTCGTTTACGCAACCGGAAATTCCCTCACCCTGCCCGTTCAACGCTACATTTTCGAAGGCCGCATAACCGATATTTACGGTGCGCGGAACGGTTACCGTATGGCACCGTACCACCGGGCAGACGTTAGCGCGACCTACACCAAGGACCCCGCCAAATCAAAGAAAAAGCGCGACCTTCACGTGGAATCCAGCTGGACTTTTGGCGTGTACAACCTCTACAACCGTTTGAATCCCTATTTCATCTACTTCAGCAACGAAGGAGACTTGGGAACAGGGACGTTGGATTTGCAGGCAAATCAAGTGAGTTTGTTCCCCATCATTCCATCGGTCACCTGGAATTTCAAGTTTTGATTCGGCATGCGTGAGCTCTGGAAACTGAATCCCTACATCGCCAAATATCCTCACCTACTCATAGGTGGTATTGTGTTCATTTTTTTTACCAACGTTTTCGCTGTTTACGCGCCGAGCTTGATAGGGGAAGGCGTCAACGCCATGAAGACGGTTGACGAGGCTTTCCTCGCGCCCCTGCGCGAGGGCCAGCTGGAATCGGAGGTGTTTGATCAAGCTCCTGCAGTTGAATTCCCGCGAACTTTGGCGTGGATTAAAACGCACTTGGCAGATGATTCAGAGGCGTGGACCCCTGCGATCAATGGAAAACAAGACGTGCTTGCATGGATGAAGCGCCTCGCCCTTTGGCAGGCTGGATTGTTCCTGCTGACGTACCTACTCAAAGGAATTTTCCTCTTTTTCACACGGCAGACCATCATCGTGATGTCCCGCCGGATTGAGTACGACCTCAAAGGCAATATCTTCGATCAATACCAACGCCTTGATGCCAATTTTTATAAGGCCCAAGACACAGGTGACCTAATGAACCGCATCAGCGAAGACGTTAGCAAAGTTCGGATGTACCTCGGCCCGGCCATCATGTATACCCTGAACTTAACCCTGCTGATACTCCTCGTGGTCAGCGTGATGGTTTACATCGATTGGGAACTCACATTGTACGCCCTGCTTCCGCTTCCGCTCATGTCCGTGGGCATCTATTTTGTCAGCTCGCGCATCAACCGACAAAGCGAAGCGGTTCAGCGGCAACAAAGCGGCCTGAGCACATTCGTTCAACAGCACATTGCAGGCATCCGGGTACTAAAGTCTTTTCAGCGGGAAAACGACGCAGCGAAACGTTTTTCAAAAGAAGCGGATTACTATAAAGCAAGTGCGCTAAATCTGGTCAAAACGGAGGCACTCTTCATGCCCATCATCGTCCTGCTGGTCGGCTTGAGTACGATACTGACCATTTACATCGGAGGCCAACGAGTCATTGCCGGTGAATTGGAAGTCGGGCACATTTTCCAATTCGTCTTTTACGTAAACCTCCTAACGTGGCCGTTTGCCTCCGTTGGTTGGGTCACATCGCTGGTGCAAAAGGCGGAGGCCTCCATGGAACGCATCAACGACTTCATGGAAGCCAAACCGCTCATTCAATCACCGGTGCAGTCTGATTCCATCCTTCCAGCTGCCATGGAGTCACTGGTATTCGACAACGTCAGCTACCGGTATCCCGAGACCGGCATCGAGGCGTTGCAAGGGGTCAACTTCTCGATAAGGCCTGGTCAGATTGTGGCCATCACCGGACGAACCGGCAGCGGCAAGTCCACTATCGCCCAACTCGCCATGCGCATTATGGACCCCTCTTCTGGACAAGTTGCGATGAACGGAAAACCGCTGACCGATTGGGATTTGGACGCCTTTCGCCATTTGACAGGCTACGTCCCACAGGACGTTTTCTTGTTTTCGAATTCCATCGCTGGCAATATTGCCTTTGGGTTAGCTGAAGAAGATGCGGATTCAAAAGCCATCGAAAGCGCTGCGGTGGCGGCACACGTTGCCCACAACATAGAAGGGTTCGAACAAGGCTACGATACGGTATTGGGTGAACGTGGCGTGAACCTCAGTGGGGGGCAAAAGCAGCGCATTTCCATTGCTCGGGCATTTTTGCGGAGGCCACATTTACTGATTTTAGACGACTGCCTTTCTGCAGTGGACACGGAAACCGAGGAGGTCATCCTCCAGTCCATCCGCGAACGAGGAAACGAAGCAGCCGTCTTGCTCATCTCGCATCGCATCAGCAGCATCCGGGGCGCCGATCAGGTGGTCGTACTCGAGGCAGGGCGGGTCGTGGAATCCGGCACCCCGAGCGAGTTGGCCCAAGCCGGTGGGCTCTACGCACGCATGGTAGAACAGCAGACCGAGCCAGCTTGACGGCCAATCAATTCGGACAACCTTCCCCGAAAACTGATAAGAAGCCCAACAAGTCTGTAATGTTGACCACTCCATCGGAGTCAAAGTCAGCTGTGCAATTCTGCTCACATCCGAATTCGCCGAGGTACAGCAGTAGGTCTGCCACAGAGATGGCTCCATCGAAATTAAAATCACCCGGACATCCTGCTTCTTCGTTTCCAGTAATGAACCCATCACAATTGTTGTCCACCCCTTGTTCGGTTCCTGGAGCTCCCGGATACACCATGGGCGAGGTGTCATCGCAATCGGTCGCATCTGATGTGTAGCCATCGGGCTGGGCACACGCCAAAGTGGTCGCAGCCGCGTTGCCATAGCCGTCCCCGTCGCCATCAGCATACCAAATTGTACCGGGTTCCAGCGAAAAACCGAACGATTCACTGACTTGATTGAGCGGTGATTCCAACTGAACCGTCAGCGTATGGTTTCCGGTCCATTCGGTCAGCCCCGTCACCGTGAAGACGAAGCTGCTCGGACCATCCAAATCCCACTGAAAATTCTCCACATTCGCTCCAGCGGGAGGGTCGGGGATACTCAATGCAAAAGGAGGCGAGAGCCCAGAAAGCACCTCGATAAAAACGACTAAATCTTCCCCTTGGCAAATGGACGGATTCACCACTTCGACATCCATGAATTTCGGACGGACAACGTAAATACCGCCTTCCACTGATGTCACGACTACGGCACCAGACGCGAAGTAAGGATACGTCGACCAAGAACCCGAAAACTGCGCGGCATTGGTAGTGGGGTCAACATCAAAGTACCCGATTTCAGTCAATTCACCGGCTGAGATATCGGTCAATGAAAGCATTCGTAAGCCCGCGGTGTAGTTGGCTTGGAAGAGTAAATCCCCAACGACATACTGGTTGTGATCGATGGCTGATAATTCTGAAAAATGCTCACCAAGCAACACCGGATTGCTTAAGTCTTGCACGTCAAAAACCAAGGTTCGCGTGTTCATCCCTTGGTTCTGTTCATCGAGTTCGTCGCCGAGCAGTAAATACTTGTGATCTTCCGTCAGCCAACATTGGTGAGTGTAAGAATAATCGTAATTCGTGATGCTCACAGTTGCAATGTCACTGGGATCTGTGGCATCCAAGATGGCCAGCTTGTTAGCGTTGGCGCCAAAGATGATGGATTTGCCAACGAAGTCGGTATCAGGTCCATTGTAGAGCACCCCTTGTGCATCGTGTGCGTACCCTGCCTCGCTGTAGTCCCCAACCAGGACAGGCGATAACGGATCGGATAAATCGAATGCCACAATGCCACCACCGGCAAGGTTGGTGCCCACGGCGTACAAAAGCCCAGAGTCTTCGTCAATGACAACATTGTGTGCATCTGAAAACGTATCCAACCAAGTGGTGGGATCCAAGGTCGCGGGAAATTCTGTGAGGTCCCGAAGCTGGCTCAAATCCAATACCTGCAATCCGTGTCCATTGGCCTCAGAGACCACGTAAACATAATCCGCATAAACTTTCATGTCCCGCCACGTGCTCGATGTGGTTTGCGTGGGCATGAAGGCCGCCAAAAAAGGTGCAGTAGGGTCACTGAGGTCAACGACAGCAAGGCCTTGACGCTCACCCACCAACGCGTACTCAACACCCGTCTCCGGGTCAGTCCAACCCCACACATCATTTGCTCCGGTGCCGTTCAGATCGGCATTGCTCATAGAAGATAACATCGTCATCCGGTCGCATGGAAAAACACCTGCAAAACCCGCCTCACATGGTGTTTGACTATGGGCCTGAATCCAGCAGAAGCAGAACAGGGCCGCGGTAAGAAGATGACGTTCAACCTGCAAAAGGCTTGGCATAAAGCGGGCAAAATTAGTACTGCGCATTGCGTTGTGTTCATTCAGAAGGTACAACAAAAAGCCGGTACAGGTTGTTTGGTCTCCATGGAGAAATCTATTCTGGTTACCGGTGGAACCGGCTTAATTGGTCAACCAATTGTCGATTCGTTGGTACGTCAAAATCAGCCCGTCAAAGTGCTGACCCGCCACCCTAAGCCCAGCACGAAGCCCCAGCTCGAGTATGTACGGTGGAACCCCAGCGCTATGGAAATCGATCCAGATGCAATGGCAAATGTGCGCGGAATCCTGCACCTCGCCGGCGCCCCTGTGGCACAGCGCTGGACGGTGCGTTCCAAACAGTCCATCCTCGACAGCCGTATCCAGACGACCGCACTTCTGGCCCAAGCCATCGCGGCGCTTCCCGATGAGGAGCGTCCCGAGGTTTGCGTTGGCGCGAGTGCCATCGGCCTCTACCCTAGTGGTCCCGATTTACATCACGAAGAGAGCCCCGGGGATGAAGGATTTCTAGCCGACGTCGTTCGCGCATGGGAAACCGGCGTGGCAGGACTCGGGACACTCGGAGTACGTACGGTGTCGTTGCGCATTGGTTTGGTGCTGTCTCCACGCGGCGGCATGCTAGGCAAACTGCTGCCCATCTTTAAAATGGGCCTTGGATCGGCTGTCGGCAGTGGTGAGCAGTGGCAATCCTGGGTGCACATAATCGATGTGCAACGTGCATTTGAATGGGCCCTCAACCAACCGGATTCCGCAGGAGCGTTCAATGTGGTAGCACCTCAACCGGTGACCAACAGTGCTCTCTCTTCGGCCATTGCCAAAGCATGCAATCGGCCTTTCTGGGCACCGCGCGTACCGCCGTTTGCCTTGAAACTCGTGTACGGCGACATGGCCTCCGTTGTGCTGGCCTCGCAACGGGTGACATCCGAGCGTATCGAGAAGCATGGTTTCGCTTTTCAATTCTCGGACCTCGATGAGGCCTTATCCGATTTGATATAAAAAAAGCGGGCCAACCGTGAAG
>NZGF01000013.1 GCA_002690915.1 Crocinitomicaceae bacterium
TATTGCAAGAAATACAAACTATCAATGACTGTCCGACATCCTTTCTCCTCCGTTCTGTTGTTCGTTGCTATAGTCGGCATGCCGTGGACCGCGTTTGCACAACAAACATCCGTTAACTGGATGTCCCTTGAGGAAGCGATTGAAGCGCAGAAAGATGAGCCCCGCAAAATCATAATGGACGTTTACACTCAATGGTGTGGGCCATGCAAAATGATGATGCGCAACACCTTTACCAATGGCGACGTGATTTCCTACCTCAACGCGAATTACTACGCAGTAAAATTCGATGCGGAATCTCAGGCATCGGTAACATACCAAGATCGCACCTTTGAGAATCCCGGATGGAAACCCAATGTGCGCGGTCGCAACAGCACTCATCAACTTTCTCGTGCTTTGGGCGTTAACGCCTATCCAACGCTCGTCTACTTTGATGAAAATTCGACGGTCATTACCCCTATTTCCGGTTACAAAACTCCTCAGCAATTGGAATTGTACCTGAAATTCTTCGCAGAAAAATACGCCGATGGTGTGCAGCAGGGGCAGTGGGAAAAGTACCGAGACTCGTTCTCCCCGAGCTTCCAATAAACAGCACGTACTGGCAGAGAAATTGGCTGGTTTTAAAAGCATGTAGAACCACCTGCTGTTGCCTATATTTGCAGCCTGAAGCAGTGCATCACCTAGGTTTAGGACTGCGAGATTCCATCAACCCAAATAGCGTCACAGAATGAGTGAGACAGCACAACTAATTCTCAACGGGGAAACATATGAATTCCCAGTAATCGAAGGTTCTGAAAAGGAGAAAGCCATTGATATCTCCAAGTTGCGTGCGCAAACGGGTTACATCACGTTGGACTACGGATTCAAGAACACGGGGTCCACGCAAAGCGCTATCACCTACCTAGACGGGGAAAACGGAATCCTGCGGTACAGGGGATACTCCATCGAAGAATTGGCCGAAAACGCCTCCTTCATTGAGGTGGCGTATCTACTGATTTACGGCGATCTCCCAAACAAGGCACAACTCGACTATTTCCAGGAAGGCATCACGCACCACACCTTGGTGCATGAAAACATGAAGCGATTCTTTGACGCGTTCCCACTGGGTGCGCACCCCATGGGCATGCTCAGCTCGATGATTTCGAGCCTAAGTACGTTCTACCCAGAATCGCAGAACCCCAACAGATCAGTGGTTGATATCGAATTGACCATCCATCGGTTGATTGCCAAGTTGCCAACCCTCGCCGCTCAAGCGTACAAGCACAACATGGGGCATCCGACGGTTTACCCATCCAACGAACTGAGCTACTGCGGGAATTTCTTACAAATGATGTTCGCGCTGCCTTCAGAAAAGTACACGGTCAATCCCATCGTTGAAAACGCCATAAACAAGCTGTTGATCTTGCACTCCGATCACGAACAGAATTGCTCCACCTCCACGGTGCGTGTTGTCGGTTCATCACAAGCCAATTTGTACAGCAGCGTATCTGCAGGGATTGCGGCACTTTGGGGGCCGCTACATGGCGGTGCAAATCAAGCAGTTATTGAAATGCTTGAGGCCATTCGCGAAGACGGCGGAGACCTACAAAAGTGGATAGATAAAGCCAAAGACAAAAACGATTCGTTCCGATTGATGGGCTTCGGGCACCGAGTTTACAAAAATTTCGATCCCCGTGCTCGGATCATAAAGAAGGCCGCGGATGAAGTGCTAGGGCAGCTCGGGATTGACGATCCCGTTCTAGACATCGCCAAGCAATTGGAACAGGTAGCCTTGAACGACGAATACTTCGTCCAGCGGGGACTCTATCCGAACGTAGACTTTTACTCCGGCATCATCTACCGCGCCTTGAACATCCCTACCGATATGTTCACCGTGATGTTTGCCTTGGGTAGATTGCCCGGTTGGATTGCGCAATGGAAAGAGATGGTGGAAAACCGGGAACCCATTGGCCGTCCCCGACAGGTATTCACCGGCTCTCAGGAGCGCAGTTTCGTGCACTTGGCCGATCGCAAGTAACATGAGCGCCGACTTGAAAGGCGGCGAGGTGACTCTGACCATTGATGCCAATGGCATAGGCACAATCATGTTTGGGCATCCCGCAAGCAATTCCTTACCCGGTGCCGTGCTCGATGCACTGGCCCGGACCATTGATGAAGCTTCGAGCCTCGCCGATTGCAACGTCATCGTGCTTAAATCGTTGGGAGACCGCGCATTTTGTGCGGGAGCCAGCTTTGACGAATTAATCGCCATTCAAAACGAAGACGAGGGCCTCGATTTTTTCAGTGGATTCAGTAAGGTCATCCTTGCCATGCGGCGCAGTTCTAAATTCATTCTTTGCCGGGTTCAAGGCAAAGCCGTTGGAGGCGGTGTTGGTATTGTTGCCGCAGCGGACTACGCATTGGCCACCTCTTTTGCAAGTGTAAAACTTTCTGAACTCGCCATCGGTATCGGACCATTTGTCGTAGGTCCTGCCGTGGAGCGCAAGATGGGTAAGTCGGCGTTCACGGCATTGGCCATAGATTCCGCCACCTGGTATGATGCACAGTGGGCAAAGGAACAAGGACTCTTCACCGAAGTGTTTGACGCTACTGAATCCATGGATGAGGCGATTGACACCTTGGCCAAGCGCTTGGCGGCTTCTAACCCAGAAGCCATGACAGAATTGAAAAGCGCGTTTTGGATCGGGACCGAGAATTGGGAAACAATCCTGCCTGAACGAGCCGCGATTTCAGGGCGATTGGTCCTGAGCGATTTTACGCGAACTGCCATCAACCGGTTCAAAGACAAGTAGCACCAGCTTTCACTTAAAGGCATTGAAAAGGGCGCCCAACTGGGCGCCCTTCCTATTGGCGTTTTTTATGGGCATCAGTGAACGAGCATACGCTTGGAGCCGAACTTGGCGCCATTACGCAGAACGATGTGGTAAAATCCCGTTTCTACGCCATTCAAATCAAATTGAACGGGTTGCCCAATGAAGTTACGCTCAAGGCGCAAGATCAATCGACCAGAAGCGTCGAGAACTTCTACAACCGTTTTGCCATTCAGACCGGTGCTCTGAATCGAGAAGGAACCATTGGTAGGATTGGGATAGATATCAAACTCAACCACTGCCAACTCGGCAATGCCTGTAACATTATCGATAATCACTTCGATGGTCGCGATGCATCCGTTGGTATCGGTAACCGTTAGCGCGTAGGTGCCAGCGGAAAGATTGGAAAGCACGGGCTCGTTGCTGGTGAAGTCATTCGGACCCGTCCATGAGAACTCGTAAGGGAACGCACCTCCGGTGACAATCATGTTTATCGAACCATTTGAACCGCCTTCTACTTCATCCGTTGCATCAGAGATAAGTTCAATGTCGCAGTAGAAGCAGCTACCATCATCGTCTGTGGCCTCTGTGTTATAGTTCTCGGCCTCTGGATCAGTGCAACCGGCAACCTCTAATTCATCGCATACGCCATCGCCGTCAGAATCGTTCAAGCAGTTGCCTTCACAATCGTAGTATGCCTCGGCATACTCGCACATCCCGTCATCATCGGTAGCCGATGCGTCGTAATTGCAAGCCGTCTCATCCGTGCAACCGGCAACCTCCACCTCGTCGCATACACCATCTCCATCGGCATCGTTCAAACAAATGCCATCGCAATCGTAGAATTCATCGGCATATTCGCACATGCCGTCATCATCGGTCGCAGTTGCATCGTAGTTGCATGCCGCTGCGTCCGTGCATCCAGAAACCTCAAACGGGTCGCACACTCCGTCACCATCGGAATCGGCCAAGCAGTTGCCGTCGCAGTCGTAGCCAACTGCGGGGAACTCGCAAGAACCGTCGTTATTCGTCGCATCCATATCATAGTTGCACGCCGCTGCGTCCGTGCATCCTTCCACCTCTAACTCATCGCATATGCCATCGCCGTCCATGTCCATCAAACAGCTGCCATCGCAATCGTAGTACACAGCAGCAAACTCACACGAACCGTCTTCGTTTGTCGCGTTCACATCATAGTTGCAAGCCAATTCGTCGGTGCAACCAGCAACCTCCAACTCATCGCATACCCCATCACCGTCCATGTCCATCACGCAGTTGCCATCGCAGTCGTAGTAGGTTTCAGCATAAGTGCAAGAACCATCGTCAGCCGTAGCTGCAGCGTCGTAATTGCAAGCGGTGTCATCCGTGCAACCTAGGCAACTGTAATCGCATGAACCGTTATCCACAGTGTAAACCGGATCGTAGTTGCATGCACCTTCATCAGTGCATCCAACGCAAGAGGTGTATTCGCAAAAGCCGTCATCGAATAACGCGTCAGGATCGTAGTTACAGGCTGAAGGATTCGTGCACCCTGCGTTGCAACTGTAATCGCACGAGCCGTCCTCGTAAATTGCATCGGGGTCAAAGTTACAAGCAGTGTCATCAGTGCATCCTAAACAAGACTCGTAGTCACACGTGCCGTCATTGTCTGTAGCGTCCAGGGAGTAATTGCATGCGAATACATCCGTACAACCGGGAATCTCCAATTCATCACAAATACCGTCACCATCGACATCGCTCAGGCAGCTTCCATCACAATCGTAGAAAGCTTCCGCATAAACGCACGAACCATCGTCTTCTGTTGCATCTGCATCGTAGTTACATGCCAGATCATCGGTACACCCTACATCAGCGACGGACGGATTGTAGGTGCCAACTCCACAGAAATCAAACGTGAAATATAAGCTAGCTGAACCCTCACCATTTTCGAAAACCTGAGCGTTGAGGGTGCCGCAAATCTCTCCTGCCGTGGTCATTTGCAAAAACAGCACCCGCATATTTTCGTCTGGCGTTCCATTGGGTGCACCATTCAAAACATACCATGCCCCTCCTACTGAGGAGTCTATTACGACATTCTGGCCGTCCAAATCGGAACCAAAAGCAAAGCAATCGACAAAAGGTTGAGCTGGATCTTCTAAGGTCGCGATGGCCACTTCATCGCCTGACTCTTGCTGTTCAATTCCTATCGTCACCCAGCTATCACCCGCCAATTCCGGGAAGAAGGCAAGAAATGCTGGATTCACATTACTCGCCGTTACTCCACCAAATTCACTGTTATAGAATGAATTATCGGAGGTCGAGATCATCAATGGCGCATTATCTCCTCCGTAAATGGATGAGAGAAAATCATCCGTGTTGGCCATGTTTATGTACATGCGGTAAGTGGTCTGGCCTGAGATAATATCGGCCGCATGCTCTTCGAGCGTCAGCGTATATTCCTGAGCTGATACGAAAGCAAAAAAGCTCAGCATCAAAGGGACCATGAATGCGCGAAAACACTTTATCATTTTTCTTGGAGGGTTTGTGTGAAGTGCAATTTAACCCAGAATAGAAAAAGTCGGACGTAACCGTCCGACTCTCTCTCAATTTCGTCAACAAACGAGTTTACCTATTGACGTATAATTTCTCTTGTTTCACAGAAGTCCCATTGGAGACGCGGATGATGTAATGACCAATTGCACAATGTCCAACAGGAATCCTGAGCAGTTGTCTTGCGGCCGTTGCTGTTTCTTGCCACAGCAAACGGCCCGTACCATCAAACAATTCCAACATTAAAGCTTCGTTCATTTCCGGCAACTCGACCGTCACCCAATCTGCAGCGGGATTGGGGTAAACACGAAGTTTCCAACCTTGATTGAATTCAGCAACACCTACAATCGTCTCCACCACAATTTCAAATGACTGTGCGTTGCATCCGTTCGCATCGGTCACAGCCACCTGGTAAATTCCCGGGTTCAAGTCATCGATATCCTCAAGCGTTGACGTAAAGGATCCGTTCATACCCGCCCATGCGTAAACATAAGGTTCGGTGCCTCCGCTCACTGTGATGGATATGCTTCCTTCCTCAGCGTTTTCCGCAGAACCCACAACTTCGTCAAGCAGCACAATCAGTGGATCAGGCTCATTTATTTCGACCGAAATCGTATCCACACATCCCATTTCGTCGACTACAACCACGTCATAAACGCCACCAGAAAGATCAGTGAAGACGGAATCCGTCTGTTCGATGTTGAGCGGCAATAACGTGTAAACGAACTCGCTTGAATCTGGCATCGCGCCCTCAACAGCAACTGAGATGACTCCGTCACTAGCCTCAGCACAACCAACATCAGTCACCGCTGCAGTAACACTCAACGTGCAGTAAAGGCATGAGCCATTATCATCCGTTGCTTCAACATTGAAATTCAACGCTGTCTCATCTGTGCAACCCGCAATTTCAAGTTCATCGCAAACGCCATCGCCATCCACATCGTTCAGGCAGTTCCCATCGCAATCATAGAAAATCTCAGGGTACGAGCAGTTTCCATTATCCGTATTTGCCAAGAAATCAAAGTTGCAAGCTGAAGCGTCAGTGCATCCCAACGCAATGGCAACACATGAACCATCATCGTATTCTGCTCCGTCATCGTAGTTGTAAGCCTCAGCATCCATACAGCCACAAGCATTTTGAAAAACCGGCGCGTTGGTCCAGGTTGTTCCCTCGAATGCGAATGTGTGCACTGAGGCATTCTCGTTATCCCCACCTTCAAAGACCTGAACATTCAATTGGCCATTCGGCACACCGGATGTCGTGACCTGGGCAACCAAAACCCGCAATTCGTCGCCGGCAATACCATTGGACCCCCCATTTAGGATAAACCAGGAGCCCCCCACCACATCGTCCATACTAAGCGTTTCACCGGATTCGAATTGAGCGATCCATCCCTCGGCCCCAGAAGCTCCTACCGCATTCACGAGGTTTTCTCCAAGCATCGTTGGTCCATCTACACCAATGGTAACCCAACTGTCGTACTCCAATTCAGGGAACGTATCATAAAAAGCAGAATCAATGTTTTGCCCCAAATGTGAACCAAACGGATGTTGATACCAACTCGAGTCAGAGGCCAATGTCAGCGTGTCCACATCGTTACCATAAACCGCGGAAACAAAGTCATCGGGCCCAACGGTGGTCACATACAACCGATACGTGGTCATTCCTGCCAAGTCACCCTCCTCGTGAACAGCCACCGTATCGATTTGCAATCCATAAGCAATAATTTCATCATTTGCACACGAACAGAAGTCACAGCTAGCGTCATCATCCGTTGCCAAAAAACTGTAGTTACATGCATTCACCGCGGTGCAGCCTTCTATTTCCAGTTCGTCGCACACGCCGTCGCCATCCGCATCGTTTAGACACGCACCTGAGCAATCCACATAGTCCTCCGGGTAAATACACGAGCCATCGTCGTTTGTCGCTTCCGAATTATAATTACAAGCCAAAGCATCCACGCATCCGTCTGTGGCAACGAGGACCACTATCGTTTGATCGAAGTTCGCTGCATTGCCACATGCGTCGGTTGCTGTATAGCTGCGCATGTACGTCGCCGTATCACCTGCCAATTGGATGAGCACATCCGAGGAAATCCACTGAGCATTGCCATCGCAAGCATCTTGTATGGCCACAAAAGGTTCCGGAATTTCTTCTCCCGCTTGTTCGTTTACCTCAATCAACTCTTCTGGTTGATTCAAAAAGACAGGAGCCAACGTGTCTGCCACTGTAATGACCTGAATCGCCTGAGCTGTATTCCCAACGTCATCGCTGGCATAAAAAGTCCGGGTACACAGGTAGTTGTATGGCGGACAATCAAAAATAAACTCAATTGGACCGTCGATAAACATGACTTGCACCGATTCGTCGCACTCATCCTCGGCGATGGCCATGACCGTGGGCATGGCCTGATCACACTGTACGGTTGAATCCGCGGGAACGAAAATAAAATACGGGGCAACCGTGTCTTGCACGCAAGGATCGACGTAGTAATCACAAGAACCGTCATCATCTGTGGCCATGAAATCATAATTATTGGCCTCAACGTCCGTGCATCCCAAAATCTCCAAAGCATCACAAACGCCGTCTGTATCGGCATCTTCCAAACAGTTGCCGTCACAATCGTAATGTTCTTCGGCGTATTCACACGAATCGATTGTGGGCAGCCCGCAGGCATCTTGGAGTCCTATCAGCTTATTAAATCCACTGTTGATACCATCACCGTTCTCGAAAAACTGGACGTACAATTGACCGTCCATATTTCCATCGGTCGTAAACTGTCCGAGCAGAACTTTCTTGTCTTCACCAGCGATGCCATTTGAAGCTCCATTCAAAATGTACCAAAGGCCACCGAGAGCATCAGAGATGTTCAACGAACCACCCTCTTCAAACGGCTCCACCCAAGGATTCAAACCTTCCAAAATGCTCACCCCCGATTCACCGTTGGCACTTTCAGCAGCTCCTTCCAATCCAATTGTGACCCACGAATCATAAGCAACTTCAGGAATGAAAGGGAATACCAAGGGGTTCGAACTTTCACCCAAAACTCCACCCGCTTCATGCTGGAAGAACGAAGTGGTCGTATGAATGAAGGAAGAAAATTCGTCATCACCGGCTACCGCACTCACGAAGTCATCCTCGTTTTCACAAAGCGCATAAATGCGGTAGGTTGTGTAGCCCGATAAATCAGTCGTACCAACCATGCCTTCATGTTCCGCATACGCCTCGATTTCGATGCAGTAGGCTTCATACGGTGTGAAATTACAAGCGAACTCATCGTTGCACACCGCGGGATACGTGCATGAACCGTCTTGATCCGTGGCACTTACATCGTAGTTCAAAGCAAGCGCATCGGTACAACCGATAATTTCCAATTCATTGCAAACGCCATCGCCGTCATTGTCGCCAAAGCATTCGCCAGAGCACGAGTAGTATTGCTCAGCAAAGGAACAGGAAGCATCATCCGCGATGGTATAAACCGGATCATAATTGCAGGCAGCTTCTATGGTGCATCCAACGCACGAAAGAAAATCACAACTGCCATCAGATGAAGTCGCATTCGGATTAAAGTTGCACGCCAACGGATTGATGCATCCAGAAATGGAGAACGTACAAGAACCATCGTCATCCGTAGCTGATTCATTAAAATTTTCCGCCGTCTCATCCGTACAGCCTCCTATTTCAAACTCATCACAAACCCCATCCGCATCCGAATCATTGATGCACGTACCATCGCAGGTGTACCCTTCTTCTGAAAAAACGCAGCTGGCTGGATCGGACAATGTGTAAGACGGATCAAAGTTGCAAGCAGTGGCGTCCATGCAACCGGTACAACTCTCGTAATCGCACGTCCCATCGGTTTCGTTGGCCTGAGGGTCATAGTTGCAGGCCAAGGGATTGAGGCAGCCTAAAAAGACACAATTGCCATCATCAATGGTCGCCGTTGGATCGTAGTTATCCGCATTCGAATCGGTACACCCAGCACACGATGTGAATTCGCATGAACCATCGCTTACAGTGGCCAGCGGATCGTAATTGCATGCTTCGGAGCTCGTGCAACCCAACGACTCACAACTCTCATACTCGCAAGAGCCGTCATTGTACACAGCCTCTGGATCGTAGTTACAGGCCGATGGTTCAGTACAACCAATACACGCGAAGAAATCGCATGAGCCATCATCGTAGGAGGCATTCGGATTATAATTACAAGCCCATACGTCGGTGCATCCACCACAATCGTATTCGCAACTTCCATCGTCTTCCGTTGCTGTCTCATCGTAATTACAAGCCAACGGATCCGTGCAGCCACTGAGAACAGCAGGTGGCAACAAATCCCAAACTTCGGTGCCTTCAAATCCTTGCTGGACTTGAACTGCATCGCTGTTCTCGGTTGCTGATATAACTTGCGCATTCAGTACTCCTGAAGGCACGCCTGCCGTGGTAATCTGCATCACGAGTACCTTCAAGTCTTCGCCGGCATACCCATTGGTCGCGCCAGTGAGCAAAAACCATGCGCCCCCCAATTCATCATCAACGACGAAACCTTCACCATCCGATGATGAGCCAGCGACGAAGCTTTGTAGAAACGGTTGCGTTTCGCTTTGCAAGGAAGAAACATCTACCTCCCCGCCTCCATTTGGGACACTTTCCAAACCAATGGTCACCCAACTGTCGTAAGCCACTTCTGGGAAATAATTCGCGACCAGAGGAATGATCCCTCCAGCCGTTGATCCCGTGGCAAATACAGAATTGAACATCGGTTCCTCCAAATTCAATTCCAACGGTGACTCATCACCGCCATAAATAGCCGAGACAAAATCTTCTGGGTGGCTAAGCTGCAGGTAATAGCGGTAGGTTGTTTGTCCGGCCAGTTCGGCCACACCTTGCACACCATCATGCACCATGTATTCTTCAATAAAGAAGGATGTTCCTTGCGAAAATGCGGAGGATAGACCTACGAAAAAGTAAATCAATAAAGCGTGAATCACGCCTAAAAGTCGGTAAGAAAGACCCATAATCAAACTGGAAAATTGAGAGATATAGGGTCATACGTGATTCGTTTGCGTTCGGTTACGTCCTGTTAGGTGTAAATAAAAAAAGGGAGCCGAAGCTCCCTTTCTCAAATGCTTGCATAAAATGCAATTTTCTTATTGCTTCATCAACTGCACTGTTTGGCGACTTCCGTTAGAAAGTAATTCAAGTTGATAGACGCCTGAGGCAATTCCACTCAAATCAATATTCGCCTGAATTGACCCCCAAGATTGACTCAATGTGTTCGACCAAATAACGCGCGCCTGAGCATCGTAAACATTGATTACAACGTCTTCTCCAGTTGCACCTTCCAAGTTCAAGTTGAACATACCAAAACTAGGGTTCGGACTCACACTTACAGATTGCAAGAACGTCCACTCACCGATTCCCACAGGAACACCGAATGTACCGGTCACCTCACATCCATTAGCATCGGTCACTGTAACGGTATATTCGCCTGCCGCTATATCCGTCAAGTCCTCGCTCGCGCTGGTAAAATTATCTGGGCCACTCCAAGCAAACGAGTAGCCTCCATTTCCTCCTTCGACAGTGATGTCCAAGGCGCCGTCTCCGAGGCCAGTGTCGTTAGTAATAGCTCCTGTGACACTTAAAACATCTGGTTCTTCAACGGTTGCCTCTGCAGAAGCAGAACAGCCGTTAGAATCTTGTGCGTAATAGGTGTAGGTACCCACAGGCAAATCGGTGAATAAGGGTGAAGAACCAAAATCCGCGCCGTCAGAGCTGTATTCGTACATGTTTGTGCCGCCAGATGCAGACAATTCGATTGAACCGTCCGTGTCACCGTTGCAAGAGACCGCAATAGCTGATGCTGTGAGGTCAACCGCGTCAATGTCCTCTACTGTAAACGTTACCTCCGCCATACAGCTTTCATTGTCAGTAGCAACCACAACGTAGTCGCCAGGAGCTAAATCACCAAACGAAGTAACATCACCATTCTCTCCACCGTTGAAAGAGAAGACCAAGCCACCGTTTCCTCCATCCCCGCTAAAGGAGATGGCACCGTTGGTATCACCATTGCAAACAATACCACTGGCGGTACCTGAGATGATAATTGAATCAGGAGCACTGACCGTGTACTGATTCGCCGATGAACTGATGCAACCGTTCACGTCCATAGCGTAAAATGTGTACGTCCCTCCTCCCAAGTTGAGGATATTACCAGGAGCGAAATTTTCACCATCCGTACTGAACTGCATGCCTGCCGACGTACCGGAACCACCAAGTGTAATCAATACAACCGTACCATCCTCGCTGTCAGCACACGTCGCTCCCAGTATTCCGTTTTGACCACCTGAAACAGACACACTCAGCGCTTGCGGGTTTGGGACTGAAATGGCTCCAGAAGCCTCCGTACAGCCGTTCGCATCCATGGCATAGATTGTGTATAAATCAGGGGCTAAATCTTCAAAATACAAATCTGAAGAGCTATCCGTGAAGCTTTCAGACAGACTGTAACTCATGGCACCTGAACCGCCAGAAGAAGAACCTGAAATGACAGCATCCGATCCCCCATTGCAACTTACCGATTCTGTCATACTCGCGGAAATAACAATAGGTTCTGGAGCGACTATTTCGACTTCAATGCTGGCCTCACAGCCTGCGCCATCGACCGCATTTACGGTGTACATACCACCAGTTAAGTTATTGAAAATGCCTGACGCTGACGAAGGCGTGTCACCACCAATGCCATACAAGACGCCTAGCTGATCACCAGTCGATGTCACCATGAATACACCATCGGTCTCACCGGGACAAGTATTGGAAGTCACTTCCGAAAGTATCAATTCCAAAGCGCAGGGGTATATGCACGTCTCACCTGACTCTGTTGCATCTGGATTGTAATTCAATGCAGTTGGATCGGTGCAACCGAAGATGGCTCCTTCTTGCGAACTAAATGGAATTCCCTCGGTCTGCTCGAAGTTGGACTGCTCCCCATTGATGAAAATTTGGACGTTGAAATTACCCGTGATAACTGCGTCGTTCAACACGGTCAATTGAGCAATTAGAACCTTCAGGTCATCCCCTGCTTGCGCTTGTGTATCAGGGGAAAGTGTGAACCAAGAACCTCCGTTTTCGGAATCAACAATCAAATCACCTCCAGCCGCAAACGTCGTAAAGGCAACATCCATACCTACTGTATTGGGCTGACCCGTTACCTCGTCTTGGTTTAAGACGCCGAGGGTAATCCATGAATCATACTCAATCGTCGGGAACGTGCTGAAGAAAGCCGGGTTGATTGTCCACCCAACGTTTGATCCAAGGCTGTTCTGATAAAACCCGGACGTTGAAGTCAGGCTGAGCGGCGCTGTCTCGCCTCCGTAGAAAGCTGAGATCTCGTCTAAAGGGTTGGTACAAACTGCGTACACGTGGTACGTGGTCATGCCGTCGAGGTCCGCGATGCTACCGTCGTGAACAACGTACGGCTCCACAGCAATTTCCACCAATTGCCCATAGCTACTGCTGAAGAGCAAGAGACAGGTTGCAAGGGGTAAAATGTGTTTCATAAAAGTTGAGTTATTGTGAATCTTGTTGGTAAAGATAGGCGGGCGATTCATTTTATATGTGAGGGATTTATTAAAAAACCCAGGAGTTTTCACCCGAAAATGTTGACAATAAAAAAGGGAGGTGCCCCTCCCTTTTTCTGAAGTGTTCTGCTCAAATCAGTGCTTCACAAACACGCGGGCTTGCGCAACGCCTTGGTTCAGCCATTGCACCATGTATGAACCCGCTTTCAGGACTTCCGTATTCAAGACCATTCGTTCGGTACCGGCGACGATGGTTTGTTCCAAAACAACGCGTCCGCTCAAGTCAGAGATGTACAGCTGGGTATTCTTGACTTGAGGAGCGATGTCCAGTGTCAACGTTGCATTGAACGGGTTCGGGTAAGCGCCAAATTGAGCCGCCGCAATCTCATCGACAGATACGACACAGGTACTGCACTTATTGAAGCACGTCACATCGAGGATTTCTGGCTCGCCGCTGCGCTCGTGGATGCGGTTGTAAGCTCCAAAACCGTTGGGCAGCCCGCAACCGTCCGCTTCAAAGTTGGTGATCTCGTTACCTTCTTCGTCCAACAAGATTCCAGATTCTTCATCGAAGTCCACACCGTTGTCACCAGTGGTTGGATCGCCGTTGGTGAACTTGTAAAGGATGGTGGCAGAACCGCTGATGGTTGCCGTAATTTCATAAACACCATCTAAGTCGACATCTGTCATTTGCAATGCACCCGTTTGCCAATTTGGATTCGTGAAGTTGCCAATGACCCAAACTCCTGTTGCGCTAACTTCTTCATCGGTCATTTCCACACGAAACGTTACGTCGGCTGGATCGGGGTTCTCCACACATCCTGCCTCGCATGAGTTGTAACACACTTCGTACACGATGTTCTCTGATCCCACAGTCAACGCGCGGTTGTCGCTGCCTTCTGCTGCACAATCTCCCACAATCAATTCGTTGTCAACGTTACCGTCTCCATTGCCGCTCCAATCATTGCCGTTGACGAATTTAAACTGTATGTCGCCCGGCGCAATTCCGAAGGTAGCTTCCCAGATTCCGTCACCGTCGTCGTCGCTAAGCGGATTGGCAGAAGGCGTCCAACCTTGGAAAGAACCCGCAATGTGAACACCGTTCACCGAAACAGTTTCTTGCGTGGTCATATCGACACGGAAGGTTACTTGTGTGGGGGATAAACAGGTGCCGCACGAATTGAAACAAGGCGCCGCCATCGATGACTCGTCGCCAACCAAAACCATGTTCTCGCCTGTCAATTCCAACACGCGGTTACCGAAATCGTCTGCGCATGCCTCACCGGCAAGAGCCTCGTTTGGATTGCTCCAAGAATTTCCATTGATGAACTTGAAAATTGGCGACTCAACCTCTCCAGAGGTGCTCAACAGAGAGTCGGGATAGAAGGACACCCAAGATTCCCAAACACCGTCTCCGTCAGCATCTGCCATGGGTGAAGCGCCAGGATCCCAACCTTGGAAGTTACCCGCAACATGAACACCATTGGGTGAAACAGCACTTTCAACGCTCATATCGACACGAAGGCGAATGGTCGTCATTCCGCATGCAGCGCAGCTGCCATAACACACGTGGTACATTGCTTCCGTTGCGTCAGAGCCTATGGTTAAAAAGCGGTTATCGTTGCCCACCACCTCAACTTGACATGTTGGGGGAACGTCCTCAACAAAATCCCAGGCCATGCCGTTGACGAACTTAAATTCATACGTACTATCGGCTGGCAAGTCAACGGTTAATTCATAGACACCGTCCATATCCTCATCCGACATCATGGTAGCAGTAGGATCCCATTCTTGGAATCCGCCGGCAATGTGGACACCGTCAGCAGAGACGGTCTCGTTGTTCATGTCTACTTTGAAGGTGACTGGAACTTGGGCCATGCCCGATAGAGCCACCAAAAAGCAAACTGTAAGAGCGTAAAAGTTTTTCATGCGATTAGTGCAGTTGTGGTAAGTAGTGTTAAAAGTACACGAAGCCAAAAGTATGCGAAATAGCGGACCCACAATGCAATCGCAGGCCATTTTTTTCAAAGGCAGACTGAACATGACCGGAGCATTAGAAATCAGGTCTTCCGTAACCGAAGCCTTCCGCCGCCTCAATCACGTCTGCAGCCCACGGTGCCGGCTTGCCCTCACTGTGGTTATACGAAACCAAAACAGTCTTCGCCTGCGCGGCCAAAACCCACGATCCTTGTTTTTTCTTGAATACCTCGTAAGCGGCTGTCATACTTTTCGTGCCGACGTGCTCAATCCACGTGACAATGCGCACATCATCATTGAACAAAATAGGGACGCGGTAATCAATTTCATGCCGAGCCACGACCATGCCGGCTGCGTTCCAATCCCACTTCTTTCCCAGCAGCGGCTCGAAAAAAGAAATTCGGCTCTGTTCGAAATAATTAAAATACGTGGCGTTGTTTACAATGCCTGCTGCATCAATGTCGACAAACCTAATTTCCGGAGTGTACACCTGACTCGAAGGGAGACCAAAATCTTGCATGGCGCAAAAGTACCGGCTCGTACCTTTGGTTCATGCAAAAAAGCGAACGGGTGTTACAAGCTGGGTGGAGCATGTGCCTTGCGGTTGCACTCTTCGGATTTTGCCATTCCCCGAAGGCGGTGGCCTGGTTGCTCGCGACGGTTTCCTGCTTGGCTCCTTTGCTCATTAGCCTTTTCCTGAACGGCGAAAAATGGGACCGATCGTTTTTTACCATTGCCGTCATTAGCCTCATCATTGTCGCCGTCGCCGTCAGCTTAGGACAATGGGCTGTCCTGGATGCTTCGCCAGCTTGGGTCGCATTCCTCCCCTTGGGCTCGCTCCTCATGTGGATTATACACGAACGCAAATTCATCACGAAAAGGCAGTAGGCCCGGTTATTTCACGGAAAGCCCGGGCAAATCCTGCGTATTTTCATGTGCTTATCAACAATTTGTATTGGTTTATTCACGAAATGACCGCTAACCCTTGTCAGCGTTGAAATCCCGCCCATATATTTGGCCGAGTTCAACAATTAATTTTAATCTCTATACCATGAACAAAGCAGAATTGGTAGATGCAATGGCCGAAGGTGCTGGCATCTCAAAAGCAGACGCAAAGCGTGCATTGGACGCATTCGTTGACGCAACAGCCGGAGCATTGGGCAAGGGAGATCGCGTATCCCTCGTTGGATTCGGTTCTTTCTCTGTTTCTCACCGCGCTGAGCGTCAAGGTCGAAACCCACAAACGGGCAAGACCATCACCATCGCAGCTAAGAACGTTATCAAGTTCAAAGCGGGTGCTGAATTGAGCGCTAAGGTTTAAGGCTACTGGCCAAAACCAAAGAAGGCCTCGAGCACTCTGCTCGGGGCCTTTTTGTTATACGCATTCAATCCGCATGCCGAATCTCAAGTTTCAAGCCCTCCTTCCCTACATCAGTAAAGAAAGGCTGACAAGATTTGACGATGCCCTTCAACAGCGCACACGTCGGCTTTGCATGGTCCTCGAAAACGTATACCAAAGCAGAAACGCCAGTGCAGTAATGCGCTCATGCGATGGAATGGGAATACAAGATGTCCATTTGATAGAAGACATCAACCCCTGGGTATTCAACCGTGGCGTTTCCAAAGGAACACCCTCGTGGCTTACTCTCCACAGATACACGAATACCCAGAATCCGACGGCATCGTGCATTCAAGCACTTCGGTCAAGCGGGTACAAAATTGCCGTTACATCACCTCACGTGAACGGCTATGAAGCCCAAACGCTGCCGATTGACCATCCTGTTGCTGTGGTGATGGGAACGGAATTCAAAGGTGCCTCCGAGCGGATGCTCGAGGCCGCCGATTACCACGTTTTCATTCCCATGCGCGGAATGGCAGAATCCCTCAACATCAGCGTTGCCGCCGGTATGATCATGCACCGCATCATGGAAAACATCCACAAATTACCGCTGGAGGAGTGGCAACTCACCGCAGGCGAAAAGGAAGCGTTGCTGCTTGACTGGGCCTTGAAATCGGTTAAAAAGTCAGACGCGATTTTGAAGCATCTCGAGCTGTGAAATCAGCTTGAGAATGCAGACTTTTGCCGCCATGAACGAAGCAGGTGAACTGAAAACCCGCTATGCCGATTTGTTGCGCATGGCCATTCCCATTTCCATGGGAACCATGCTTCAATTTTTCGTCCTGCTTACGGATAATTTTTTCTTAGCACGGTTGAGCGAAGAGGCCATCAACGGCGCAGGGAATGCTGGTTTGGTTTATATGACATTGGAGATGATTGCCGTGGGTAGTGCCGCGGCATTGCAAATCGTAATCGCACGGCGTTTGGGCGAAGGCCGTAAAAAAGAGGCTCTGAAAACGTTTCGATCAGGACTTCTACTCCATGGCATCATGGGCATTTCCCTGATGGGCATCGGATTCCTATTGAATAGCGGACCGGTGAACGCCGCCATTGCAGACCCTGGTATCCGCTTTGTATTCACAGAGTTTTTCGCGATCCGGCTGCTCGGATTCATTCCATTCACAGCGCTTCTCGCCTTTAACGCTCTGTATACAGGCACCGCGAAAACATGGCCCATCCTAGCCATTGGTTTCTGCAGCGCCACTGTGAATATCATCTTGGATGCTGCTTGGGTAGAGGGTTGGTGGGGCATTGAGGCTATCGGAGCGACAGGTGCTGCTTGGGCTTCGTTTTGCGCTGAGTCGACAGGCTTCATTATTGCATTGGTCTTAACCCTGCGTGTCATGCCCGAGGCTTTACGACCTTGGAGCCTTCTCTCTTGGGATGATTTGCGCGCCTGGTGGCAATTGGCCTATCCACTAATGGGACAATTCTTAACGACCGTCTCCACATGGACAGCGTTTTTCTTCTTTGTCGAAAAAGTGGGCAGCTTAGAACTCAAAGTATCCCACGTAGCGCGCAACTTCTTCATGCTGGCGTTCATTGTAACACAAGGCATGCAACAAACCACCCGTACTTACGTGAGCGGATTGCTCAGCGCAGGGCGCCTGGCGGATTTGGACCGGACATTGCGTCGGCTTGTGGCACTTACGTTCTCGGGGATTATACTTCTTTGTCATGGTTACATTTTATACCCCAGCACATTGGCTTCTTTGTTTTTCGAGGATGCGGCTGGGCAAGCAGCCATGGTGAAAACCCTGCACATACTGTTCCTCGCCGTCTGTACCTACGCCTTCACCGGAATTATGCTGTCCACCATTCAGGGTAGCGGGGCGACGAAAGTGGCGTTCTGCGTCGAACTTGCAGCCGTGACCATCTACATGATTGTCGCCGCTGCGCTCACTCTGGTCTGGCCAAAACCCATTTGGGTCATATGGCGCGTCGAATTGGTGTACTTCTCCTCCATTGGATTGGGGAGTTGGCTGTACCTTCGAAAGGGCACTTGGCGTCTCGCCTCACAACCGTCCTAGCACTGCATCATGGCCGATTTCCCGACTTCCCCACTAAAACGCACGCTGCGCATCGTCTTTTTCGGCACGCCTGAATTTGCGACCGTATGCCTCGATTCGTTGGTTGAATCTCAACACGAAGTAATCGGTGTTGTTACAGCACCCGACCGCCGATCTGGCAGAGGTCAAAAAATCCAACAATCTGCCGTCAAATCCGCAGCAGTGGCTCACGGCTTGCCATGCTTGCAGCCAGCCAATTTAAAAACGTCCGAATTCAATGAGGCGCTCGCAGCGTGGGAAGCTGATGTGTACGTGGTTGTAGCGTTTCGCATGTTACCCCGTATTGTGTGGGAAGCACCCGAGTTCGGGACAATCAACCTTCATGCCTCCTTGCTGCCACAGTTACGTGGTGCTGCGCCTATTCAATGGGCCATCATGCATGGTTTGAACGAATCTGGTGTCTCCACCTTTTCGCTTCAACATGCGATAGACACAGGAGATGTATTGCTGCAAAGCAAGGTAACCATTGAAGACAGTGACAACGCCGGAACACTTTATGAAAAACTGCTTATCCATGGAAAGGCCCTGCTGTTAAAAACCCTGGATAGCCTGTTGGCGGGTGAGCTCATGCCCCAACCACAATTATCGGTCAAACCTCGCCTCGCAGCGCCAAAACTATGCCGAGAAAACACTTTAATAAACTGGCATGAAACCACTGATAATGTGCTTAATAAAATCAGAGGTCTTTACCCGATTCCCAAATCTTGGACCCCATCGCCAATAGGGGATATTAAGGTTCTAAAGGCCCATTCCATCGATCCAACCGTCGCACTTCCTCGCGATGCCCAACCCGGAACTGTTGAAGTGATTAGAGACGCACTGGTAGTCCGTTGCAGCGATGGCTGGATCGGAATTGACGAATTGATTCCACCCGGCAAGGGACGCATGTCGGGGATAGCATGGTCAAATGGTCTTCAAACGCCAGTTACCCAGATAGGAGATCAAGCGTAGGCTTCAAGCAACAATTCAAGAATGTTCTTGGCAGATTCTGTGATGGGTGTCCCTGGACCAAAAACACCAACGGAGCCGCTGGCATAGAGGGCTTCATAATCACCGGGTGGAATTACCCCTCCGACCACAACCAAAATATCGGCGCGACCGCTGCTGCTCAACCCCTCAATCAACTCCGGCACTAGGGTCTTATGGCCCGCTGCCAGCGTGCTGATGCCCACAACATGCACGTCATTGTCAATGGCCTGCTGAACCACTTCTGCTGGCGTTTGGAACAATGGACCTAAATCCACGTCGAACCCCATATCAGCAAACGAAGAGGCAATCACTTTCGCCCCTCGATCGTGTCCATCCTGCCCCATTTTAGCAACAAGAATGCGCGGTTGTCGACCGACATGACGATTAAAAGATCGGGTTAAATCGATGACTTCTTGGTATGCAGCTTGTCCTTCCATCGCCCTCGAAAAGATACCACTCACTTTGCGAACCGCAGGTTCATAGCGACCAAAAGCCACTTCCAACGCATCGCTGATTTCTCCTAGAGTCGCTCGTTCCCTTGCTGCTTGCACTGCCAAAGCCAATAAGTTCACTTCGCCCTTCGCCCCTTCTGACATAGCCTGCAAAGCAGCTCTCACTCCTGCATCGTTTCGTTTTGCACGAACTTCAGCAAGGCGCTCAATCTGCCCGAAACGCACCGCTTTTTGGTCAATTTCGAGCACTTCTAGGTCTTCTTCTTTGTCCGTGGGAAACAAATTGACGCCAATGATGCAATCTTGCCCCCGATCGATACGAGCTTGCTTCTCCGAAGCGGCGGCTTCAATGCGTAATTTGGGAATGCCTTTTTCAATAGCACTGGCCATGCCGCCTTCTTGCTCAACCTCCTCCATCAACGTCAACGCTTCTTGAATCATTTGTTCGGTGAGGTTCTCCATCATGCGAGATCCGTGCCACGGGTCAATCGCCTCCGTAAAACCGGCCTCTCGCTGCAAGAACAGCTGGGTATTTCGAGCAACGCGAGCAGACGCCTCAGTGGGCAGCGCAATGGCTTCGTCCATGGAATTTGTATGCAGGGATTGGGTGCCACCAAACGCTGCAGCCATTGCTTCCAAGGCCGTCCTCGCCACATTGTTCCATGGATCTTGAGCGGTAAGCGACCAGCCACTTGTCTGGGTATGGGTGCGCAACATCATGGATTTGGGGTGTGTTGCTCCCAATTCCTTCATTTTCTGCGCCCATATCAAACGGGCCGCGCGCATTTTCGCAATTTCCTCGTAGTGGTTCATGCCACTCGCCCAGAAAAAACTTAAACGCGGCGCAAAGGCGTCAATGTCCAATCCCGCCGCCATCCCTGTGCGAACGTATTCCAATCCATCGGCCAAAGTGTAAGCCAACTCTAGCGCTGGCGTGGCGCCAGCCTCCTGCATGTGGTAGCCGGAAATAGAAATGGAGTTGAACTTCGGCATGTGCTCCGACGTGTACTTAAAGATGTCAGAAATGATTCGCATGGAAGGAGCCGGCGGATAGATGTAGGTATTCCTAACCATGAACTCTTTCAGAATGTCATTCTGAATCGTACCCGTCAACAGCGCGGGTTCCACACCTTGTTCTTCAGCAGCGACGATGTAAAAAGCCAGAATGGGCAAAACCGCCCCATTCATCGTCATACTCACGGACATCTGATCCAATGGAATCCCATTGAACAAGTGCTTCATGTCTTCAACTGAGTCAATCGCAACGCCAGCCATCCCCACGTCGCCCGAAACTCGCGGATGGTCGCTGTCATAACCACGGTGTGTCGCCAAGTCGAAAGCCACGCTTAGGCCTTTTTGGCCGGCAGCCAAGTTGGCGCGATAAAAAGCGTTCGATGCTTCGGCCGTCGAAAATCCCGCATATTGACGAATGGTCCACGGACGGGATGTGTACATGGTCGCATACGGTCCTCCGAGAAACGGCGCTTGACCCGGCCCAAATTGCTCGTGGCTGCAAGGAGTTGCACCTTGAACTGGATAATAAGGAGCAAGCTCAATCATTGCTGCGCTTGATTGTTAAAAGTGTTCCACACAGCCTCAATCAATGAAGATGTCCAAAACTCCACCACGTGACTGCCTCCCATGGGGTCAAACACCCGATTCAAGCCCGCCTCCTCACGCATCAGGTGTTGGATGTTGCGCGCCCATCGCTTACCGTCCGCTGAGGCCTGTAGGTCATTGGCATCATGGGGAACAATTTCCAGCGAATCCGTTCCTCCAATAGCACTGGCATACGCTGCAGACGTCATGCCAATCAACCGATCGGTCGGGATCCCTTCGTCTGCCTTTGGCAAATAGGTCCGTGCATCAAGCCAAATGCTTCCCCGCTCAAGCCCACAACTCGTCAACCATCGTTGCCAAAGGATGCGCATCGCACGCGTCATAGCAATTCCTTCCAATACATGAGGTCCAATTTTATGAAGCCAGGTAAAGGCTTGGAACTCCTCTGCGGCGTCTAGCCCTACAGCTTTGAAGGTCTCCAATGCGAGTTGCGCCTGAGCCAGTCCCGAGCATAGAGCCTCGACTGGTTCGGCCTTATCACAGGTATTGATGGCCCATTTCCGAATGTCAGGTGCCGCTGATAAATCATTGGCATGGGTGCGGACTTCCTCGGCAGTCACATTTCGAACACTCAAGGTGCAGCTGCCTTTCCAGCCGTTATCGAGCATGCGTTCAATCGGGAAACAAGCAAGCCGAACCCCATCGGCATCTAAGTGTAAATGGATCATTTCCAAGTGTACCCCACTCATCCATTCCCACGTGCACAATTCATGCTGAAAACGAATCCCCTCCGCTCCACCAAGCAATGCTGGCATCACATCTTCCGCGCGCGCGATGCTTTGCGTTAAAGACCAGGCATTGCCTTCCTCTTTTGCCGCAACAGCCTTTGCAGGTAATTCTATTGAATTTGTACTCCGCGTCCAAAGGGGCTTTTGCCAAACACCGTTATCAGCCGATTGAATGTTCGAAGCCTCCGCTTCCCATCGCACAGCATCGAATCCCGGAAAATCAAGCCATTCATTGTCAGCCATGCCTCAAAAGTACAAAACCTCCGCCCCCCGTTCACTGCGCATCACTGCCCAATGGCCGTACATTCACTTAATGGAAAACCACTTGACCTGGGATGAATTCGAACGCGTCCGTATGCACGTAGGATTAATTGTAGAAGCCTCAGTTTTCAAAGAGGCACAGAAATCGGCATACGTTATTTGCGTTGATTTCGGGCCGAAAATTGGGATCTTGAAGACATCTGCGCAAGTCACCGACCGGTACAATCCTCTGGATTTGATTGGAAAAAAGGTGGTCGCAGTCACCAACTTTCCGCCAAAACAAATTGGACCTATCCGATCGGAATTCCTCCTCCTTGGCGCACTTGACATCCCAACCGGCACTGCAGTCCTTGAGGTACCAGAAGATGTCGCACCCGGTACCCGTATCGCTTGAAGCTTTTTTTTTTGTCATCGGCATTCTGATGTAGCTTCGAAACTCGATGGAACGCAGAAAGGCCGTCTTCTTGGACCGAGACGGGGTCATCAACCATGACCCCGGAGATTACACCCGTTCACTGGATGTCTTTGACGTCTTGCCTACGGTTTATCAAGCACTTGAACAATTACAAGACGCAGGGTACTTGTTGATTCTAATCACCAACCAAGGCGGGATTGCAAAAGGGCAGTACACCCACGAGACAGTCAACGCGATTCACCAATATTTTATACAGTCGTGCGCTGAAAGAGGCATTGTCATCACCAATGCCTACTACAGTCCGCATCACCCGGATTTTGGAGAAAGTTTGAGCCGGAAACCCGGAGGACTCATGATGGAAAGGGCGTGCGCTCGATATGGTATCGATCCGAGCAAATCGTGGATGGTTGGCGACAAAACAAGGGACATTACAGCCGGCGAAAATGCGGGAATCCGTGGAATATTGATGCCCGTGAATGGTGATCTCATCGATTATGTCCCTCAAATGATATCCCCTCATGTTTGACAGCATTGAATGGGAACCGGAACAGCGTGCAAAGTACATTGTCAATGGCGTACTGTGCGATGCCAGTGGTTTACCGCACTCCGTTCACAATCGGGCCTTTCAATACGGGGATGGATTTTTCGATACCATCCGCGTCAGCAACGGTGTACCCCAACATTTGGATTTGCATTGGAACCGAGTAGAAAAGAGCCTTGAAGCGCACAAAATTGAAGCGCCACATGGATGGGATGCTCACTATTGGCAATCCGCGCTAGAATTGCTCTGCAAGGCCAATGAAGTCAGTGCAGGGGGGCGATTGCGCGTGTCTTTTTTTCGCATGGCCGGAGGCCGCTACACCCCTCAGACCAACGCACTTGAATGGATCGCTGAAGTTGAACCATTGCCATCCAACGCGTATGCCTTGAATGAAAATGGACTGTCCATTGATGTTTATCCCGACATGAAAAAACTCAATGGCCCCTTGGCGAATTTTAAGAACACATCAGCACTTCTCTACGTGCAAGCAAGTTTGTGGGCCAAGGAGCAAGAACTGGACGATGCTTTGATCACCAATACGTCTCACAGCATTATTGAATCCACGAGATCCAACCTCTTCCTAGTGAGTAACCGCGTGCTCTACACACCCGGATTAGAGAGCGGGCCCGTAGGAGGCGTGATGCGTGCAGCCGTAATCAATTTGGCTCTTGCAGAAGGGTTCAAGGTATACGAATGCAACATTTCACCTGGGGAAATACTGAGGGCAGATGAGTTATTTTTGACCAATGCCAGTCGGGGCATTCAATGGGTCGCTAGCTACCGCACTAAACGGTACTACAATGCAACTGCGAAATCCTTGATTGAACTGCTCAATGCCCGTTTGAAAGCTTGACACGAGGATCGAGCCAACCGTAAGCAAAGTCAACAACAACGTTCACGGATATGAAGGTTACTGCTACGACGGTAACGCAACCGAGTACAATGGGTAAATCGCTCTGCTCAAGCGCTTGGAACATCAACATCCCCATACCACGCCATCCGAAAACGTATTCAACAAAAACAGCACCGGCAAGCATGCTCGCAAACCATCCCGAAGCAGCGGTAAGTACTGGATTCAGAGCATTTCGGACAACATGATGCACGAGAAGGCGGAACGAAGAGATGCCTTTGGATCGGGCGGTCCGAATAAATGACATGTTCAAGACATCCACAGCACTGTTGCGCGTCAATTGAATGACAACAGCTAAGGGCCTGACACCAAGAGTCAACGCCGGTAAAATGAGGTGCTTCCAGGCGAGCTGCGGACCTTCAAAGGGATGAACTTCCCACAGGCCACCCGTCATGGGCAATCCTGTCCAATGGTGCCAGACTGAGCCGAATAACCACGAAACCAAGATGGCCATTACAAATGAAGGCGCACTCATGCCAACTGCCGCTATACCGAGCACCCATCGATCCAACGCGCCGCCCGACACCATGGCAAGTCCAAAGCCAATACACAGCCCCAATGCCATCGCAAGACCCATGGCCGTCACAGCCAAAAGAACTGTCGCAGGCAGCGCATCCGCAATAGCATCAACCACCGGCCTATCCGATACGTACGATTTACCCAAATCGAATCCAGTCCAAGCCAGCCCCGATTCGCCAAGGCTAACTGGCAAAAACCCTGACAAAAAGGACGCATATCGCAAATGCAGCGGCTGGTTTAATCCCAGTTTCGTTCGTATTGCCTCTACAACTTCCTCGGATTCATTTTGACCTGCCAACTGCCGCGCTGGGTCTGGTGCCATGGCAAACAAGAGGAACACAAGCGTCAAGGTCCCCCAGAGCACACTCAATCCTTGAAGCGCCTTTCGCCCCATTATTGATTCCCCTTCAACTCCTTCCAAGACGGAACATCTCGCCAAGCCCACTTTTGTTGAACCACTCCATCTTTCATCCAGACAATACCTGGGTTCGAGCGAATGACAATCTTCAATTCAGTTTGATCACAGGTAAACATGCCATACGTTACATCATGAGCCTCTTGAAAATCTCGGTTTTGCTCCCAAGGAGCATTGGTCAGCCCAACATTCATCCAACCGGCTTCACGGGCTGCATTGGCCAATTCATTCATATCTGCCTGCTTCGATGTGTTGGCATTTTCCAAGTCTTTTGATACAAAGAGCAGCACATTTCCATCGTAATTCAAAAATTCATCGGCCCTATCGTCTCCCAAATTATCGAGAATTTGAAAATCGAGAATGCGCGGTTCGTAACCATCGGATACCTTGACTTCCCGGCCATCGAAGGAAACCGTCTCGTACGCGGACTTGAACCATGGCTCATTGTAAATCTTCAGCCAATCGCTGCTCAATACAAGGGTGTCCGCACCGGTGATAACGTTGCGGAAGGTGTACTCGGTTGCGAAAACTGGACCTGGCAGCCCGAGCTCCTCGGCAGATTTTCGGTTCTCAATGACGCTTTCTCCAGTGGCATAGGCACGGTAATCTTTGAGCGGCAAATGATGGAGCGTATGCACCTGAAAGGCCACGCAGACAATTGTGACACCTGCCGCCATAATCCATTCTTTGTGTTCGCTATTGATCCGGGTTTTTAAGCCCTCCGCTACGGCGTATGAGATCGCCGCAAATAACACGGGGAAATTCCATTCAAGCATAAACTCACCAAACAGATAAATCAGCACTAGACTGCCGGAAATCATGAACATCCCTGTTCGCTTATCGTTCAAGGCGATGCGATCTGTGAATGCCCCCAGCAGGATCGGCACCGTTAAAATGGACAACACCACGTCCTTAATAAAACTCTCGTATGGAGTCAATGGAATTGCGTTTCCGAAACACCCACAGGCGAGAACGCATTGATTGTCAATTTCAACCAGCGCGCCCAAGGAATCGGTTATCATTTTTGTGCCAAACGGATCGCAGTTCGCTGTGTACCATGTGAGCCAGGTGAAGAATGCCATAATGATACCCGTCAGTGTCGCAGTGAACCGCGGCAATGCACCAATGACCATCGCAACACCGAGCAAAATCTCTCCTACGCAAATGAAAACTGCCAGAGGCAATGCCCATTCCGTCAACCCTGGAAAATTCAGGGCCCCAGGTTCAAAGTACTCTTCCAGTTTGTACATAAAGCCAAGCGCATCGTTGGCCTTGATCAATCCCGATACGATGAAAAGCGAACCTACCAAGAGGCGGCAAATCTTAATGATGGTGTTCCACATGAACTAGAATTTCATCTAAAATTAATTTGAACCGCCATGCTTCCGTTCTAATCTCCCGTTAATTCGAGCAAAATCAGCGCAAAAAGGGCATAATTAGCCATGTCTTGGTAATTAGCTTCAACGCCTTCAGAAA
>NZGF01000014.1 GCA_002690915.1 Crocinitomicaceae bacterium
AGCGAGTCTGATCGAGACAAGAAGAGGTATGTGATGCTCAACCCTGATTCTTCTGAACCTAACAAGCTAAAGGCAGCGGCGTCAGGAATCTATCGGATATTGACATACTCCCCTGATGGATCAAAAGCGTTGATCGATACCACAGTCTCTCAGAATCTCTGGAGGTACAAGCTCGAGGATGAGTTTGAGGACAAGAAAGCCAAGGCACAACTCTTAGATATTAATGGAGATGCCTTTACTTCATCTGGACAGAGTATTGATCTTCGGGACGAGCTCGGGTTTATGGATGATCAAAAGAAGGACGACGAAGGCGTGTGCATGAACACCGGCAATGACTTCCATGCGATACAGGCTGTTTGCGGAAGTACGGAGACCGAGCTATGAGCAGGAGAGGATGCGGATGCTGCCAAGAAGATACCTGCAAGCAATGCGATTGTTTTTGCAATCCTGACAACCCCAACCTTAAAGAGGGTGAGCTTTGCAGTTCAGTGGAGGCGGACCCGCCAAGGAGCTACAGCGAAAGGCGAGAGCTTTTTGATCTTTATGATTTCACTATGCTGATATGCAACTCAAATTCAGCCAGAGACGATGAGTGGGAGATAAAGCTTAACGGATACGACTTCGGAAAAGTGGTTGAGCTTGGCGAGGATAGATGCAAGGGAAAGTTCTTCTCTACCAGCGAGGTCATGCTTAACAAGATAAAGACTGCAGTGATGAGCGACAGCAGTAAAGACGTTGATGTGTCAGCGGGAGTTTACTGCGAACACACTTCACTGTGCTGTATGAGGAACACGTTCGACGAATCTGACCACAAGATTGTTGACCGCCAAGCTTTTAATTTCTGCGGAGACAATCCCATACAGTTCAAGAGGTACAAGGCGAACTTCAATGGGAATTTCGGGAGGATTATAATATTCAGGACGGGTCCATCTGAAGGCCACTTCGATTACTACTCTCATCTGTTCACTCCCGAAGAAGAGTGCGAAGGATCAGTCAAGCCAGACGAGCATGGAGTGTTGCGTAAGTGGGTAAACAAGAACACGACCATATGCACTGAGCATGTAGGCACTTACAGCATTCCTTCAGTGCCGACTTGGGAAGACGAAGAAGGCGGGGTCGGGCTGGTCTACCAGCCAACCGTCAGCCAGCAGTGTTGCTTCTGCAACCACCCAACAAGAGACATAGAGACGGATTACAGATACGGAGGTCCAGTAATTTGATATGCAAAAAATGCTCCAAGGAGATGACCAATATCCAAGGCTCTGCATACATGTGCGAGCCTTGTGGTATCACACAGGTAGTTGATCCCATTTCAGTGAATCGATACGGGGTAGGAACACGACTCGCAAAGAAGATCCCTGCGTGGATGCCCAAGCCCCGTGGGTGTAACTGCTCGGGACAGGCATCTTGGATCAACGACCTTGGCGTGTCCGGCGCAGAAGAAAAGTTCGACTTGATTGTCGATCATTTAGTAAGTCAGTCATCTAAAACATGGATGAGGCATTCACCGGAATCGCTCAGAAGAAAGACTGCGGCAAAGTGGCTTCGAGCCGCGATAGACGAAGAGAAAGCAAACCAATAGTCCAGCATTGGACCCATATCGCTGGTCTGCATTCTTATAGCGTACACCTTCTTGTAAGTTACCATCCGGTAAGCCTTTAGGCTTTGGCTAGCTATACTACCGAAGGATTAGAATCGTGGCATACAAAATTGCAGACACAGTGTTTGATACAGCACTGACATACTTGAAGAACAATTGCGATACAGTTGTGGTCCTCTCTGGCGATCCCGCCAGTTACACCGAAGCTATAACAAATAACGGCGGTAGCAACAAGAGAATTGCTACTGTGTCCGTAACGTCCAGTAGTTTCACCGTTGCTGATGGAGCCGCTGACGGTCGCAAAGTCACAGTGGCAGCACAGAACGATGTCGCCGTTGTAGCACCTGGCGATGCCTCTCACGTTGCTTGGTTGGACACAGGTAACACAGAGATCTTGTTCGTGACGCAACTCACGACAAACCGAACTGGTTTGACTGCATCGGACACGCTGGACATCCCAGCCCACTTCGCTGCATTCCGAGATGCTGTGGTAGCCAGCTAGCCTAGACAGCCTCGGTGGTGACAGGGTGAGGTTACTAGCAACTCCGAGCAGTTCAAAGTATTCCTTTGTTCTAATCGATGTGTCTGACGGCTCGGTAAAAAAGACGCCGTCAGATCCTAGGGAAAAAGATCTAGGTGCTAGTGACTCGCGTCCTCCTCATCGCCCTTTCGGGCTGACATGGGACTCCGACTGGATCTATGTCGCCAATAGGAGGAATCTTTGTGTCTATAACGAAAGACTTTCCTTTGTTGACAAAGTGGAGTGTGTCTTCGATGACAACACTCATCAGCTTACGGTATCCGGCGACTACCTGATTGCAGCAATGACGAGCATGGACGCTGTCTGCTTCTACCAAAAGTCAACCGGAAAATGTTTCTACTTTAGCTTGAGGGTTTTTGACTTCGTAAAGCATTTGCCCTCAGTTAAAAAAGAGAGACATCATGTAAATAACGTGGTAGCTCACAGGGACTTTGTTTACGTCAACCTTCACAACCGAGGCATAGGGAAGAGCCAAGTGTTAGTACTAGACATGAAGTCTATGAAGATGACTGATGTGATAAGCCACGATGCTGTCTGTAGCCATGGACTCAGCATAGAGCCTGGTGATTATGGGACTGTAGATACAGGCGGCACACAGGATTTAGTGTCGCGTGATAATCGAGTGGCATTCTGCCCCAACCCTAAGTCTTTTTGTAGAGGCCTCGCTGGCAGCGGTGGAGATTTTTTCGCTTGCCACTTCCGCCCTGCTGTCAGAAGATTCCGAGGCATTGGTGATTCTACTGTGGAGATCATACGCGACTGGGTCTGGCAATCAGCGAGCTCGATCATTCTGGATGGAGTCGGGGCCATCAATGACATCAGGCTTATTGATGCACCAGATTCATGTCACCACAACCCTGCAGAGGCCCCGTTATGCTTCTGAGTACTAGGGTCATGCACTGCACTGATCTAGAAGTGGAGCTAAACAAGGTTCTTGCTTTGCGAAGCTTAAACAACGGCGAATTTATTAGCTCGGAGAGACGCAAGTTTGTCGTTGACTCCGAATACGTCGATACTCGTTGCAGCTTCCAGACGCTTCAGGAAATCATGCTCACGGAGGTGAATAGAGATCGAGCATTGGGTGATGCATCGAAGTGCATGTTCAGAATGAAACATATGCGAGACTCGCTATCAGGGACCGCTGCGAAGGTTTTTCAGCGCGAAGGATTGATGGACGAAGGAGACTCGATAGCTATCTCTGGAAATGGTTGGTATCCGAAAGATAGTTACTTGGGATGGCACACAAACAGATGCACTCCAGGTCTTCGCGTTTACTGCAACTGGGCAGCTGAGTCAGGAAAGAGTGGTCTGTACTACCACTACGAGGGACACGACTTAGACCGGAGGGTGATGCTCGACGAGCAGGGGTGGAACTATCGAGTGTTCTCCACAAGCAGCAAGCTACCTTTTTGGCATGCAGTGTTCTCGCATACTGATCGAGTGTCTGTAGGCTTTAGAATTTCAAAGGAGAAGCCGGAAGATGTATGACGATCCTGTAGATGACGTAGGTCAAATGGACGACCCAGGCCAGGGTAATGACGGTGGTGGAAGCGGTAGTGGGTATAGCTATCAGCTTTACGTCAATGACTCGTCTTCGCAGTCACAGGGCCAAAGCACCGCTGCGACTGGCAGCTTTAATGTGCCAGTTGTTGGTTCAAGAAGCAGATCCAACGCCAGTAATGTAAACGCGACTCCTGATGTCCTGACTTTTGCTGTAACAGTTGCGTCAGGTTCAAATGCATACGGCTCAGGCAACAAGTTTTACATCGACGGAGTGCAATCCGAATCGCTGCGAAACATTGTCGAGGATACTGCTACATATAGGTTCGATCAGTCTGACTCGAGCAACGCTGGTCATCCGCTGCTTTTCTCTACCACGCCAGACGGGCAGCATGCGTCAGGGTCGAATTACACAACTGGCGTCACAAGCGTTGGGACTCCTGGTTCTTCTGGAGCCTACACCGAGATATCTATAACACTGAACTCGGACCCCTACCTTTACTACTATTGCCAGAACCACTCAGGCATGGGTAACGACCCATGGTCAGGCGAGGACTTTACTGGCGAAATAAATGCCACGCCTGTCTCGTCGATCTATGGATGGACCGCAGCCAATCTAGCCTCGCCAGCTATTTACTATGGTCGCCTCGGGTCATTCAACACAGTAAGTGACCCATCGACAACTTGGGCTCAGTTGTCAATCCCATCTGATGGTCACCTTACCTTCAGCTACAACACCGACTCTTCAGACGAAAGAGTTTACGTTTATAAGAATGGCTCGCTTGTTGAGACCATGACTTATTCAAGCACGCTCGGGGCAAGGGGCTCATCAGGCTTGGCAGTGACTTCAGGGGATGTTGTTAAGTGGGCGTTTGAATCACTGAGTTACACATCGTGGATCGATAACATCAGCCTCGCCTTAGCTGGTGACTACGCACTTGTTGTTTCTGGATCGCAAGCCGCCGCCGAGGTGTCTTCTCCGCTGATCTATCTGACTCGAAAAGTAAACCGAACTGTAAATTTCTGGTGAGTTAAGAGCAAATGACTATCATTCAACACAGTGTATACGACTACGGTTATGCGAATCTTCTTCCAGGCGGAAGTTCATCCCCAAGTCTTACCACTTATAGAGGCAGTGGCCTTAGCCTTGCCAACTTACCGCTTACGAACTTCAGCGGAATAAGTGGGAGCCTATTCAACAGCCCTACTCGGGTCGTAGGGATGGCTAGATACAACCTAGGGGAAAACTTAGGAGACATACCCGAAGATTATGAAGACGTACACCTGAACATCGTCTTGAAAGCGCATCACACTTCCGTTGACACAGTTGATCAGAAGGTTGTTGTCGCGGGAATCAAAGGAGTATGGTCCAACCTGTTTGACAATGGTTTTGTTTTCAAGCAAGCATTTGATAGGCATCAGACTTCTGCAATCGTCGAGGTAGACTATCGGCCATTTACAACATTTGCGGGTTCGCTCTCTAGTGTGATAAGCGCAAACGTCACATCAATAGTCGATGAGCTAATTGCATCCAAGGGTGAGTTTTACGGCGAAGACTCCTTCGTCGATTTTGTGTATTACCTCTCGCCTACGCAACACCCTTTAGGACACTTCATTCCTAGGCAGGAGGTGCATTACCAGACCGGCTTAGTGGATAACGCTAAACTTCGGTTTCGTGTCGCAAGACAAGTTTCCCTAACAGTAGATGGCGGTCAGTCTCAGGGCGTGTCTTATCGCCCTAACAACCTTCCGGGTCTTGGCGACGAGGTGTCTTGGCACACTCCAGAGTCTCAAATTGATGCCCTTATAAACACAGACATGCAGCCGAACCATGTTTCTCGGCATCACAAGTACGCTGTGGTTAACACGGGTTACGGCATAGACAGTGCATGGGACAAGGAAACTGGCACAGTGAACTTCGCAAGCAGTGCAGCGAGGTCCTTGTCGCCCAGGCATCGTGGCTCCATTGCAGATCGTCCAGGTTTCCCGCTCGAGGGAGCAAAGGAGATGACAGTCTCGTTCTGGGTCAAGCTCGGTACACCTCGAGACAAGACTGCAAAAATCCTTGGGAACATGGGTCCAAATAGAAGCGAGGGGATGTGGGTAGGTGCTCGCATAAATTCCGATGGCAGGTCGATTCGGCTGCATTGGTTTTTCGCAGGAGGCGACCCAACATATTTCAAGACATGGGACATCGCTCTGTCAGAGGATGCCGAGCAATCTTTTTATCATGTCTGCTTAAGAACAAAGTTCTTTGATCCACCCCAGTACGACTTCGGTCTGAACCTTGACGACCCTTACGGCTTGTACACCATGGTTCAAGTCACAAGAGATGATGGCGAGGTTGTTTTTGAAGTTAGCGAGGACACATGGACGCAGAATTTCTACCAGATTGAAAACATAGGGAATTCGACAAACCGACTTCCTGACTCAGCGTTTGCATCGACCAATGGACTTCGCAATGAATCCCACAATCTTATAGGGTCCATTGGCGGTTACGACAATCGCGGGATCCTTCCAAGAGAACGGCTCACAGGACAGCTGAAGGACATAAGACTATTTGATCGCGCAATCACCCCGAGGGAGGTTCAGCGTCTTGCTTCGTCTCCTTCTGTTGCTGGTGCGATTTTCTCGATTGATGTGCAGTCGATTCAGAGTAGCTCAGAGTGCTCTTCTCCTAATGTAATTTTGGCAAATGCTCCAGCCCACAGCCTCGAGTCTGCATCCAACGTAAAGTCATTCTCTTTAGCGAGAGACAGTCAAGTAATACTTTCGGGATCAGAGTCTGTTTCTGAAGCAGAGACATTCATTGTTAAAGCTAATATCTTTGTGGACTCCGCTGAGTCGGCCTCGCAGTGCTTGACCTTGGGTGATGTCTCTCGCGATAGTGAATTGCTGATCGACTCCAATCAGGTCGTAGCTCACTGCCAGTCCTTTGCACTGGGAATAAGCGGTGCTGCAAATGTCGATGATGCAGTATCTTTGTCCAATGCGAGTGCAGTTAATGTGGACCCTAACATTAATCGCGAGGGGCTTGGTGAGTCTCTGTGGTACTGCCCCTCACTTGACGATAACAACGTAGGGGGTCCGAAACTAGAAGACTTCTCTGTAGGTAATAACCGAGCTTCCTTGCATGGCAATGCTGGCTTCCCGTTTGACGAAGCGAACATGTGGGCAAATCACAAGGGCAATGGTGGTTCTCGATCAATTCGAGTAAGCAGCCATTCAAGCTGTACTATCCCCTCTTCTGTTTTCAGTAGCTCAACCACCTCTGCCTCGCTGTCTATTCACTTGAAAGACAATAGCAGTAGCTCCCAGCCTGGCGGCAGTGCCTTTATTTACAACAACGACTCTGTATTCATAGAGATCAGCACTCGCAAGCGAACAAATCAAATAATTGTCTCTACAGACAAGCTCTCTCTCTCTGGGCAGGTTTCTTCCATTGATGACATGAATCACATTGTCATAACTTATGAAGACAATGGAGAGATGAGCCTTTATCTCAACGGCGACTTAGCTGTAACTCAACCACATGTTGGAGAAAACAGCGACCGAAATGGTGATAGGTATAGGCGGCTACCAGGTGCAGGGTATTTGACATACGGGGAATTTGACGACCTGAGACTGTACGACAATCGAGTCCTGACTCCACACGAAGTCACTTGGCTTTACAATGGACTCAGCCGAGGTGGCAGGGGAGTGCTCGGCCCAGCCCCGTTAGAACTTGTGGGATCACAGTCTTCTTCGGAAGCTAGCCCTCCCAATATAATTCCAGATCTGAGATCAGATTCTGTCGTCAGTGATTCGCAGGTATCTGAGCCTGCCCTCAGAGGCAACGCCCTGCTGGCGTTAGACTCGGCTGAATCAGACTCTCATTGTTCTGAGACTGACCTCATCGTTCGGAACTTTGACGAGGACAGAGACCCGCTGATAATCGGGGACCGCATGAGCCAATCGCTAGAGCGAGCGGTTCTAGAGTTTTCGATAGAGAACGTGGCGACAAGGCTACCTGTCTATCTCCACCTAAAGGTGACGGATGTTAATCAGGATTTCATTGCAGAAGCAGGAAGGTGGACATCAGAGTTTCCAACAACATATCTGGAGCTTCAAGAAGGAACTATCTCGAGCAATGGAAGGGTTGATTTCTCGCCAGAGGTAGGTGATATCATTCTGGATATTACAGAGATGGTCGCTACGGAGAGGCAAAGTGGAAGCAACACGATAATCGTTTGCCTGCTTGAGGAAGAGAACTTCAGCAACAAGTACTACCAAGTAGACAACGGCTTATACAAGCCATACCTGTCGTTCGATGTGGTTACTGACTTGTTTGTGGATAGCGTTGAGTCAGCGGCTCAATGCGAATCCCCTTTCATCGACATCAATATCGCAGTCAATTCTTCTCAGTCGCAGCCTGAAGTCCCTAGCCTTTTGTTGGGCCTTAACTCGTCTTCCATGCTTGTGGACTCAGTCGAAAGCCATGCGAATGCCAATTACATTCACGGGATGGGGATGCACACCTCATTGCTTGCAGACTCGGCTCAGTCAGCGGCTCAGTGTGGAACAGTCTTCATTCAGACTGATTACATCACCTACGGATACCATAAGGAGTTTAGAGGCTGGCTCCCAGACAATGCCGATGACATGGTTCCGTTTAAGGGCGGAAGCAATTGGTACTACTACAATTTTCCAGTCTCAGGTTCTGGAGTACGGAACAACGGTGACGGTTCGGATCTGTACGTCAAAGTTAAGATCCCAAGGTACGGACATCTAAACACTGCTTGGAATTTCATGGGTGCTTCCGAAGTACATCCTGAAGCAGGGTATGAAGTTGATGTCTTTATATACGACTTGGGTGACACCAGTCTTCTAAGGACACTTACTCGCCTAAACAGGAAGGGCTTCATTTACGAAATACCGCCAGGCACCTATGAGCTAGTGTTTTCTCCAAAAGTTCTGGCTGGGGGAAGTAATCAACTCAAGAACATCTATCTCGAGCATGTAGAACTACAAGCTATCCCAGCAGTTCTAGCTGACCCTCGAGACATTCAGTCTTCGTCACAATGCTCGAATGTAATCCTTGGAACTAATGGTCTTGACCTAGACGTTTCAAGCACCGAGAGCATCTCGATGGCCGCAAACGTATCCATTGGAGTGCCATCAACTACCGATAGCGTGCAGTCGCAGTCTCAGTGCAGCGAGCTAGGACTGGTCGTAGG
>NZGF01000015.1 GCA_002690915.1 Crocinitomicaceae bacterium
AGAAGGTCCCAAGGGTTGGGCTGTTCGCCCATTAAAGTGGCACGCGAGCTGGGTTCAGAACGTCGTGAGACAGTTCGGTCTCTATCTATTGTGGGCGTTCAAGACTTGAGTGGACCCGTTCCTAGTACGAGAGGACCGGAATGGACATACCTCTGGTGTATCAGTTGTGGCGCCAGCTGCATCGCTGAGTAGCTATGTATGGATGAGATAAGCACTGAAAGCATCTAAGTGCGAAACTTACCACAAGATGAGGTCTTGTTGAGGGTCGTTGGAGACTACAACGTTGATAGGCCGCAGGTGTAAAGGCAGTGATGTCAAAGCCGAGCGGTACTAATTACCCAAAAGCTTATAAAGGCTAGTTTTTCTACCAGTATGTTTTCATTTGATGAAACAGACCGAGATCGCTCGGATAAATCTGATCATCTTGTCGTTTAGGTGTCTATTGCGGTGAGGTCCACCTCTTCCCATCTCGAACAGAGAAGTTAAGCCCACCAGCGCAGATGGTACTGCTTCTGCGGGAGAGTATGTCGACGCCATTCTTAGGGCCCTCGAAAGAGGGCCCTTTTTTTATGACTTATTTTCTGATAAACAATCATTTACGAACTTCGCATTCCCTCAATTTAGGACGCATGAACAATCTCGTAGCTATCATAGGTCGGCCCAATGTGGGCAAGTCCACCATGTTCAATCGTTTGACTGAAACGAAGGATGCGATCATTGACCCAACGTCAGGAACGACGCGTGACCGCAAATACGGCCATGCAGAATGGACCGGACGACAGTTTACCGTGATTGACACAGGAGGTTGGATTACAAAGAGTGACGACACGTTTGAAGCGGCAATCCGGGCGCAGGTCCAAATCAGTATTGAGGAGGCAGCGGTGATTGTGTTCATGGTGGATGGTCAGACCGGTCTCACCGACTTGGATGAAGATATAGCGCGCCTGATCCGCAAGCACAACAAGTCGGTTATTCTTGCGTGCAACAAGGTAGATACGGCAGCGCATGATGAATTGACCAGTGAGTTCTATCGTTTAGGTCTGGATACTGATGTTCATCCCGTAAGCGCGTCAAGTGGTTATGGCACTGGGGACTTTCTCGATGCTCTGATTGCATTGTTGCCTGGACAGGGAGATGTGGAAGACAGTGGCTTGCCGAAGTTTGCTGTGGTGGGACGGCCCAATGTGGGGAAGAGCACTCTCATCAATACCCTGGTAGGGAATGAACGAAATATTGTGACGGATATCGCCGGTACAACGCGCGACAGCGTTCACACCCATTTCAACCTATACGGGTTTGATTTTGAGCTAATAGATACTGCCGGATTACGTCGCAAAAAGCAGATTGAAGACCAGCTGGAATTTTACAGCACAGTGCGCACCATACGGAGCATTGAGCAGAGCGACGTGTGTTTGCTGCTCATCGACGCCCAGAATGGCATGGAGCGGCAGGATCAGGTCATCTTCTGGCAGGTCGTCAACAGCTACCGAGGTGTTGTGATTTTGGTGAACAAGTGGGACCTCATTGAGAAGGACCACCAAACCATGAAGACTTTCGAGGCCACTATTAAAGAGCGAACGGCTCCATTTACAGATGTGCCGATTTTGTTCACGTCCAACTTGACCAAGCAGCGCATATTGAAGGCCTTCGAAGAAGCGATGGAAGTCTATGAGAACCGGAATTACAAGATTCCGACCAGCCAGTTGAACGATTTCTTGCTGCCCATTATTCAGAATCAACCGCCACCGATGTATAAAGGTAAGATGGTGCGCATCAAATACGTGACTCAGATCAAGTCACAGACTCCGACGTTTGCCTTCTATTGCAACTTGCCGCAGTACATCAAGGATCCCTACAAGCGGTTCTTGGAAAATCATATTCGCTCGGAGTGGGACCTGTCTGGGGTCACCATCCGCTTGTTCTTCCGGGAAAAATAAAATGGAAAAAAGAAAGGGAGCCTCGTTTTGGGCTCCCTTCTTTCACATGCTATCTCGTCCTCTTTTACGGATTGTACGGGAATGAGGAGTGATGCACATCGATCTTCAATTCACCGGCGACGAGGGTGTATCCGAACGTGTATTCTACTTTTACTTCAACGCCATCCGTGGTGGTGAAAAAGTAGTTTCCCATCGCGATTGCTCGCGATTCTTCAAGGATGAAGCCCGTGTTTTCGAAACGAACCTTGGTCCAGGGCTGGATGGCAAATCCTCCATCCTCCTCACACGCGCGATCTTCTCCAGCAATGAAGTAGGACAATGCCTCGGCCTTGGTCGCGCGGAATTGTTCGTGAGCGCATTTTGTGGGCTTGAACAGAACGATGCCGCTACCGAAGTTGTACCGTTCGTCTAGAAATGCGCTTGTAAACGCTTCACATGCAGCCCGGTCATTTTTAAGTGCGCCAATTTTCACGACTCCACTGCCCCATTTTTCTTGAGCTGTTTCTACCGTCTTCTGAGTAATCATAGTATAAAGCTTGAAATTTGCAGCAAATATATTTCATTCGAAAAGTACCTAGAAAATTTTAGCACTTCTTTAAAAATTGTGCGTGTAGACATAAAAGAGAGAGCGTTTTTGAGGGCGGAGAGGGAGCGAAATCTCGGCGTTTTTGAGAATCATTGGTTGAGAGACTTTCGGCCAGAGACTTTCGGCGAGTTTCATATTTCTATTCACCTCAAAATCCACCTCATTGATGTGAATAATGAAGTTCTGGGGTGAAAATTTGTCTGCGTACTTTTGCTTTCTAAGCCATGAGTTACCTTTTTACCTCCGAGTCCGTTTCAGAAGGACATCCTGATAAGGTTGCTGACCAGATCAGTGATGCCTTGATTGACCAGTTTTTGGCGTTTGATCCTACCTCCAAGGTCGCGTGTGAAACCCTGGTGACCACCGGGCAAGTCATTCTGGCTGGAGAGGTAAAAAGCCAAGCCTATTTGGATGTGCAGACGATTGCGCGCGATGTGATTTCGCGCATTGGTTACACCAAGAGTGAGTACATGTTCGACGCTCAGTCTTGTGGGGTGTTGAGCGCCATTCACGAGCAATCCAGTGACATCAACCAAGGCGTTGAACGCAGGCATCCTGAGGAGCAAGGCGCCGGTGACCAGGGCATGATGTTCGGTTACGCTTGCAAAGAGACGGCCAACTACATGCCGCTTCCGCTGGACCTTTCACACCGCCTGCTGCAAGAGCTCGCCAACATCCGCCGGGAGTCGCCCAGCCCGATGCCGTACCTGCGTCCAGACTCGAAGTCCCAGGTGACCATCCAATACACCGACGACAACACGCCCGAGCGCATCGAGGCCATTGTCGTCAGCACCCAGCACGACGATTTCGATGAAGAGCCCGCCATGTTGGCCAAGATCAAACAGGACGTACGCGACATCCTTATTCCCCGAGTGAAAGCGCAGATGAATACCGAAGTGCAGTCCCTGTTCGGCAACGACATCCAGCTGCATGTCAATCCCACTGGGAAGTTCGTCATCGGAGGTCCCCACGGCGATACCGGCCTCACAGGCCGCAAAATCATCGTCGATACCTACGGTGGCCGAGGTGCCCACGGCGGCGGTGCCTTCAGTGGAAAGGATCCGTCTAAAGTGGACCGTTCCGCGGCATACGCCGCGCGTTACATCGCCAAAAATTTGGTGGCAGCCGACGTTTGCGACGAGGTGCTGGTGCAGTTGGCGTATGCCATTGGTGTTGCCGAACCTGTCGGTTTCTATGTCAACACATACGAGACGAGCCGTGCCGGAATTTCAGACGGAGAGCTCGCTGCGAAGATTCAGCCCTTGTTTCCGACCAAGCCTTACGAAATCGAGCAGCACTTCAAACTGCGCACGCCCATTTATGAGGAGTCTGCCGCGTATGGGCATATGGGCCGTCAGCCCGAAACGAAGACGAAGCATTTCGTCAGCCCGGAAGGCACAGAAGTGACGATGACGGTCGAGTTGTTTCCTTGGGAGAAGCTCGACGCGGTGGAGCGGGTGAAGGCGGCGCTGGGGTAAACCTTAAAACAAAAAGTCGTAGCCCTGAATCTTCATCTTCTGGTACCTGTCCTTGTTGAACGAGAAGAGTTGCGAACCTTTGTGCTGACCGGGCGCCTTGCCGTTGGCTTTCTTTTCGAGGTCGATTAGCAGCGTGGTCTTGAAGAGCTTCTTGCGGAAGTTTCGCTTATCAAACGTCTTGCCCAAGGCTGTTTCGTAGAGGTTTTGCAGCTGGCCCAAGGTGAATTCATCGGGCAACAAACGGAAACCGACAGGGCGGCGCTTGACGCGGCGCTTGAGGCGCTCTTTGGCGTAATGGACAATCTCATTGTGGTCGAAGGCCAGATCGGGCACCTGGTCGAAGGCCACCCACTGCATATCGTGTTTGTCCCAGTTTTCAGCCAAGAAATCTTCCTTGCGTACCAACGCGTAGTGGGAAATGTTGATGACGCGTCCACCTGGATGGCGGAAGACCTTACCAAACGCCTGAAGTTGCTCGATCATGGTGGGGTCTTCGTATCCGAACAATTGTTCGAACATCTTGCGCGCGGAAAGCATCAGCTCGTCTTCTTTGTTGAGGTAACGGCTGGGCAGGAACAATGCCCCCTGGTATGGCGGACGGTTGCTGCGAGCGAGCAGGATTTGCAAATTCGTACCGTCAAATCCGAAGAGCACCAAGCTCGTCGAAAGGGCAACACCAAAGTCGGGTTCTTCTTGGGGATAGGCTAACATCGAAACGGAAAAAAGGGGGGAGTCGAACCCGGTGCATTGCCGGGGAGAGGCGCAAAGCTACATTCCAACTGAACCGGTCTGCACAACTTTCTATTCATTAACAATAACAACATCCAAGGTGTTCACTCCCGGGATGGAAGCGACCAATTCAGGCACAGTCCCGGCCGCTTCCCAGCGCCACAATTCGAGGCCTCCTGAAACCACGCGGGTGAACTCCACCTCGCCCGATGCGAGGGCCCGCATGGAGTGCAATTCTCCTTCCATAGGCCACTGGCTTCCCGATGCCACAGGCGCCATGGATTGCCGGCACAAGAATTCCCCGCGCATGAACAACGCCTCACTGCCATTGATTCCCGCCGAGCTATACGGCGCCAAGCCCATCGAACCCGAACCCAATAGGGGGCACAGATCCGAGAGTCCACCTGTAGCGGTATGCACGAGGGTCAAGCCGTCGGTTTCGTGCAGCATACAGATGTTGCCCGGAGTGCCCCCATCCTGCTGCCCGACAACGGCCCAACCGTCGGGGGCGTTGGCCAACGCCATGATGGGGCCAGTCCCGCCCGTTTGGAAATCCCAAGAACGCAGGCGGTGGTCGTTCGTGGCTTCATTGCGCTCCCAAACGATGCAGGTTGTGCCATCGAAGCGCACGTCGATGGGAACCCAGGGCGCCTCCGAGAAGCGTTCAAAGAGCAAATTCCCTGAGGGGTCGATGGCGACCACACCGCCGTTGTGGGCGATGATGAACCCGGCCTGAACACCTAGCGGATGCAGTGCTTTGATGTGCGGTGGTGCGCCGGCGACGGTGGGGTCCGTCCAGTCGTTGGCGACTTCGCCGGTTTCCCAATCGACTAAATGCACCGTGGCATCGGCGTCATCGGCCAACGCGATGACCCCATCGGAATAGGTCAGCTCGATGCTGCCGGGCAATCCCGTCCAGACCTCCAATTCTCCGCCGGTGGCATCCGTTCGTACCAAGGTGCTGGAGCCGTCCGATTCGGCCGTCAACGCAACGATGACTTCGGGCAGATCATCCGCCGCCGTGTAGTTCAAATCCCGGAAGGCAGCCGCGCGGTTGCCGGCGGCATCGTCGGCCACGACTGCGAGGGTCATGGGTCCTGTGGGCCATGCGCTCGCGTCCAATGCAAAAGCGACGATGAGATTGCCGGTTGATGCCCCTTCCCAGATTCCGGCTTGGGCCGTTTTGGGGGTGATGCCGTCCGCTCCGCGCAACTCGACCCGCCACAACCCACCGTCATCGGCATCGTCAATGGCTTCGAACTCCACAAAAAACAAATCGCCGAATTGAACGTTTTTTCCGTCGTATTCCGGTTCAGTGATGGCAACGGTTGGCGGGGTTTTGTCGCGGTTGCAGCCTGTGACGAGCAGCAGCAAAGCGCTGCAAAATAGGAGAATAAAAATGCGCATGGTTGAAATTCGAATCACACCAAAATTAGCGGGTTGAGTTAGTTGTTGAGAACCTTGTCAATGCGTTGTGAATTATCCATGCTGTTCAGGTCAAAAGCAAGCCCTACCTTCGACCACCTTATCCATGAACGACTCTCATCCACCTGACACTTCCGTTGCCCGCGTAAGACCCCGCGGCAATCAGAATCAAGCCCTTTCGCCCGAGGTTTTGGGTAAGTTACAACCCCAAGCGTTGGAGCTGGAAGAGGCGGTATTGGGCGCAATGATGATGGAGCAATCGGCAGTCAACTCCATCATTGATGTGCTGAAGCCCGAGAGCTTCTACCGCGATGCGCATCGCCGTATTTATGCTGCGATTGTTGATTTGTTTCATGAATCTGAGCCCATTGATATCTTGACTGTAACAGAATCCTTGCGCAAGTTGGGAGATTTGCAGCAGGTCGGTGGTGCGCAGGCCGTTGCAGCTTTGACAGCTCGCGTGGCCAGCTCCGCCAATATCGAAGCCCACGCCCGCATCATCGCACAGAAGTTCATCCAGCGCGAGTTGATTCGCGTGTCGAGTATTATTACCCAAAAGGCCTTTGAAGAGACAACGGATGTACTCGATTTGCTCGATGAGGCCGAATCTCAGTTATTCGAAGTCGCTCAAGGCAATATTCGGAAGAGCTACGAATCTATGAGTAGCATCATGCGCCAAGCGCTTGAAACCATTGACAATGCTCGCAACCAAGAGGGTGGCGTCAGTGGTGTCTCAACTGGATTTGTGGACCTTGATCGCATAACTGGGGGCTTCCAAAAATCTGACATGATTGTTCTGGCGGCTCGTCCCGGTATGGGTAAGACGGCGTTCGTTCTGACCATGGCGCGAAACATCACCGTTGAATACAATGTCCCGGTAGCCGTTTTTTCGCTGGAGATGTCGGCTGTCCAGTTGGTGCAGCGTTTGATTTCGGCAGAGACGGAAATCAGTTCCGATAAATTCCGCAAGGGTAGCCTGAAGCCGCACGAGTATACCCAATTGCATGAGCGCATCGGTCGCCTTTCCGATGCGCCACTATACATCGATGATACTCCGGCCTTGAGCGTATTCGAATTGCGGGCAAAATGCCGACGCTTAAAGTCTACGGCGGGCATTGAAATGGTTGTCATCGACTACTTGCAATTGATGACAGCGGGTAGCAACAACGGTAACCGCGAGCAGGAAATTTCTACCATCTCCCGATCGATCAAGAGCATCGCGAAGGAATTGGATATTCCCATTATTGCCTTGTCCCAACTTTCCAGGATGGTGGAGACACGCGGCGGGGACAAGCGACCTATCCTGTCAGACTTGCGCGAGTCGGGCGCAATCGAGCAGGATGCGGACATGGTTGCCTTCATCTACCGGGCTGAGTATTACGGTTTGACAGAGCATCCTGATGGAATCGATACGGCGGGGTTGGGTGAGTTGATCCTCGCCAAGCATCGTCACGGAGCGCTGGGCACGGTCAAGCTGCGGTTCATTCAGCGCCTGGCCAAGTTTGCGAACTACGATACCTTTGCCAATCCAGTGTTTGATAGAGGTGAGTTCCAAGATGGCCTGCGGCCCAATGCCGATTTCATTAACCAACCGACTGTCACGGTCCAATCCAAAATGAACAAAGACCCGTCGGAGCAGCCCGGCACTTCAGAGGAATCGCCCTTCTGATTCGCCGTGGCTTTCGCCGTAACTTGCAGCATGGGAAAGAAGTCTTTCTGGGAACTGCGTACGGGTTTGGTTGTAGCTCTAGTTGCCGGGGTGTTGTCGGTTACTGTGGGCCGGGCTTCGCAGCTTCTCATTCCCATGGACGATACACAATCGAACCACCTAAAGGCTTACGGTTTGGCCTTCTGGTTACTGGAACAGGAGGTTGAAGTCGAATGGCTACTCAATTACCGTGGAGGCAGTTTTCTTGTGCCAAATCTGGTGGCCGTACAACAGGAATGCGTCATCCGTGGCATCAGCCACCAGGTCATTGCCGACGTTCAAGCGAGTCAAATTCTAACTGAAATCGCCCATCCGGAATCCAATACCGAACGCGTAAAGCTTGAGGTGGCGCCGAAGATTGCTGTGTACAGTCCCGATGGTAAACAGCCATGGGACGATGCAGTGACACTGGTACTGACCTATGCGGAGATTCCGTACGATGTGATTTACGATGCGGAAATTATGTCCGGAGTCTTGCCGGTTTACGACTGGTTGCACCTGCACCACGAGGACTTCACTGGGCAATACGGCAAGTTTTACCGTTCCTACAGAAGTGCAGCATGGTACCAAAACGAAGTGGGCCGGCAAGAAGGCATGGCGCGAACGCTTGGATTTAACAAGGTCAGCGTAATGAAGCGTAACGTTGCGCTGCAAATCCGCGACTTTGTATTAGGTGGCGGATTCCTGTTCACCATGTGCTCAGGTACCGATTCGTTTGATATTGCGTTGGCTGCTGAAGAGGTGGACATCTGTCAAGCCCCTTTTGATGGCGATGCTGCGGAGCCGGGAGCAGCTCAAAAATTGGATTTTGACCGCGGATTGGCATTTCACGATTATCAAATCATTACCGACCCCATGGTGTATGAGTTTTCCGATATTGATGCCACGGAGGAGCACACCAAGACAAAACAGCTGAACGACTTTTTCACCTTGTTCGATTTCAGCGCCAAATGGGACATCATTCCCACCATGTTGACCCAGAGCCATGAACGCGTCATTCCGGGTTTCATGGGCCAGACCACAGCGTTTCGAAAGCAGTTCATTCGATCCGACGTGACCATAATGGGCGAAACGAAGAGCACGCAATCAGCCAAGTACATTCACGGAACTTTGGGACAGGGTCAGTGGACTTACTATGGCGGCCATGATCCGGAAGACTATCGGCACTTGGTAAACGACCCACCTACGGACCTCAATTTGCATCCAAATTCTGCAGGTTACAGGCTCATTTTGAATAATATTCTTTTCCCTGCAGCGCGCAAGAAAGAGCGAAAAACGTAACGGATTTACGACTTAACCATGACGGCCAAGGTGAACAAGAACATGCCGGTTTCCAATTCATTGAAGTGGTAGTCGAGGGGGCCTTGGGATTTTTTAGCCATGCTGATTAGTCCAAGGCCTGCGCCTCCTTTTTCCGACCAATCGTTGTTACACAATCGTTCGACGTATTGAACGCGCAATTCCTCGTGTGACATGACATTGACTTCGGCTAAATTCTCACGCAATCCAGCAGCCATATCAAAATCCACGAAGTTGCCGACACGAATTTGATATCCAAGCGGTGTGTGCTCCAATGTCAGGTACAATTGGATTTCCCCCTCATCATCCACCCAACCGTGGCGGCTGACGTTTTGCAGGCATTCAATTAAAGTGCTACACACCCGGTTCACCACTTTGCGTTTGACGCCCTTGCCTTTAAGGCTATTTTCGGCAAGCATCATGAGGGAATCATGAACCTCCTGAGTTAGTTGCCCTGAAAAACTCAGCAGGACCCCACCCTCACCACTGTCCGTTCGCTCGTGCAAGGTTGCTTGCAGCGTAGAAAATAGGTGTTGTGGTCGTGTTGTATCCATGGAGCTGCTGCTAAAGTAGAAAAATCGTCGACTAATATGTAATTTTTGTCGATAAAATTTACAATTTAACAATTGAAAAGTAGGGAATACTCGGCGAATGCCTGCGCCGCGCAGCTGAATGTTATTCACCGCGTCGACCAACTTGTTCATATCATAGGCCCTCAGCGTCAGGTAGTTAAAGCTTTGCCTCTGGTCTATCGTGCCCTTAAGAGACGAACTTGCGCAACCGCGATTCAGCGAGCAAGCTGATCCCTGCTGGGGTCTTGATCATTTGATAGAACGTGGGGTGTAGGAAATTCAACGTCCGATGAAAAGCGCGCTGTTCGAGGTGACATTTCCATACTAGGAGAGCGAGGCGCTTCGTCGTTTGCCACGCGTGCTGATTGAATTGATTGGGGCGTGCAAACGAATCGATCCAAACTTGGGCTTGAGCAAGTGTGGTGATGTGTGGGTTGTTTTGAAAAGCGGTAGGGTTCAGCGGAATGGACATGGCAGCGGGTTTTGATGTTTTGACCAAGCAAACCACGCTAGGCACTTCGTAAAGGACTTACGGTGCCGGAAAAAGTTTATTGATACCGATCCAATGCCGCGCGGTGCACCTCTTCCATTCGCTTGCGTAAGCTCTCTGGGGCGATGACTTCAATGGCTGCGCCCAGACCCAGCAGAAAGTGAGCCAATTCAAATGTGACCAGCACGTGCAAGTGCAATTCGTAGACGTCTTCGTCCACGCGGATTAACTGCTGGGAGCGATGCACAGGTTGAGCCGAGAGGTATTCGTACTCCAATTGGTTGCAGCGAACGCGCACATCTTGTGGGGCTTCGTTGGACTTGGAAATCCCAAAGCTGTGCTTGAAGAAGTGGTCGGCATCAAAATCACTTCGCATGGTAAATACGCCCTCTTGTTCCTCCACGGCTTCCATGCGGTCCAGGCCGTATGTCCGGTAGTCGCCACGGTCGTTGTTCCAGGCGATGACGTACCAGCGGTTACGGTATTCCTTGAGGAGGTAAGGGTGGATGGTCAGCACATCAGCTTCGTCGGATTTGAATTTGCGGTATTGCATGGATACCATCCGCCGTCCTTGAATGGCTTGTAGCAAAGGTTGTAAATGCTCAGATCCGCGTGTCGCAGGCGCCGATTCGAATTGCACAATACTGTCGAGCTGGGCTGTATCCAAGTCGGGAGCCATGCGCAGCCGGTCGTCGATTTTCCCGATGGCTTGGCCGAATTGGGAAAACATCGGAACGTTGCGGAATTGCACCAATGTCCGCGCTGCGAATCGGATTGATTCCAACTCTTCGTCGTTGAGCTGCAGGTTATCAATTGAAAAGTCCTCGTCTTCGTAAAAGTACCCACGCTCATCCCGGTGGTATGCAATGGGGGCATAATAACCCAATGCCCCATCGTAACGCATGGCGTTGAGGTCCTTTTCGAGTGTCGACGTGCTGATGCGATCGCCGTCACTGCCATACAAGGCTTCTTCACATGCAGCACGCAATTCCTCCTTTGAAGGATAGGGCCGCGCCTCGTTACGCAAGCAACGATCAATGGTTCGGTACCGGATAAGGGCGTACTTATTGGCGGGCATCTTCGGCGAATTTACGCATGTAGGCCATGCCGCGTTGGACATAGTCTGGGTGAAAGGTCGTGGGTTGGCCGTCTGCTGGATAGGGCTTACCGGTGTTGTGCAGGTGAAACGCATCTTCGAAACGGCCAGCTCGCAGCACATGGCCGTATGTGAGGTCAATCCATTTTGCTCCTTCACGCACAGCGTCCTTTCCGCGAATATCCCGCAGTTGCACATCGAGTTGTATGCATTTATACCCCATCAATTGAAAGGGCCCCCATGAGGTCGCTAGGTTCCGAATGGCTTCGTTGCTGGCTCCCGCCAGATCCTTCGAGGTGATTTGCTCGTAACGCTCCCGCCGGCCATTTCGCACAGCGACCAACCGATCGTACACATGCGTTTCAAAGCGCTTTCCTGCCGGTTTGCGTCCACCGGATTCCAATTGAATCAGCGCCAACAGGTACGCTTCCGGTAGTTCGAAATCCTCAGACCATTGGTGTACCTCCCTTCCATAGTGCAGTTGTGTTGCCCGTTTGCCCCACCAGTCGCCCGGACCTTGCCGCGAACCTTCAATGCGCCGATCGATTTCGTCCCACATCCAGAATGCCCCCAACAGCACCGCACCGCTTGTCAGTGCCAACAAAGCGCGCCGTGGAGTTGACATGAGGTTCAAGGCAAAAGAAGTTGAGGGAGTCCGGTTTCCAGCCACTGAGCTACTGGCTGAAACAGGGGCACAAAAGCAAAGGCCGGAACGAAGTTGAGTAAGGGAAATGAACGCACCTTTAATAGGTCCAGGCCCAGCGCCAAAAGCAATAAACCTCCAAGACCCGTAAGGTCCGCGATCAATGCATCTGACCATGCGGCGCCCCACAGAACGAATATCGCTGTCAAGCCTCCCTGGATGAGCAAGAGGGCCGGGGCAGCCAGCAAAACGCCTCGCCCCAAAGCCGCTGCGAGGAAGGCGGAACTGACGAGGTCCATCGACCCCTTGATGAAGAGGACCGTGGCATCGCTGTTCAGTCCGTCCTGCATGCATCCAATCAGGGTCATGGCGCCCACACAAAAAAGCAATACCGCCTGCACCAACGCCGTGCCCGTGCCATCGCCGAGGCGCGCAGTGGCGGCCTTCATCCGTTGGTCCAATCGAAGGCTGTGCCCGGCAATGACGCCGGCTATCAAGGCTAAGAAAACGGCGAACAGGTTGGCAACTTCTAAACTCATGGCCACACCAATTCCCAGCGTAAAAAGTCCAAGCGCTTGAAAAATGATGGCGTTCAATCCTTTGCTGAGCCGCTTGCCTAAAATCAGGCCTGCACTGGCACCGATGGTAACCGTAACTGCATTGAACACTGTTCCAACCATGCTCCGAAGTTACATTTGCACCAATTACCAAGCTCCATGGCAGCGCTTAACTTTCAAATCGACGGCAGGGACACGCAGTCCAACGCACGTGCAGGCCTCATCACAACTGACCATGGGACCATCGAGACCCCGATTTTTATGCCGGTTGGCACAGTCGGTACGGTCAAGGCCGTGCCTCAGAGGGATTTGAGCGAGGATATCCGCGCGCAGATTATTTTGGGCAATACTTACCACTTGTACCTACGCCCGGGTACACACGTGTTGGAGACGGCGGGTGGACTGCACAGATTCATGGATTGGAAGCGTCCGATATTGACGGACAGCGGCGGCTACCAGGTCTTCAGTTTGTCCGATCGCCGTAAGATTACAGAGGAAGGCGTCACGTTCAGCAGCCACATCGATGGCAGCAAACACCTCTTCAGCCCGGAGAGATCCATGGACATCCAACGCAGTATCGGGGCAGATATCATCATGGCATTTGATGAGTGCCCGCCATATCCAAGCGATTACAGCTATGCTCGTGAGTCCATGGAACGCACGCATCGCTGGTTGGATCGCTGCATTTCCCACCTTGAAGCTACACCGGCGAAATACGGATTCGACCAGCATTTGTTCCCAATTGTGCAGGGTTCCACTTACAATGATTTGCGTGTGGCCTCGGCGGAAGCCGTTGCCGAACGTGGCGCTGCAGGCAATGCCATCGGCGGCTTGAGCGTAGGCGAACCGCACGAAGATATGTACGCCATGACTGAATTGGTATGCGGCGTACTGCCCGAGGACAAGCCGCGGTATTTGATGGGGGTGGGGACGCCAGAAAATTTATTGGAAAATATGGCGTTCGGTGTGGACATGTTCGATTGCGTCATGCCCACCCGAAATGCTCGACACGGATTGCTATTCACGTGGAATGGTACGTTGAATATGAAGAACAAGAAGTGGTCAAACGACCACAGTCCGCTCGACTCCCAAGGTACTTCTCCGGTCGATGCCCAGTATTCCAAGGCCTACGTTCGGCATTTGCTCAAGGCCAATGAATACCTTGCACTGTACATCTGCAGCGTCCATAATTTGGCATTTTACCTCGAACTCGCTCGACAAGCCCGGGCACACATTTTAGCCGGTGATTTTACCGACTGGAAAAATGCAGTGGTACCGCAATTGAACCAACGCCTCTAACGGGTATGCGCCGCTTTCGCCTCCAACGCCTCGACCGCTACATCGCGAGGAAGTTCCTGACGACATTCTTCTTCATGATTGCGGTGTTTTGCGTGGTGGCTGTAGTGTTCGATTTGATGGAAAATGTGGGAAGGTTGCTCGCCAACCAAGCGCCATTGGTCGCGACCGTCTTGTACTACCTGAGCTTCTGCTTTCATTTTGGAAATCTTCTCAGCAGCTTCATCGTTTTCCTCACCATCATTTGGTTCACGAGCCGATTGGCACAAAACACCGAAATCGTAGCGATGCTTAGTTCGGGCATGAGCTTCACACGTTTGATGCGCCCTTACTTTCTGGCCGCCACCTTTCTGGTCGCACTTTCGCTGCTCGTTTCGCACATCATCCTCCCCAAAGCCAACGAAGGAAAAGTGGATTTTGAAGTACAGTACGTGCACGTGAATTTTCACATCAGCGACCAGCATATGTACCGCGAAATCTCTCCCGGCGTGGTGGCGTATTTCCGTTCAATCACTGTAGATCGCAACACGGGATATCGCTTTCAGCTCGAGCGATGGGGAGAAAACGGCGAGTTGGAGCAACGCATCCTTGCGGCTAAGGCCACCTGGCTCGGAGAAGACAGCGTGTGGAGGCTTGTGAATGCTCGCATTCGGGACATTGCACCTGACGGCTCGGAAAACCTTCGCTACGTCACCCGCCATGATACCGCCATCGATATGCGTGTGAGCGATTTTGGTCAAAGGGCCGTCATGACGTCAACCTTAACCACGCCGCGGCTGGACGAACACATTGATCGCGAAACCAAACGCGGGGCCAAGGTGGCCATGCTCAAGCTCGAGCGATTCGGCCGCACCGCGAATCCATTTTCGATTTACGTGTTGATGGTGATCGGGGTGGGCATCGCTGCACGCAAGCTGCGTGGCGGAATGGGCTTCCACCTCTTCCTGGCTGTGGTCACGGGGTTTCTTTTCATTTTTGCCTCAAAAATCATTACCGTGTATGCGGCTTCGGTGGTGCTGCCACCGGATTCATGGATATCGACCGATAATTGGTTGCGCCTGGCAGCCTGGTTACCCAATTTGATTTTTGCTGGAGTCGGCGGATTGATCTGCTGGAAGGCGCCCAAATAAGGCTACCGATTGGCCTCGGAGGCGTGTGCCGTCCAGCCGTTTTCCCGGGCTGACTTGCAGGCCTTGAGTGCTGATTCTTGGGAAGAAAACAGGCCGAAGCATGCGCTTCCGGTTCCGGTCATCTGGCTGTAAAGTGCACCCTGTAATTGGAGCAGTTCGTGCACCTTTCGAATTGTGGGGTGGAGGGTTTCGATACCGGGTTGAAAGTCGTTCCGTAGGATTTCTCCCCATTCCGGAAGTGGGGTAGCGGCCAGCGCATGGAAGTCGGTTGTGCTAGGTTGAGAGACAACGCCCTGGAAGGCTTCGCGCGTACTAATGTGAATACCGGGGTGGGCGACCACAATGAAGGTGTCTGCAGGGAATTCAAAATCCCATGCTTTAAGGTGCTCGCCTCGTCCGGAGACCAATGCCGGTTGGGCCCGCCAAAAGAAGGGACAGTCTGAACCGAGTTCGGCCGCAAGCGCCTCGCCTTCTTCGTTGGTCAGGCTCAAGTTGAAGAGGGCATCGAGCAGACGCAGCATGCACGTACCATCTGAACTACCTCCGCCCAAACCGGCGCCCATGGGAATGACTTTGTGGAGGTGCGCGGTCACGCCGCTGATGCCGTAGCCTTCTTTGATAACCTGGTAAGCTCGACTGACCAGATTGGATGTGGGATTACCGTCAATGGTCAAGCCTGTAATGCGCAAGTCCAAGCCATCTGATTCCGAATGGTGCACCTCCAAAACGTCGTTCCAACTGACCGGCCAGAAAGCGCTTTGCAGGTCGTGAAACCCATCGGCCCGCTTGCCGGTGACGAAAAGGCCCAAGTTGATTTTGGCGGGAGCGAATCCAATCATACCGCTTATTCGAGGTATCCGAGGCGCTTTAGCTTGCGCTCATCGTCACGCCAGTCCTTATCCACTTTGACATATAAGTCGAGGAAAACGCGTTGGCCAATGAATTTTTCGATGTCCCTGCGGGCATCCGTCCCGACGCGTTTGATCATACTGCCGCCCTTGCCGATCACGATTTGCTTCTGGCTTTCGCGTGCGACACGGATCTCTGCACGGATTTTTACGATGCTATCTTCCTGGACATAAGCGTCGACCACCACCTCGCAGGAGTACGGAATTTCCTGCTTGAAGTGGGTGAGTATTTTTTCACGAATGATTTCCGAAATGAAAAACCGCATTGGCTTGTTTGTGAGCTCGTCCTTCGGGAAATATGGCGGGCTGACAGGCAGGTGTTCGACGATACGCTCGAGCAACTGTTCGATGTTGAAGCCGTGTAGCGCGCTGATAGGCGCAACGGTGGCCCGAGGGATTTTGGATTGCCAGTACGCGATGCGTTCTCCCACAGCGGCTTGGTCCTGAGCGAGGTCAATTTTATTGATGAGGATGAAAACCGGGATGTCCATATCCGCGATTTTGGTGAACGTCTCCGGGTGGGCGAGGTCATCTTCATTGATGTCCGTGACGAGCAAGATGAGGTCGGCATCCTGCAGGGCCGAGCGCACAAATTTCATCATGCCCTCTTGCAACTTATACGCAGGGTCCAAAACCCCTGGCGTGTCGCTGTATACAATTTGCCAATCAGGTTCATTGACGAGCCCCATGATGCGGTGCCGTGTTGTTTGTGCCTTCTTGTTGATGATACTGAGGCGTTCACCAACGAGCTGATTCATTAAGGTGCTTTTGCCTACGTTGGGCGAGCCTATGATGTTCACAAACCCAGCGCGGTGGGGCGTTTCTTTTTTCGTAGTCATGGAGAATGCAACGCAACTGCGTGGCAAAGGTACGGCCCGCAGAACTTGCACGGAATGCATTTGGTGAAATGGAACTTGGGTGTATATTTGCCGTCCTGTTTGCGAAAGCTACAGGTGGAAATCGCGGGGTGGAGCAGTTGGTAGCTCGTCGGGCTCATAACCCGAAGGTCGTCAGTTCGAGTCTGGCCCCCGCAACTAAGCACAAAGGGTGCAAACAAAAAAGCCGCAGCGATGCGGCTTTTTTTATGGCGTTCCTGAGGTGATTAAGGGCAGGTCTCTCCAAAGAGGGTCAGGAACACCAATAGGTCCGCCGAACCGATGGTGGCGTTGCCATCGAAGTCATATGCTCCAGCCCATTCGTTGCTGAACGCGGACAGGAACAATAGGAAGTCGCCCACATTGACCACGTCGTCGGCATTGAAGTCACCCGGGCAATATCCCCCGGGTAGGAATCCGTTGCCACCGCAGCCTTCTGCCCATTCGGGGAATGCATAGCCTTCAGCACAATGAAACGCCTGAATGCCCACTTCGACGCCTATCTGTCGACCACGTCCGTCGTCCATCGGCGGGTGAATGCCGCCCCACATGCGGGACAAAGCGCTCTCGTTGGCGGCATCGAGGTAGGTCGCCCACTGCAATTCGAAGTTCATGGAAGGCCCGTCTTCAAACACCAAGAATTGGTTCATGGTGACGGGGAAAGAGCCCAGTCCTCCTGGGAAATACTCACTGCCTGTCATGAGGGTCAGCACTTCAGCAGCAGCGCGTGAGAAGGTGGAGTGCCCGCTGACGTATCCGGCAAATGGCGGCGTCACAAACGACGGCCGCTGATACGGCCACCAGTTTTTGGCTAGGATCCAACCGACACCGGCCTCGTCGATGAACGGCACCTCGACGTAATCCGGTCCACGCCAAGCCAAGACTTTCATTTCACCCACGGCGTCGGGGTTCCATGTGGTCAGCGGGTCCCCTTCCTCGACCACCTCAATGAAGCCGGGGATGATGGGCAGCCCTGACGGGTGGTAATTCTCCAAGGTCGTGTCTGAACTTTGTCCCATTTCCGCCATGTACCGAATGGCACTCACCGGACGGGTGTAATCGTAGTATCCTTTCACGCTCCACGTGGAAACAGCGGAATCGTGCATGGCTCCGGCTAGGGCAAGGTAGGCTTTGACGGTGTATTCCAGCTTGTCGAGCAGCGGACCCTGACCGCGCCAACGCAACTCGAATTCCGGGTACTCCATGATTTCGTTCAAGATGGTAAACCAGTGGCCCGGAGGGGTCTCCGAATCGGGTCCGTCTGCCCAGAATTCGGCCAAGCATCGGGCGTAGTCCCCCCGTGGCACCATCTGTGGCTCGTAGGGCTCCCCGGTGTGAGGATTGATGGGGTGGCCGGTATGGATGCTGCCGCCGTCGAAGAAATTGTAAAAGGCTTCAAAGTCCTGGATGTCCGTTGCGAAGCTTCCGTCGCTGCCCATGTTGCCTGGCGAAATGTCCCACATCACCCCATCGGTAGGGTCGAGGTGGGATGACCAGACCGAAACCATGGCAAAATTCCATTTCCACGCGTCATTGATGCCACCGGCAACGCTCGTTGAATCCAAGTGCACCGGAGCTCCAGGGTTTTTCCAAACGTGGAAGGTGCAATTATCACGCTCGAGCAAATCAAGGTCGGCGGAGTCCAGCGCAAACGGCACAACTTCCCCCCATTCGGGACCGACGAATTCGGGAATGTCCGTGCTCACATTTCCGCTTTGGTCAATGAAAAGCGTCAGCTCGATCGGTTGCCAGCGATTGGGGTCGATGACGTCGGGGTTGCCCGGCATCTCAGGTTGGATGTTCGGGTTGATGGGCTCATAACAATCGGCTGCATACCCATCGGCTTCATTGGCTCCGTCTTGCATGCCGAAAGCGATGACTTGTTCCGCAACGTAGTTGCCGAGGGCCGCCGGACCGTCGTTTTGGTAGTCCGTGGACGTCACGCCGATGTCATAGCCGAGCATCGCCATTTGGGTGTTGATGTTGAACATGGTGATGTCCCCGTCCGGTGCGTCGCTGAACCGGTGGGTCATGATGCGGTACACTGCGTAGCTGATGGCCTCCTCGCGAGCTGTGAGTACCTCTTCTTCGGTGTCCGGAATGTCCACCCCTTCAAACGGACAGGTGTATCCAGCCCACGTTTTACCCAGTAAAAAGGCCTCCGTTGGCCCCTCGTCATACGCCGCCCAGATGTCGAACATCGCAACCGAGGTGTGCAGCAAGTTGCGGGCGTGGACGGTGGGGCGGGCAAAATCATTGCGGATGCCCTCCAGTATCTCCTCGTTCCAAAGGTGCGCGATGGTTTCTCCCTCTGGCAATTGGGCTTGTCCGGTTGGAACGAACCAAATCAACTGACAGACAAGCAAGGCCACGGTACGCATGGGATTCATCATCTCCTCATTAGCTTTGTTATGATCGGAAAGTTAACCCTTCATCCAGAACTAGCCCAACAAACATCCGTGAATTCAACAGCCACCACCCTCCTCGTCGCTGCTGCTTTTACTTGAGAAAGGTGAGGACGGCGTCATCACCAAGCGCATCATCGTCACTTCGGAAGACTGACTCCGTCACTTACTCGACCAGCATGCCCATCTTACCGTCGTGGTAATCGAAAATGGCCTGCTGAACCTCCTGAATCGTGTTCATGACGAACGGTCCGTGACTGAATACGGGCTCATTAAGCTCAGCTCCAGTGAGCATGAGCATACGAACGGCATCGGTGCAGACAAGTTCGACGGCTTCTTCTGCTCCCGCCGACACCGAGGCCATCTGACGCCCGGTGATCGCTTGCCCATCAAGCGTTGCATTTCCATCCAATACATAGAGCACGCCGACCCAATCTTGGGGCACAGGGATGCGCACCGCCGCACCGGGTTGGTCGCTGGAGAGGTTGGCGATGCGCATAGGGTGGTGGGCTTCAATGGGGGACTGCTGACCGTTCCATTCGCCTTGGACCAACCCAATGCGCCACCCATTGTCCTCCCATTGAAGGGTGGTTTCTTTCGGCAGCGGTTGGTAACGTGGTGCGTCCATTTTGTGAGCCTTCGGCGTATTGATCCAGAACTGAATTATTTCGAGCAGACCGCCTTGTTCCGCCAATTCATCGCTGGGTCGTTCGCTGTGGATAATTCCGTTTCCACTGTCCATCCATTGGGTACCCCCGGCATAAACGATGTGGTCGGTACCGAGCGAATCCCGATGGCGCAGGGATCCTGAGTAAATGCAGGTAACCGGGCTAAAACCGCGGTGAGGATGAGGGCCAACACCCACTTCTTCGCTTTCTTGTTTCCCCGGCAAGAGGTCTTGCCAATGGTGAATGAGTAAAAAGGGCCCAACGCGCTCCAGACTTGGATGGGGCAGAGGCTGTTCAATCCAATTTCCGCCCATGTTGACACGTTGGGCATTGATGATGCGAGCGATGCGGTTGTTCATAGGGTTTGGTGCTGCAGCTGAATGCGCGGTATATTTGCTGATAAAGTAAAACTGAAAACCAACGGGACCATGAAGACAGGTATGACTTTTGTATTTTTCGCCACAGTGACTGCAACGGTGTTGATGAGCTGCGGTGGCGGAGCCGATTCAGCCGTAACGACAGATGAAACAGCTGATTTGAACGCATGCGATTGCCTGGTTGAGATGAACGCGGCACTTCAGTTGGTTTTGGACAATGAAAACAACGCAAACTGGAATGCGAAGCAGTGGACGCAAGAATTGGCCAAGGTATCCTCGTCGTGCATGTCCAAAACGCGCACGCCCCAGGAGCTGAGCGCATGGAGCCAAGAACAAAGTGCGTGCCCGGGATATGAAACCTACAAAAAGTTAGTGGATTCTTTCCGCGCAAATATGGTGGCCGCCAAGAGCAACGGATCCGATATGCCCAAGAACATCAAGGACATTTCTGAGGACGGTGCAAAGGGACTGCTCGACGAGTTGAGTAAGCAGCGTTAATCCGATTCTGATGGGGAGCCGCTGGATTGTACCCCGAGTTCTTCCATCAACGCTTTTACTTCGTCCTCTGTAGCATGTAGTTGAGATTGGCAATGCTTCAAAAGGATGGCTGCCCGTCGGATGGCTTGGGTCAGTGTGTCGACGGTGATGTCGTCGCTCTCCAATAATTCCATCAAACCGCGTAACTCCTCTAGGGCGTCGTCGAATTTTTCAGGAACGTCTGCTGTTGCGTTTTGCTTCTTTGCCATGGTGTGATATTACGATGAAGTTGGTCTGGGGGTTGCAGAATCTACCGTCACATCGAGCTGGCCATCGCTTGCTTCAATGCGCAGTTGTTCTCCTTCTTTTATGCCCGATACCCGGGATAGCACTTGGCCGTTGCGTTGCAGGAGCATGAATCCCCGTTGCAGGGTTTTTTCAGGTCCGATGGCGTCGAGTGTTCGCTTGAAATGAGCGAGAACGATTTTTTTTTCGGTCAGGTGCCGAGACGAGGCTCCGCGCATGCGTTGTGTGCAATTCCCGAGCTCACGGGTTGCGTTTTCCAAGGAATGAGCGCTTGACCGGGCGACCGTATTCTGCATCTCGCGTAACGTATGCTGGTGCCGCTCGATAAGCGCCGGCGCTTGAATCTTTAGGAGGTGCGAAAGGTTTTTCAATTCCAACTTTTGCCGGTTCAATGCATGCCGACTGGCTGTGCCGATGAGTTTCCAGTGGTTTTTGAATTCACGATGTCGTTCGATGAGCCAAGTTTGCGATAAGTGTTCCAATTGCGACCGATATGCTTCCACCTCCTGTGCGGCTTGTTCAAATCGCTCAACGACACCCACTGCGACTTCAGTCGGAGTTTTCCATGCGGTATGGGCGACGAGGTCGGCAACTACCAGATCTGATTCGTGTCCGATTCCCGTCCAAACTGGGATGGTTGAGCGAGCGATGGCGAGGCAAAGTTCAAAATCGTTGTATGCATCGAGGTCCAATTTGCCGCCGCCTCCTCGCACCAGTACAATGAGGTCCGCTTGAGACGCCTCGGCTTGTCGAATCCCTGCGGCAAGCTCTTCTGCCGCAGACAACCCCTGTACATTCGATTGGTGCGCTTCGATGTAAATGCGGAAGCGATCCGGGTGCTCGGTGACCTTGGCGCAGAAGTCACGGAAACCACTGGTCCCTGCAGATCCCACGAGTGCAATGCGCTGCGGCAAGGTTGGAATCGTCATTTTACGGTTCCAAGCCATTGCGCCCATTTCGTTTAGTCGAGCGGTCGTGATTTGTTTGCGGCGTTCCAATTCGCCGAGCATGAAGCGCAGATCGATGCGATCGATGTGCAATGCCAGTCCGTAACGTTCATGAAATTGTATCCGCGCCGAGAACACGACTTCTGACCCGGGCTTGAGAATTTGCGTGGCCTCTTCTCCCAGTTCGGTGAGGATTTGCTGTCCCACACCTGCCCATATGATGCCTCGCATTTTGGCGTTTTGCCGGCCGTCGGCTTCTTCGACCAAATCGAGGTATACCGTTTTCTGACCCATGCCCTTTGAGAGGCTCAAAATTTCGGCCTTCACTAACCAACTCTTGTTGGCCGTCGCCCGTTCCAAAGCCTTGCGAATCGAACGCGCAACTTGACTCAAGGTGTACACTTTGATTTCAGCGTGAGGTTGGGCGGGATTCAAGTTTTGTGCGATTGGTTAGCGAAATGTACAACGCGATAGCGGGAAGAAGGAGCGGGGCTTGGTTAGGGGTTACATTTGCTTCAAATCTGTGCGCCATATGTCCACTAAGCTTCGCATGTTCATTGCCGCTGCTGCCCTCCTGGGAATCGGTCTCTTCTTATATTTTAAACCATCTCCGGACCGTTCGGTAGAAGAGGCCGCTTTGCGCGTGGATGCCAAAGTGCTCTATATGGCGATGTCCACTGGCGAAGTGACTACCTACCTAAACGAGGTCATCGACGTAACGGGAGTCATCAAAGGTGTGGATGGCCAGACCTTAATGCTGCAGCCAGGCATTGCGTGCCGGATGGAAGGCGAATTCGTACCTCCTTCAGCAGGTCAAACCGTCTCTATTAAAGGTCGTGTTCTTGGGTTCGACGACATGTTCGGCGAAGTACAATTGGATTTTGCCGTGCTTGAATAGCCATCAGGAAAAGCAAAAAAGCAACATAAAACCAACTAGAAAAAGCATCCCAATTCCAGCAAGCCCATGCAACCACAGGGGAGGACGCGCGGATTCCGGGACGTGAGGTTGGCTGACGAGGTACCAATTGGCGGCGGCCACCGCCGGTGCAACAATGAAGCTTAGCGTAGTCGCTACATCCACAAGGATTCTGATGTCATTCGGAAAGGTCAATATGAGTGCGAGCGCTCCGGCGGAAACACCCACGAGGGTCCACCGTTCCAGTGTTTGCAGTTCTTGTTTTACCTCAGACCGAATGGTTTTATAGGATCGAGCTAAGGCCCGGGAATAACCGTCCAAACACGCGATGCACGTGCCCAGCATAGCTGAAAACGCGGCCGCCCCGATGATCCACTGGCTCCACCCGCCGATGGCCTCAGTGTACAAGCTGACAATGCCTGCAGCAAATGCGGCTGTGCCTTCCGGCAATGCAGTCCCATCGGTGTAGAGCACGAGCGCTCCAAGCCCTAAGAACAGAACCGCAAGCAGTCCCGAAGCAATGTAACCCGCGTTAAATTCGCGGAGTGTTGAACGCAGTGCCGGGTGGTACCCGGTCTGTTTGATGCGCTCCAGCGTCCAGATGCTGTTCCACGTCGACAAGTCGACGGCGGTCGGCATCCAGCCCATCAAGGCAATGAGAAAGGCCAATCCGGCACCTTCGAAGGGGTTGAAATCAATGGGTGCGGCCGGGACATCTGCAATCGCCGTGTGGCGGGTTGCGCTCCAAAAAGCCACTACGGTACTGACCAACAACACACCGGCAATCGCCTTGATCAACGCGTCCAAACCGCCGTAAGCTCCCCACCTGATAATGCAGGTAGCAGCGGTGAATACCAGCACGGCCACAGCCGGCGTAGCGTTAAATCCGGTCGCTGTGGAAATCCCGAAAAGGTTGTCTAAAAACGCAGCGGTCACGATGCCCACAGCACCCATCACAAAAAAACACGTGCCTATGGTAATAATAAAGTAAGCCCAGGCGGCAGGTCGCCCCAACAACCGATACCCTTCCACAAGAGACAGACCAGTCGCATTTGCGTAGCGGCTTCCAAATTCGAAAAAGGGATACTTCGCAACGTTGGCAGCAACCACGGCCCACAGGAGCCCGAAGCCGGCAATGGCCCCGGCACGAGTTGATTGAACCAAGTGGCTAACGCCAATGGCGGTAGAAGCGAACAGAATGCCCGGTCCGAGCACAGCGAGCCAACCGGTTCGACGCTTCGGGCCAGTTGTCATCGCGTCAACGTTGGTTTTTGGTGTCGAGGTAACGGTAAGTCACCCACATTTTCCACCCTACTAAGGCCTGTTCCCACTTTTTGAGCTGAGTCAAGTCCGACCGCCTTGAGAACTGCGGCAGTACCATTCGGTTCAGCTGGCTGAGGAATTGGTAGAGTAAAAGTTGCATGGCCTGCGGAGTGATTGAGCTCCGAAGGTAAGCAGGGGATTATTTCTTTTCTCCAACGAACCAATCTTCCTTGTAGCGGAAGAGCACGTTGAAGGTGGTCAAAGACCCGTATATTTTTGTGATGTACTGCTGCAATTCAACCTTGTCGGCGTCGGTTAGTTTTGCATTGGAATTGACTTTTGCCTCAAGAACACGCAGCCGGTCCCGCGTCATAACGACTTTATGAAAAAAGGTGTCAATGGGCATGTCTTTCGACTTAAGCT
>NZGF01000016.1 GCA_002690915.1 Crocinitomicaceae bacterium
ACGATTTTTACTAGAACATTTGCCTTCAGCGTTTAGTTGTGGAGGTATGAAATTGCACCGACTTGAAACCGAACAATGGTTGCCTTTGGGCATCCAAGAGGCGTGGGAATTTTTTAGCATGCCGGAAAATCTTGACCGAATTACACCTCCGGACATGTCGTTTGAAATTTTGACTGGGGCCGGCGAACGAACTTTTGCTGGCCAAATCATTTCGTATAAGATTCGTCCCTTGTTTAACATTCCGATGCGCTGGGTTACTGAAATCACGCAGTCAGAAAATGGAAAATACTTCATTGATGAACAACGATTTGGCCCTTACAAATTCTGGCATCACGTGCATCGCTTTACGGAAAAAGACGGTGGGGTGTTAATGCAGGATACGCTGCATTATGCTCTTCCTGGGGGGCTTTTTGGCGAGCTAGGAGGAGGATTTGTGCACAAAAAGGTCCGAGGAATTTTCGAATTCCGTGAGCAAGAACTCAACAGGATTTTCCCAGTGTGATTCGGTGTCAATGGCAAAGCACGTTTGCTGCCCAGGCAGCCATCAAGAGGTTGGGCTTGGCTTTGGCTTCGAATCCTAATGAAGCAATATAACCGGCTGAGGCACTGATTAATTTTTGAGACGGATACTGCGGATCAGAGTTGAAGTCTAAGTCAATCTGCTTAACCCTGACGTTGCATTCAGCCAAAATGAGGTTTGCCAGTTCAACTGAACGCTCGGTTTCACCCCACAATTTGGTCCAGAGATCTGTGATTTTTGGAACGCGCTCCCGCCGGTAAATGACGTGAGCTCCGTTGTCCGGGTAACGAAAGACAACCGTAGTCACGTAAACGGTGTAACGTTTGTAATTTTGGCTGTCGCACCCCACGTGAATGTCCAGACTTTGTTCTGACAACATTGCAGCAATGTATTGGCACACGTCGTGGTCGACATGTCCGCCCATCACTTTGAATTGCCTGTCCTTAGGATGCATGCATCCAAGTTAGAACCCAAAAGGAAGGACGGAAAATCCCATTAGGGATTCTCCGATCTTTTTCTTCACACCTTTTGAACAGGATTAGACCACTTGCATTGAATTAGGACTCCAATGCCTTTTTGATGAGGAATAGGATGTGAGTGCGATGTGCGCGGGTTAATCCGTCAGGTGAAGACGCATTGCGCTGATTGCGCTGGATTTGCTTCAAGGTTGCCAAGGCCATGGTTTGCGCCACCGTATCGTACTTCTTCTCGGGATCGAGAACTTGGATCAATCGCTTGACGTATTCGATTTGAAGTTGCTGCCTGATAGTGTTTACGGAACTCCGCAGATCCGCTTTGAAAATTGCGTCAGTCAAATCGTTCATGAACTCATCTATAAGATAGGAATTCCCGTATTCGCTTGCATCGGTAATGCGCTGTAAAACACGTGGATGCAGAAGATGGTTGAGTGCATTTCTTTGCGCGGACTCGAGACGCGAATGGATTTTGGGATCTTCGGGTTGCGCAAAAAATCCGAAACCGCGTCGCTGGTTTTGAAGGTAGCCGTAAACAGAAGCAGCGGATTCGAAAGCGTTGGGTGCAAAAGCGTACTTTTTCAAGGCCTTCATCGCTTCCAATTGATCTGCTTCAGATACCGGTTGCAACGGTGCTTCGGTTTGCTGCGATGGATGCGCTCGATTGTAGCGCACTCCACCGATTTGGCGTGTCATTACACCAAGTTGCGTGATGTACTCTCCAGTCAACGTCAAATAAGCCCGTCGCAGTTCATGGTAGCTATCTTGGTTCTCGCTTCCGTATTCGGAAATGATTTCAGGCAGCAGGTCATTAACAAGTTCACAGCGTTCACTGGCATATGCCACAGGGTCACTGGATAGGTCATAAATGTTGACATCCGGATTCATTCCACCTCCAGGACGTCGCATGTCGTCAGCGTCGTTTCCGAATTTCAAATCCGGTTCTACCGAACGCCGTAAGATCCCTTCCAAGCGTGTGGCTTCAGCATTGGCATCTTCGATTCCCATCGAGTAGCCGTATTCGATGACCCACATGTCGTATGGGCCGGGTGCATCGTCAAAAAATTTGGTCTGGTCAATTTTGTTGCGCGCGAAATTGATGGAAGGGTAATCCATCACACTGTTGGACATGCCTTTAGCATTAACGGACTCGGCGTCCTTCAAGGCTTCTGGGGTTTGCATGGTCGATCCCGCCATGTTGTGGCTGAGGCCGAGGGTGTGCCCAACTTCATGCAGTACCAGGCGGTGTAAGGTCTCACGCGTAAATTTCTCTTGCTCATCGCTTCCAAATGAGCGGGCACGCAGGGCAGCCAATCCGAACAACGTTTGCTGTGCATGGACGGCGCCCGCATCGCAGCGGTGTAACCACTCTGCATACCGTGTGCGTGAGCTTTCAGGGACTTCCTCGTCTTCTATGCTGTTGAACCCGGCATTTTGAAACACCTCGGAACGCCATAATCGCCCTGTCATTCCACTCCATTCGAGCATGATATCCGCTCCGAGGATTTCGCCTGTTCTCGGATTGACAAAGCTTGGGCCATAACCACTGTAGCGTGGGCTGGGGGAGGAAGTCCAGCGCAGTACGTTGTAGCGAATATCACCAGCATCCCAATCAGCTGTGTCGGGCTGCACTTTGACTACGACGGCATTCGAAAATCCGAGCGGTTCGAAAGCTTGATTCCACTTCTCAACCCCGGTTTTGATGTAATCCCGGAATTCCAAAGGTGTGGTATTTTCAATCCACCAGGTAATCGGCTCAACCGGATCGGACACCGCAGCCGTTGCATCTTTCTTCTCTAACCGCCAGCGGTGAATCATGTCACGCCAAGGCGTTGAAGAAGTCGAGGTCATGTGTTCGGTCTGCGTTGTGAAGTAACCTATACGCGCGTCATCCGGCCGTGGAGTGAAACCGTCATCTGGCATGTTAAGCAGGCTATGCTGGTAGCGAACGGTGACAAAACGAGCATCTTCGAGCGCTGCACCGCCAGTCTTTGGCGCCGGGTTGTCATACACATAGTCGACGATAACTTCGGTGTTCTCAGGATAGTTGTTGATGCGGTGGATTTTGGTCTTTTCCCGTGATAGTTTTCCCAAGACGGACTCGCCTGGACGCCGAGATGGACGCTTTATCATTTCGAAATCTTCCTTTAGGAACAGGGCATCGCCTGATACGAGGTGCACGGTTTTGGATGAATCCTGCCCTTCAATTTTCAAGCTCGCCAATATGGGCGTGTTGATGTTGGCGCCGGCCGCTTTCGCCAATGGCGATTCTTCGTCGAAGTAATAATTGGTATTCTCAGCGTACAATTCGATCCGTTCGAAATGCTTACGAAAGGAAATAACCTTACTGTTGCGGTAGCTGCCTCGGGTGTATCCGCTTTCCGCTACGCCATCGTCTACATGAGAAAAGTAGATGAACTCCCGTCCCAGCATGGAATCAGGGACTGCGAGGTAGCTGCTGCCTTTGATTGTGTCGGTGTAAATCCTGAACAAGCCATTTAGCTCAATGCAATTTTTGACGACTTTGTCAATTGGTTTAATGGCGTCTTTGTCAGGTCGTTCTGCGGGCGCTTCCGTTTGTCCTTTTTTCTTCGACTTTTTCCCTCGTTGAGCGTGGGCTTCGGTCGCGAAAATTGTGGAGAGCATGCCTGCGCAGAGTAACGCAAGAGTCGGGATGGAGGTCTTCCTCATCTGGTTATCAAGTATGAATCAGGTTCAGCCCTAATATAAGCGCTAAACGAGACGTATTTTACTTGAAACCGCGGTCCGATTTAATTTGTTCGTATGCTCCTTGAATCGCATCAAAACGCTCTCGGGCCTGCTTTTTATGCGTTTCACCTAAATCCAAGACTTTGTCCGGATGAAACTTTACTGCCAACTTTCGGTAGGCCTTCTTCACTTCAGCATCTGAGGCCGAAGATATAATTTCCAGCACCTTGTACGGATCCGGTGAACCGGCATTGAATAACTCTTCAATGCTTCCGAGGTCAGCGGCAGAAATAGCCATCCAACCGGCAATTTGCCGAATGATAGATATTTCATTCGTGTGAATTTGACCGTCTGATTTGGCAATGCCGTACAGGTACTGGATGAGCAGCCGGCGCTTGGCAACATCCATGTGCTGTCGGATTTGCTCCGCGACTTCACGGGTGTTGATGGGTTGCTTCAGGACGTCCCGGAGCATCAGAGACAATTGATCAGCCTGCTGCGCTCCAAAGTTATTTTTCAAGAAGTCCTTGACGAAATCGAGTTCGGACTTGAGCACCCGGTTGTCGGCTTTCATTACAGCCGCACTCAGTATGAGCAGCGCCAGGCTGAAATCCCCCGGACGCGTTTGGGATCGTGTGGTGTGCGGTGTACCCTCAACGGACAGGCTCGTGTCCGAAAACATCTTTCCAAATGTATAGCCCAAGATGCCACCGATTGGACCGCCTAGAGCCCATCCGATGGCACCGCCTATCCATGCGCCATATCGCTTCACGTAAGATCAGCGTAGCCCTTCTCAATGAAGGAAGTGAGTTCTTCGCCTTCCAGTAAGCCTTGAGAGAGCCGAGCGAGGTCGCCTGCCTTTTTGGCCATCGCTTTTCGAGCCTCTTTGTCTTTTTCCGACAGGATTTTCTGGACAAAAGGGTGATTGGCATTGACCGCGACGTCGAAGCTGTCCGGCAGGTTGCCGAACATTTGAAATCCACCACCGCCAACGGCTTGTTGTTCTTTCATCCGACGCATGAATTCCGAACGGGTGATGGTCAGCGGGGCTGCAGTTGGGGACATCGCAACGAACTTCACCTTGTACGATTCACCCGGAAATGCACTTTCAATCACGGGCTTTACCGTTTCTTCTTGCTTTTCGTTGAGGGCACTGGTTTCAGATTCCTCTTTTTCGATGAGGTTATCAATAACCTCTGAGTCCACGCGCTTGAATTGAACATCGGGGTAGGCCTCTTCCAACTTTTGAACCATATGGGAAGCCAACGGACCTTCCATCATGAGCACCTGGTAACCGCGCTCCAATGCGGGTGCAATGAATCCGTGTTGATTTTTTTCGTCGGCGGTGTAGGGAAGGATGACTTTGCCATTTTTGTCTTTCTGTGTCTCGCCCACCGCTGCTATCAGCTCTTCGTAGGTCATGCACGCTCCCGAAGTAGCTTTGAAGAGCATGAATTTCTTGGCGCGTTCCATGAACTTCTCATCGGTGAGCATGCCGTATTCAATGAAGATGCGCAGGTCGTCCCACTGCGCTGCGAAAGATTCGCGGTCCTTCTTGAACATGGAATTCAGTTTGTCCGAAACCTTTTTGGAGATATGCCCACTGATTTTTTTGACATTCGCGTCCTCCTGCAAGTATGAGCGAGAGACGTTCAATGGAATATCCGGAGAATCAATGACACCGTGGAGCAGCGTGAGGAAATCTGGAACGATGTTCTCGACGTTGTCGGTGATGAAGACTTGATTGGAGTACAAATGGATTTTGTCTCGGCGCATTTCCATTTCCTTCTTCAATTGAGGGAAGTAGAGGATGCCGGTGAGGTTAAAGGGAAAGTCCACATTCAAGTGAATGTGAAACAGCGGATCCTCGAAATTCATCGGGTATAGATCCTTGTAAAACGCGGAGTATTCCTCATCCTTCAAATCGGAGGGAGATTTACTCCACAAAGGCGTGGTAGCATTGACCACACGCGGCACTGTTGATTCAATTTTTTTGACGTTACCGCTCTCATCTTTCTCCCCCGACGGATCGTCGTTCCATTCAGAAGTTGTGCCATGGATGATTTCCACTGGCATGAACTTGCAGTACTTGGTTAGAATACCCTGAATTCGGGCGTCTTCCAAAAACTCTACACTGTCGTCAGCTATGTGCAGTACGATATCCGTTCCACGCTCTTCCTTTTCTGTTGCCTCGATGGAGTACTCCGGTGAGCCATCACAGGTCCATTTTACGGGTGTAGCGTCTTCACGTTGGCTCCAGGTGACGATGTCAACTTCTTTGGCCACCATGAAAGCCGAGTAGAACCCTAGGCCAAAGTGTCCGATAATGGCGGTCTTGGCTTCTTCTCCCTGGTACTTATCTAAGAATTCGGTTGCACCGGAGAACGCGATTTGGTTGATATACTTGTTCACCTCTTCCTCGGTCATGCCGATGCCGCGATCGCGGATGGTCAGTGTCTTGGCCTTATCGTCCCGAATGACCTCAATGGAGGAGCCGCCTTCGACGGCAGGCACTTCGCCCAATTTGGCAAGCGTGTTCCGCTTCTGGGTCGCATCGACCGCATTTGACACCAATTCCCTCAGAAAAATTTCGTGATCGCTGTAAAGGAATTTTTTGATGATTGGAAAAATATTTTCCGTTTGGACATTGATGTTTCCAGTTGCCATGGTTTTGGATTTGTTTATTGCACATCAGCAAGCTTCAGGCCAAGCGTCATTCGAGTTCGATTTTCTGCCATTCTGACCCGTTGAGCCGCCTTTCGCGGAATCACATGCGACGGTCTGTCACTTCCTTTTCCCGTCAACCCCTAACTTATGCCTCAAATCACTGCCAAAATTGTCACCAAGATGATGTTCCATCGTTTTCCATTCGCTGCTTTGCTGTGCAGTATCCCTTTTTTCTCTGTGGCGCAGTCCATCGATTTTGAAGACCCGGATTGGTCGGTTTTGATGCAAGAAGAAGATGCCTCTCCTCATGAAATTCGAACGTTGTTCGAAGCGCACTGGGAAGGCCGGGAACGCGTCAAAGGATCCGGCTACAAGCAAGTGGAGCGCTGGCTGCACTTGATGGATGGCCGCACCGACGACCAAGGCCACGTGCTGACCAGCGAGCAGACGGTTGATGCTCACCGCCAAATTGAGCAATGGCGAGCGGCTGGGCGGTCGTTGGAAGGGAGTTGGAATGTCTGTGGGCCGACCTTGGATGACATCACCACTCGCGATAACATCCGTGGCGTCGGGCGGATGAATGCGCTGGCTTTTCACCCAACGAATCCAAACATCATCCTCGCGGGCGCTCCGGCTGGTGGCTTGTGGCGTTCTTACGATGGAGGAGCAAACTGGGTGACGAATACGGATGATTTCCCAACGCTCGGAGTCAGTGCCATTGGCTTTGCACATTCAGACCCGGATGTGGTTTACATCGGCACAGGGGACCGGGATGCCTCAGATAGTCCGGGCATGGGGGTCATGAAGTCATTTGATGGCGGGCTGACATGGGAATTTGCCAACAGCGAAATAAGCGGATATGTTGTGGGTGATTTGGCTGTGCACCCGTCCAACGCGGACCAAGTTGTCGCTGCTACGAGCAACGGTATTTTCAAAACTGCGGACGGTGGTGCAACGTGGTATCAAGTATCTAATAACACCCAAAACTACAAGGACATTGCGGTGCATCCCACGAACCCTGATATCATTTACTGCACTGGCCAAGGCCGGTTTTGGCGCTCCGAAGATGCAGGCGAGGATTGGGAGTACATCAACGACGGAATAGTCCCTAGTACGCGCATGGTGATTGCTGTGACGCCTGCTGCGCCGGAAAATGTATACGTTCTTTCGGCTGGAACTTATGAATACCGAGCCTTCTACAAATCCGAAGATTCAGGATTAAATTTTGTAGAAATGAGCGACAGCCCGAATATTTTAGGTTGGAGTGCTTCAGGTGATAGCGACGGCGGCCAGGCTTGGTACGACTTGGCCCTTGAAGCCGATCCGCTGGTGGTTGATCGGGTCTATGCAGGCGGAATTAGAATGAAGCGTTCCGATGATGCGGGTGCGACCTGGATGGATGTTCAAGACAGCTATTTGCATGTCGATCAGCATGCCTTGGTCGCCAATCCACATACGGACGAGGTTTGGCTGGCCAATGACGGTGGTATTTACCGGTACGAAGACAATACGCAATGGCAGGATATGAGCCACGGAATCGTCACTGGTGAGATTTACAAGAT
>NZGF01000017.1 GCA_002690915.1 Crocinitomicaceae bacterium
AAAATCACGCTCACTGGTGGAAGAAAAGGGTGGGGTGATATCGGTTAAAGTCGCCTCTAAGATTTCCACAGGAAACTCTGGGTCTTGCACGTCTACTGCAGAAAATCGAATGAAGGGTGAGGCCGGCGGATTAAGCAAACTCACGACCAATTCATCAAAATCAGTCAGGTTGTAGTTGTTGCCCCAAAAAATACAGTTGTTGAATGAAGAGCCCTCAAGCGAGCGCACTTGAATGTTACCGTTGATGTCTTCATACCAATCCGTGAACAACACCGAGGGCGATTGCCGCACCCCTTCTGCCCAGTAGTTGGTAAAGGTGCAGTGGTCCATTTTATATGCCCCGCCAAGAGTGAAGGCCGCGGTCGACTGGCCACAATCGTAAAACAAATTGTTGTACCCTTCAATCGTGCCCCCTTGCGCATACAGCCCGTAGGCGCTCATATTGTGAATGATCGTGTTGCGAATGTCCAAGGCCGGACCTAGATCCGTGCCCGTAGTATCCACCTGCAGGCCGATGGTGCCGTCTTTCAGCACTGCATAATTCATGGCGCATTCAACGCCGCCGAATAGCCAGATGCCGCCCCGCTGGGCCGTGACCTCCTCGACACCGTATTCGGACTGGAATTGAAAATCAATTTCAATCCCCCATTGACCTGGCACGTCTTTGTAGTTTGCTTCTAAACGATCCCCTTGAAAGAACACTTCATTGCCTAACTCCCCTTCCACATTCAATGTCGATTGAACAACCCACAACCCGCCTCTTTCGTGAACGTAAACCTGCGTTCCTTCCTCAATGGTCAATGAACAACCCGGCTCTACTCGAACAATGCCATAAACAACATGTGGTAAATCATTGGTCCACACCTCATTGCAAGAGGGCAAAGGATTGTAACCGGGTAGCGGTTCGAACAGTCCATCTTGACCTGCAACCAAACCGTTTAGCCCAACGTGGAAATGGGCATTTTGTCCCCATGCGATTAGGCTTACGCGTTGCTCGTTACCGTTGGTATTGAACCGAAGTTCATCTTCTATGATAAACGGGGAGGACGCAGCCGAAGGATCCACAGTCACCTCCAGAAAGATCCAAAGGCTGTCTTCAGCTAGAATGGGCCAGTCCGATACCATCGGGCCAGCTTCGCCGTCAATGTTTACTCGGAAAGGCGAATCACCTCCACCAACCAACTCTATTTCGTCAATGCGCAACGCTTCTGTGCTGCGGTTGTACACCTTCAGCGGCAAGGTAACCGAACCGATGGTCGTAAACACTGTATCGAACAAAATGGTATCGGCCGAGAACTCCAATTGAAGCGAGGGATCTTCCGAAAACTGAACCTTACCACAGCCCGAGGTAAAAAAACTTGCAAGCAGCACCAATCCAAAGATGAAACCGGTGAATACCTTGACCCAATCAAGCTGATTTAACGACGTGTTCATGGACGGCAAAGATGATGCATATTCACCGTATGAACGAACTCCACGAAGCTTTCATTGCTCACATCAAAGAATCAGACCCTATTCTGTTCAGGGAAGTGGAACGCAACGGGGAATTGACATGGCATCCGCAACGGACGCACTTTGAAGCGCTGTGCCGCACCATCATTGGGCAACAACTGAGCACGAAAGCGGCCGCGACCATCGCCATGAGATTTCAAGCATGGTCGGAAAGGGCTGGAGGACCTAAACCCGAGGTTGTTTTGAAAGCCGACATCAACGAACTCCGTGCGTTGGGATTGAGTGGACAAAAAACGTCCTACATCGCGGCGCTCGCAGAAGCGTGGATAACCAATGACGACCTCCACCGGTTGGAACAGCTTGAAGATGAGGAAGTGGTCAGTGCGCTCACTGCCATCAAGGGCATTGGCGAATGGACCGCACAGATGTTTTTGCTGTTCACTCTTCGACGGCGAGACGTATTTGCTCCTCGGGATTTGGGCATCAAAAAAGCCATGGCGCGGCTATACAACCTTTCCATGGCTTCTTCAGATCGTGAACTTGTAGCCTTCTCGGAACGATGGAGCCCCTACCGTTCCTTGGCGTGCCGGCACCTGTGGCAGGTGCTGGATGCCGTCGATTAGCCCAAGTAGCTTTTCAAAATTCGGCTGCGGCTGGTGTGCTTCAAGCGTCGGATGGCCTTCTCCTTGATTTGACGAACGCGTTCACGGGTCAAGTCAAAGCGTTCCCCAATTTCCTCGAGGGTCATGGGATGCTCGCCATTCAGTCCGAAATACAAACGGATGACATCGCCTTCACGAGGTGTCAACGTGCGCAGTGAACGTTCGATTTCCTTGCGGAGGGACTCAGTCATCAATTCCGTGTCCGGCGAAGGGGTATCCCCTGTTCGCATCACGTCGTACATGTTGCTGGACGATTCGTCTCCGTCCTTCAACGGCGCATCCATAGAAACGTGACGCCCCGCATTCTTCATGCTCTGCTTCACTTCGTCTAATGTCATGTCCAGCGTTTCAGCTAGTTCCGCGGCCGTTGGTGGTCGTTCAAATTCCTGTTCCAAGCGGGCAAAAGCCTTGTTGATCTTGTTGATCGAACCAATCTTGTTCAACGGAAGTCGAACGATTCGGCTCTGCTCCGCCAATGCTTGCAAGATGCTTTGACGGATCCACCAAACCGCATAAGAAATGAACTTGAAACCACGCGTCTCATCGAAACGCTGAGCGGCCTTGATTAATCCGAGGTTGCCTTCGTTTATCAAATCCGGTAAGCTCAGTCCTTGGTTTTGGTATTGCTTGGACACCGATACCACAAAACGTAAGTTGGCTTTGGTCAACTTTTCCAACGCCACTTGGTCGCCTTTCTTAATTCGACGTGCCAACTCCACTTCCTCCTCTGCTGTAATCAAATCAACACGTCCAATCTCTTGCAAGTACTTGTCAAGGGATGCCGTTTCACGGTTTGTAACCTGCTTGGTGATTTTTAGCTGCCGCATGGATGGTCTTTATTTCGTCGTAACTAATTAAATGAAAATGAACAGAAGATGTTGCGTAACGGGTGTTAGTCCTCGTTTTCGCTGCGGCCTTCTCGACGCGGGCCTCTATCACGGTTGCGGTCGCCACGACCACGACCACGCTCACCACGCGGGCGATCCGGACGCTCAACGTAACCTTCAGGCTTCGGCAGTAAAGCCTTGCGGCTCAACTTAATCTTACCCGTCTTTTCGTCACGGCCAACCACTTTAAACTTCACCACCTCGCCTTCTTTCAAAATGTCTTCGACACGCTCAACGCGTTTCCAATCCAATTCGCTAACGTGCAGCAATCCGTCTTGACCGGGAATGACTTCGACGAAAGCACCATATGGCATGATGCTCTTGACCTTGCCTTCGTATTCTTCGCCGATATTAACGGTCGGTGGGAACGCAATGGCCTTGACCTTCGCAAGTGCCGCGTCAATGGCCGACTTGTTTGAAGCCGCAATCTCCACGATACCCTTGCCGTCTACGTCTTCTATGCTGATGGTTGTCTCCGTTTCAGCTTGAATCTCTTGTATAATCTTGCCGCCAGGGCCAATGATTGGGCCAATGGCGTCTCCTGGCACTGTCAATGACACGATGCGCGGTGCATGGTCCTTATAGTCAGCACGCGGTTCGCTGATGCTACCTAGCATTTCCTTCCGGATGTGGTGGCGGCCGTCACGTGCTTGGGCCAATGCTTCGCGCAATTGCTGAAAGCTCAAGCCCTTAATCTTGATATCCATTTGGCAGGCCGTGATGCCATGCTCCGTTCCGGTCACCTTAAAATCCATGTCACCGAGGTGGTCTTCGTCACCCAAGATGTCTGAAAGAACTACATACTTTCCTGAATCCATATCGGTGATCAACCCCATGGCGATACCTGAGACTGGTGCTTTGATCGGCACACCGCCGTCCATCAAAGCTAAAGTACCTGCACAAACGGTCGCCATGGAAGACGAACCGTTGGACTCGAGAATTTCACTGACCAATCGAATGGTGTAAGGGCAGTCATCGGTGGCAGGCAAAACCGGCTTCAAAGCACGGAGTGCCAAGTTTCCGTGTCCGACTTCTCGTCGACTTGTGCCGCGCAGAGGCCGCTCCTCTCCAGTCGAGAATGGTGGGAAGTTATAGTGCAACAAGAACTTCTCATTCTTTCGAACCAACGCCCCGTCTATTAATTGCTCATCGAGCTTCGTTCCCAACGTCAGTGTGGTCAACGACTGAGTCTCTCCCCGAGTGAAGATAGAGCTGCCGTGAGTGCTGGGTAAGTAATCCACTTCGGTCCAAATCGGGCGGATATCTGTAGAGGATCGGCCGTCGAGACGGATTCCTTCATTCAACAGTACGTCACGAATGGCCTTTTTCTGTGCCGCTCCTATGTACTGGCGTAGCATGAAGCTTTTTTCCGACTTTTCTTCTTCCGATAACGTAGCCTTGAAAGCTTCCTTCAGCTCTGAGAACTTCGCCTTGCGCTCTTCCTTCGTGCTTCCTTGCTTCGCCGCCTCGTAGAATGTATCAACCAAGGCCTCGTTAACACGTGCTCGGAGATCCTCGTCGTGGTTCTCGTGTGAGTACTCACGTTGAACACCAAAGTGGCCGGTCATTTTGGCCAATTCAATTTGTGCCTCACACTGCTTTTGAATGGCGGCGTGCGCAGCTTCAATGGCATCCACCATTTCATCTTCGCTCACTTCGCTCATTTCACCTTCCACCATGACAATGCTGTCCATGCTGCCTGCGACCATGATGTCCATGTCCGCGCGCTCCAATTCAGATCGGAACGGATTGATAATGAACGCTCCGTCTACACGTGCAACGCGCACTTCAGAAATGGGGCCATCAAATGGAATGTCGCTCACTGCTATACAGGCTGAAGCAGCAAGACCCGCCAAACTGTCCGGCAGAACTTCTTCATCGGCGGACATCAGCTGAATCATGACCTGTGTGCCTGCGTGGTAATCGCCTGGGAAGGTTGGGCGCAGTGCCCGGTCCACCAAGCGCATGACCAGAACTTCTGTATCAGAAGGACGTGCCTCACGCTTGAAGAATCCGCCTGGGAATCGTCCGGCAGCTGCGTATTTCTCTCTGTAGTCTACTGTCAGTGGCAAAAAGTCGACATCTTCTCGAATGTCATGTGCAGAAACTGCAGTTGCCAACAACATGGTGTTGCCGCTCGTTACGACGACAGAACCGTGCGCTTGCTTGGCAAGCTTGCCGGTTTCAATGTTGATCTCGCGCCCGTTGCCGAGATCGATGGTTTGGTTGTGTACCGTGTAATTCATCTTTCCTGTAAAATCATCCTATGGCGCCTCACCTTATTGGGGGCAGACGCAGAAAAACAAAGAAGGCAATGGTGTAATACCTATTGCCTCCCCCGTTTGTAAAATTATCCTTAACGACGCAAACCGAGTTTTGAAACGATTTCGCGGTAGCGTGTAATGTCTTTTGCTTTGAGGTAATCCAACAACTTGCGACGCTTACCGACCAACTTGATCAAGGCGCGCTGCGTGTGATAGTCCTTGCGGTTTTGCTTCAGATGCTCAGTCAAGTGAGCAATCCGATATGAGAACATGGCAATCTGCGCTTCGGCGCTGCCTGTATCCTTTTCGTTCGTGCCAAATGTGGCGAAGAACTCCTTCTTTTTTGTTGAATCTAAGTACATGGCGAAATCAAAGTGATGTTCGTGATGCGATAAAATTGAGGCGCGAAGTTACAATGAATGACCGGGGCATCCAATGCTTTCGATGTTTTTATTCCCCCTTTGTAAAATCCCCCATCGCCCTGAGGTTGAATGCCACTTTGGCCTTGAGGTCCTTCCGCTCTACAATCGCGTCGAGGAACCCGTGCTCCAGCAAGAATTCAGAACGCTGAAATCCTTCCGGCAAATCCTTCCCGATGGTTTCCTTCACCACGCGTGGACCGGCGAAACCAATCAATGCATTTGGCTCGGCAATGTTGATGTCGCCCAACATGGCAAACGACGCTGTTACACCGCCTGTAGTGGGGTCCGTCAAAATGGAGATGTAAGGCAAGCCAGCCTTCGCCAGCAACGATAACTTCGCACTTGTTTTAGCCATTTGCATCAAGCTCAACCCGGCTTCCATCATTCGCGCACCTCCGGACTTGCTAATGCAGATGAACGGACATCCCTTCTTCAGCGCCAGGTCAATACCGCGTGCGATTTTCTCGCCTACAACGCTCCCCATGGATCCGCCGATGAATTGGAAATCCATACAGCTGACCACAACAGGAATCCCATCCAACTCTCCGGAGGCAGTGCGCAGTGCATCCTGCAATCCGGTTTTCTTTTTGGCGGCTTCCAGGCGGTCTGTGTAGGCCTTGGTATCCGAAAACCCAAGGGGATCACTGCTCGTGATTTTGGGTGCTACCTCTCGGTATTTTCCCTCATCGAATAACAAATTGAAATATGCCTCGCTTACTACGCGGTCATGGTGCCCGCAGTAAGAGCATACACCGAGTCGCTCTGCATGTTGTTGCGAGGTAATGACGTTTTTACAACTGACGCATTGGTGCCATGCTCCTTCAGGGATTTCCTTCTTCTCCGCGCTCTTAGTCGTGATGCCGTCTTGAATCCGCTTAAACCATCCCATGATTGTCTGATTTGAACTCAAAGGTAAAAGACTTCATGGAAACTGAAGGCACTTCTTCAAAAAGGGTGACCAATTCCCAAATGAACCATTCCACGGAGCGAACCTTGTCCAATCCATCTTTCTCTGGTGCTTTGGGCCGGATCGTATAACCGCAGCGCTCCATCCAGTCTTAACAAGAAAAAATTAAAGTCAAAACGAAGACCCAAACCCGCACCCCACGCCAATGATCGGAGAGAAAATTCAGATTCTTTTGCTGGGTTAGAACTGCTGTTTTGATGAATCCACACGTTGCCCGCGTCAGTGAACCAAGCCGCACCGAACACATCGGTTAAGTCTTTCCGATATTCCAAACCCACGTCCAATTGAACATCTCCAACGCCTGGTACGTAACCTGCGTCCAAAACGTTCTGTTGCGCATACCCCGGACCCAAGTCGCGCACTGACCACCCCCTTACACCGTTGGCACCACCGGCAAAAAATGCTCGATCAAACGGCAACACTTCCATGTTTGACCCGACCGTCGCAATTCCCGCTTTGATTCGCCCGTGGAATGAACCTATTCCACCCCATGACTGACCGAAGGTCCATTCACCATCACTGCGGACATAATGTGCGAAAGGAATGCCTCCAAGGAGGTAAGTTTCGCTATCGCCTTGACGAAGGCCTATCGGGGAGGCTAGTGCATTCAATCCCATGCCCGTCCATTCCACGTCAATTCTCCAGCGTCCGTATGCGACCTCGCTTTCCCATTTTGCATTCCAACCCAGTCTTGAGGCGAGTGAGGTGTAATCTGCGAATCGGCCTTCCAAAATGGGGTTGGATTGTTGCGTCAACCACTCCGAGAACTGCTCGTCAGTCGTAATGTTTGAATACCTGAATTCTAAGGGTGTAATCTTCAACCTGCTGTCCCGTTCTGGATTTTCGATGTAAGTGAAACTATAGGAAAACGAGGCCGATTCACGCGCATACTCTGGGCGAACTTCACGCCCCCAATTCAATCCCAATTCCGTGCGAGCTTGGTTCGAGGGCCTCAGCCGCTTCAAAGACAGCGGTGGTATTCCCAAGGTGGAGTAAGTGCTCGAAATGGACCATGTTCCACTGTTCGGAACCAAAGCATCTCCAACGTAACTAAACGGCCGGGTAGAAATGATGCCGCCGGTCAGCGACACTTCGAACGCGTCGGCCTTCCCATTCAAGTTGTTATTCCGGAAACCAATGCTCCCAATTGGACCGTAACGAGCATCGCTTCGAATCATTTGAGCTTCAGCGGTCAAATCGATGCGTTCGTTCAATTCTAACCTCACGTCCACATCATAAAAGGACTCACCAGAAACTTCATTTCGAAGGATTCCTGGCATTTCAATTCGGCTCACTCCAGGAATGTTGGACAACCGACGGTAGGTGTCTTTCAGGACCCTTTCGTTAAAAAGCATCCCCGAATCGACGGCAAGCAAAAATTCTACCACCTCTGAATCAATGCACGGCACATCACCATTCTCACGTTCTTGGCATGACCATTTCACTTTTCCGAAACGCGTCTTTTGATGCGGAATAGCCAACCCTGCCCCATTGTAATCGAAAGGCAAGAGTTTCAAGGTCAATGCGACGTGATTCGTTCGTTCCTTTCCCAAGGTGTCGGCAACAAACGCTACATGTGAGGCCTGCACAGAGGGATAGCCTCTGTTTCTGCAAGCTTGCGCTACGTCACTTCGAACGATTTCCAGTTTCCGAACGTCAAAGGGCTTGCCAACCAGGGTTAACGGATCAAAATCCAAAAGATCCGTATTCAAACCGCTGCCCTGGGAAGCCCACTTGCACGATTGGACGGTCCAGACCTCACCTAGCTCAAGGACGTAAGTGAGACTTGCCTCTTGGGATTGAATCGTGTCAATGTGCATTGCGCATGTCGCGTCTAGGTGGCCCATTTGCTGAGCAAGCGCGATTAAATTCAATCGTGAACGCTCTGCCAAATAAGCGTCATACACAACCGGCGGCTCGCCCATACGATTGGCCAACCACCAAGGCAACCCACCTTCCAATTTGCCCTTTTCTTGCCTTCTGCGTTGCGAGTTAGCAAGGGCCTTCGGTCGCACCATAAGGTGAATTTGCATAGGTAACCGGACACCTAAGAGGTGCGTATTCGTCCGCTGCCTTAAAACATCGAAATACGCACCATCGTGCTCGAGCCTCTCGCCATCTTGCGTATGGATTTCAACACCTTCAAGGAACTTTTCCCCCTCAACCAATCGACGGGTCGGCGAGCAAGCGGACAGCATTGCCAATGCGCATATCGCATAGCTTTGCAACAAAAAAGGCACCTTCATGGACAAAGCAACTCTCAACGCCATACGTGCACTGCGAAAGAAGACGGAGCGCTCCGAGCAAAAGCGGTTTGTTGTCGAGGGCGACAAAAGCGTTGGTGAATTGGTTGAAAGCTCCATTGCAATAGAACGAATGTACTACGTCTCCACCATGGAACATGCAGTACCGGATTCACAAGGGCACCTTGCAGAGCAAATATCTGTCAAGGACATGGCGCGCATTTCTCAAATGAATACAGCACCTGGCGTGCTCGCCGTGGCTTCAATCCCAACATTTTCACCAGAAAACATCGTTCAAACAGTCCAAGAATCACCAATGAAGTACGGACTAGTTGGGTGCGGATTACAGGACCCTGGGAATTTGGGTACTCTAATAAGGACAGCGGATTGGTTTGGTTTCGGTGGTATCCTCATCACCGAGGGCACAGTCGATCCATGGAATGCTAAAACCGTACAGGCCTCCATGGGATCCATTTTTCGGGTTCCCATTGCGGAGGTCCCCTTGGATTTTTTACACCAACTCTCCGGTCATTTCCACCTCGAAATGCACGGCACCCCTTATTCGGAGATCAAGTGGGAAAGCGGTTGGATTTGGGTTGGATCCGAATCGCACGGGTTCAAAGGCATCCAATTGCCTTCATCCTCTTTTGCCGTTCATATTCCTCGGATTGGTGCTGCTGAATCACTCAACGCCAGTGTGGCATCTGCCATTGTGTGTTCAGAAGTAGCCCGGGTGAAAAAAGCCAGATGATGCGTTGAGCGAATCAGGCTGTTACCGATGTGGCTTTCCCGGCAAGTACGGAATTGAGAAGCGGATTCATGGTGATCTCACACCATTTCAAGCGAACTGTTTCCTCACTGGCGTTCAAGTCTGTTAACGACTCAGCAATGGCACGTATTCGTTTCTCACACGCCTTACCGACGGCTGCATCGACTGCATCTGGAGTCCAGTCCTCTGGCCAATTCACCCCACGATCATGAGAAAGACGCAACCATTCGCGGGCCGCCCAATGCTGACAAGGCCACGTTCGCATGGACTCGTGCAAAACCTTATCCACCTGAGATGCCAAATGAGTAGCTGGCCTTACTCCTTCGGGCGGATCTTGCCAAGCAATGGGATTGCAAAATGCAACGTGAATACGCCCCTTCCAACCGAACAATCCCTGCTTCATGCTTCGCTCGTCTTCTCCCAGAGCTTTCTCATAATCACCATCGTTTGCATCCCGAATCAACAGCTCACGAACCTTCATACCGTCGCACGGATCCCATTCGTAGCTCAGACTTACTGGCTGGACTTTTAGTCTGTTCCAAGCGTCGCTGTGTTCTCCATTAAGGAGCATGCGAATCAACGCTGGCGAAGTGCGGTCGTCCCCATCTTTGGCTCGGCCTTCGCGTTGTGCCAGCCAAACTGAAGCGTTTTGCTCCATAATGACATGTCGAACATACTGAGCTACCTCTGCGCTTGCCATCAATTGTTCGCGAGGCGTTCCACCTCGGCGCACGATGAAACTTTTGTTCAGTCGAACCAGGTGCTCGACCCACTCCGTTACCAAGAGGTTGCTCCCTATGCCAATTTGCGTAGTGGACTCACCTCGGGAAAGAAGAGCCATATTGATCAGTGAAGGGTCGAGTACAATGTCACGGTGATTGGAAATGAACAAGACACCATGACCTTCAAAACCTGAGGCGTATGAAACCGAAACATCCTCAGTAGTTCGCTGGAGCAGCATATCGATGAACGCCCGGGAAAGATTCTCTTGGAAGGCTTCCACGCTTTGAAGACCACGAATGCCTTTCAGCAGACCATCGGCTTTTTCATTGCCAATGAAGGGGCCTAGCTGGGATTCCCAATCAAGTGCCCCGACCAAGTTCTCAATGGCCTCGGGCACCTCATGGTCCAAATAGGGTCGAATATGCGCAAAAGAGTCATCCATCTTTCGCCACGAATTTAAGCAACCTAAATTTGTCCCATGCGTTTTGACAATCTGAAGCTCACTCGGCAATTCTTAAATGCCATTGCAGACGTGGGGTATGAAACCGCGACACCAATTCAAGAAAAAGCCATCCCACCGTTGCGCGCAGGTCAAGATGTCATTGGAATTGCTCAAACCGGAACCGGTAAAACGGCAGCTTTTTTGCTTCCCATTCTTCAAAAATTGAACTACGCTCAAGGTGAAGCGCCGAGGGGGTTGGTACTTGCCCCTACGAAGGAACTTGTTGTCCAAATCCATCAAGAAGCCCTGAAATTTGCCAGTTATACCGACTTGCGTATCGTGGCGTTTTATGGTGGAGTTGGCCCCAAAAGGCAAATTGAAGAAATTGCGAATGGAGTGGATTTGATTGTATCGACGCCTGGTCGGTTTTTAGAAATCTATTCCCACGGCCACTTGGAGACCAAAAAGATCAAGCACGTCGTGTTAGATGAAGCTGACCGTATGATGGACATGGGATTCATGCCGCAAATTCGACAGGTACAAGAGGTCGTACCCACCAAGCGACAGAACATCCTATTCTCAGCCACATTTCCTCCAAGGGTGGAGCGGCTTGCTGAGGAGTTTTTGCTGTGGCCTACCCGCGTTGAAGTCACACCCGAAAGCACACCGGTATCCACCGTAGCGCAGTACAAACTTGCCATAGCTAACCTCAGAACCAAAATTGCATTCATCGAATGGTATGTAAGAGAGAAACTCGGTGACGACCGGCTGATGATTTTCACACGGCGAAAAGAGGAGGCTGAAAACCTTTTCAAGTTCTTGGATCGGACCTTTGACAAAGGAGTTCGCGCAGTGCATAGCAACAAAGGCCAAAATGCTCGAATCAATGCAATACAAGATTTCAAAACAGGCGAAGCACAAATTCTCATTGCCACGGATGTAGCCAGTCGTGGCATTGACGTTCCTGAAACGCAATGGGTCATTAACGCCTCTGTGCCGAGGGACCCGCACGATTACATTCATCGTATCGGAAGGACAGGACGCGCTTTTCGCAAAGGATCAGCGCTGACATTGTTCGATCCTGCTGAGAAATTCGCTCTGGAGCGCATCGAATTGCTCACTGGCAAACCGCTCCTTGACTTCCCAGAAACGGCCGTTTTGGACGCGTTCGAAACTCCTCGCCATGAAAAGCAGAGCCAGGCACGTGAAATTGACCGCGAATTGCGCAAACGAGACCCCAACTACAAAGGCGCCTTTCACGAAAAGAAGCGGAAGTCAGGAAAGCGTACTCGGCGCAAGTGACCCATTCAGCCGACAGCTGTCGCTCCAAGGAAGAATGCCGTCCCCATCTAGAACGTATCCTTCATCATAGCACATAATGGCCATACGTCCATCCTGCAGTGACAAAACATGGGTATGGAAATTAAAATCAAAACCCTGCTGACGCAACCAGAACGCCCGGTCCTCAGGATTATACTTCGCATAAGTGGATTTGCGCAAGGCGAGTAATAGAGAACGGTTGCGCTGGAGCACGCGATCAACGCCTCGTTTTAAGGCATGCAAAGAATTTGATTTCCGGTGGTGTCTCACCCTACAGACATCATCGCAGAACAGCTTATCGCAGCGCCCGTTTAGCCGGTCACCGCATTCCTTGCAGCGGTGGGATTTGATTCTGAACATGTCGCCAATAAAAAACCACATCAACACCCTTGTAATCAGAGATTTACAAGTGTCGACACGAAATTGACGTTCGTTAAATCGGGAGTCGATCAATAAACCCCTTGAACAACCGTGTCAAGGAGGGTTCAGATTTTTTTGCGATGGCGAGCACTTCATCAATGTCAAACGGAGCTAAATGCTCTGGATTGCACTCGTCTGTTATAACGCTAACGGCCGCGCAGGGCATGTTTATGTGCGCCGCCGCAATCACCTCGGGCACCGTGGACATTCCAACCGCGTCAGCGCCAATCGTTCGCAGGTAGCGGTATTCTGCTCGTGTTTCAAGTTGGGGCCCGGGAACACCCGCATAAACACCTGTGTAAAGGGATACATCAAGTTCTCGGGCGACACGGAAGAGGGCGCTGCCTAATTCAACATCATACGGTTCGCACATGTCTGGAAACCGACCGCCCAAGTCATCCATATTTCGCCCACGCAGTGGGGATTCGGGAAACAAATTGATATGATCTTCAATGCACATTAATGCGCCCTTCTTCATGTCGGGATTCAAACTGCCGGCTGCATTTGATATGAGCAAGGCTTTTGCCCCAAGAAGCTTGGAGATGCGCACTGGCTTGACCACCTGCTCCATCGTATAGCCTTCGTAATAGTGAAACCTTCCTTGCCAGGCCAATACCCGCTTTCCTCCCAACTTACCGTAAATCAATTTGCCAAAATGGAATTCTACGGTCGCCACAGGAATGTTCGGAATCTGACTGTAGTTGAAAGACATTAATTCTTCAATTTCACTCACCAACCCGCCTAAGCCTGTGCCTAACACGATGGCAATGTCGACCTCACCTACTCCTCGTTCACGCAAGTATCCTACTGAGGTCTGCAACTCTTCTTGAATATCCATGCCAGAAAAGTACGAACTTCGTGATATGGAAACAGGAATGTCAACAATTGGCGTCGTTGGCGCTGGCGCCATGGGCTCTGGCATCGCTCAAATCGCTGCACAAGCAGGTCATGCTGTCGTATTGGTCGATGAAAGTGAATCGGCATTGGCAAAAAGCGCAGCTTCTTTATCTAAGATTGCCGAGCGCCTCGTGGGAAAAGGGAAATGGTCCGCTGCTGACAGCGAACGGATTCAATCCGCCATTGTGCGAACATCCAAACTCGAACAATTGGCCAGGTGTGAATGGGTAGTAGAAGCCATCGTTGAAGACTTGGGCGTGAAGCAATCGCTTTTCCAAACAATTGAAACGATCGTTGCGACCAACGCCGTTCTTGCTACCAACACCTCGTCCCTCTCCGTTACAGCCATTGCCGGTCAATTAAAGCACCCAGATCGTTTCATGGGGCTTCACTTTTTTAATCCTGCCCCATTAATGGCACTGGTTGAGGTCATTCCCGCTCTCCAGACTGATTCTTCGCATGTGGATAGAGTCAAAACGATGATGAATGACTGGGGCAAATCCCCTGTAATTGCTAAAGACACTCCTGGCTTCATTGTTAATCGTCTAGCTCGGCCGTTTTATGGTGAAGCCTTGCGCATTTTTGAAGAAGGACTAGCGACAAAACGGACCATCGATGCGGCCATGCGCAACGCAGGCTTTCGAATGGGACCCTTCGAATTGATGGACCTCATTGGCAACGACGTCAATTATGCGGTTTCATGTACCGTGTTTGAAGCCTTCTACAACGATCCGCGGTACCGTCCTAGCCTCATACAAAAACAACATGTTGATGCCGGCTGGCTCGGTCGCAAGTCGGGGAAAGGCTTTTACGAATACGAGGAAGGCAAACCAACTGCTGCGCCCAGTAATGCCCCTGCCAACAGCGACCAATTTGATTGGATTATAAAGCGAATTGTCGCCATGCTGATGAATGAAGCCGCCGACGCGTACTACCTGAATATCGCTTCGGCGCAAGACTTGGAAATTGCCATGACCAAGGGTGTAAATTACCCTAAAGGTCTGCTTGCATGGTGCAACGAATGGGGCGCTAAAGTGACCTTAAATGTTTTGGAGAGTATGCAAATCCGATACGGAGACGACCGCTACCGCCCAAGTCCTGTGCTGCGCGATTTGGCGGCTCAAAAATCTGAGTTCACTCTTTAAGGTTCCAACGGCGAATACTGTGAAAGGCATGCGTCAAACTGTCTCCTTTCTTTATGCCTTCATGAACCAAAGCGTCAACTCTCACCTCTCCGGCAGCGTGCAAGATGTTCGTTGAATCAAGTAAAACACCAACGTGAACAACTCGATGCATGATGTTCTGAAAGAACACCACATCGCCACGTTTCTGCTCGCCCCAAGAGACTGGATCACCGACCTCCAGTTGCTGCGATGCATCCCGCGGGACATCTTGTCCCATCAATTTCCAAGCGACCTGCACCAGACCAGAACAATCCACACCTGCTGAAGTTTTTCCACCCCACAAGTAAGGAGCTCCCAAAAATTGCTGAGCGGCTTCAACAGCATCTTCAGAGACCTCCAATGAGCGGCCCAATGCATCTACCGGCTCAAGACCAATCCCATTGAGGTTCCAATGACCAGCGCCGTCCAGCATCAGTTGGCTACACGCTGGCAACTGCAATAATGCACCGTCACCCCTCAACCATGCCGAGGAAGGTGCTTGCAATACGAAAGCCGAACCACTGACAGGCATCGGCAACGACCATTGTTTTCTATCCACCCAACCCGTGTATCCGTCTGAGTCCAACTGGATTTGAATCCAGTCCTTTTCTCCAGTCTCTATGATTACGGCGGACTCTCCGGCCAAAGCTTGCGTGCACAGTTCAGCGCGATCGCTCGCATCGACACGAATCGGCCCAACAGGAACTACAAGAATTATGCGATTTCCCTGCTGCATTAATTCCTTATACCAATTCGAGCATCAGTGCCGATGCTCCTCCACCGCCATTGCAGATACCTGCTCCGCCTTTTTTTAAGTTTCTAGAGCGCAGGGCGTGGATCAACGTGACCACAATCCGCGAACCACTAGAGCCAAGGGGATGCCCCAATGCGACTGCGCCTCCATTGACGTTAACCTTCTCTGGATCCAGCCCCAACAATTCGACATTCACCAATCCAACCACCGAAAACGCTTCGTTCAATTCCCACAAGTCGACATCGTCCGACTGCCAACCAGCCTTATCAAGGGCCCGAGGAACAGCCTTTGCTGGCGCTGTGGTAAACCATTCTGGCGCATGTGCCGCGTCGGCCGTGGATGCGATGCGCGCAATGGGCGTCCATCCATTGGCTTCAATCGCTTCTTCCGATGCCAGGATCAATGCGCTTGCGCCGTCGTTCAAGGTGGATGCGTTAGCCGCTGTTACGGTGCCATCCTTCTGGAATGCTGGGCGCAACGTGCGTACTTTTTCCATTTTGACTTGGCTGAACTCTTGGTCGGTATCCACGGACAAGGAATCGCCCTTGCGCTGGGGGACTTCCACAGGGACTATTTCATTGGCAAATGCATCTGAGGCCCAAGCCTTTGCCGAACGGGTGTAACTCTCAATGGCAAAATCATCTTGTGCCTCCCGACTGATGTCGTGTTCCTTGGCGCAGAGCTCGGCACAATTGCCCATATGGGTCGCGTTGTATACATCGGTCAAACCGTCCAAGAGCATCCCGTCTTTTACCTTGATGTCTCCAAACTTCGTGCCTGACCGACCGTCAAAGTAGTGAGGAACTCGGCTCATGTTCTCCATTCCCCCTGCAACCGCCACTTGAATGTCCCCGCTCGCAATCGCCTGAGTAGCCAACGCTATGGACTTCATGCCGCTGGCGCACACCTTGTTGATGGTGGTGCACGGTACTTCATTCGAAATTCCAGCAGCCATGGCCGCTTGACGAGCGGGAGCTTGACCCAATCCGGCCTGCAAAACATTACCCATGAATACTTCCTCTACTTGTTCGGCCCCCACCCCACTTTTGGCTAAAGCACCTCGGATAGCGGCAGCTCCAAGGTCTGTAGCGGTTACCGAGGACAAAGACCCTAGAAAACTCCCCATCGGCGTTCGGACCGCGGAAATAACATAAACTGGTTTGCTCATTGCTATTGAATTTCTGCAAATTTAACGGCTATTGGCTCCCCAAAAGGCGCTTTCCCCCAGGTTTGGCAC
>NZGF01000018.1 GCA_002690915.1 Crocinitomicaceae bacterium
CCGGCTTTTCTAATGCTGGAGTTCCAGCTTTATTTGACCTGATCCATTACGGCCTTAAAGGCGTCGGGGTGGTTCATGGCAAGATCCGCCAAAACCTTCCGGTTCAGTTCGATTCCTTTCTTTGAGCATTTGCCCATGAATTCGCTGTACGACATTCCGTGCTGACGTGCACCAGCGTTGATGCGCTGTATCCAGAGCGAACGGAATTGACGCTTGCGCTGCTTGCGTCCTGAGTAAGCGTACAACAGGCCTTTCTCAACGGCGTTCTTAGCGACAGTCCAAACGTTCTTTCGGGCACCGTAGTACCCTTTGGCCATCTTGAGGATTTTTTTACGTCGCGCCCTCGATGCGACTGAATTGGTTGCTCTTGGCATTTTAAAATGTTTTTTTGGTAGACGGCGCTGGCAAATTCCAGTCTTGAAGGCCGGTTACCGGGTTAAACGTACCAGGGGTGGTTAAATCGGTTGGGGGTCCTTAAGCACAAAGTTGGCGCTTGATGCTCGCAACATTGGACTTATCGACCGTTGTTGAATGCGTCAAGTTGCGCTTCTGCTTTGTACCCTTTTTCGTCAAGATGTGACTCTTGAAGGCGTGCTTCCGCTTGATTTTCCCAGTTCCTGTGAACTTGAAACGCTTTTTGGCGCTTCCTTTTGTTTTCATCTTCGGCATGGCCTTAGATTTTGTGGTTATTAGTTTTTCTTCGGATTGAACATGACCGTCATGCGCTTTCCCTCTAGTTTCGGCAGTTGTTCAACCGTTCCGAATTCCTCGAGTTCTTGCGCAAACTTCAGAAGCAAGATTTCACCTCTCTCTTTGAACACAATGGTTCTACCGCGGAAGAAAACGTACGCCTTGAGTTTGGAGCCTTCTTGTAAGAATTTCTTGGCATGCTTCAGCTTAAACTGAAAGTCGTGATCGTCCGTGTTCGGTCCGAAACGGATTTCCTTCACAACCACTTTCTGCTGCTTCGCCTTAATTTCTTTCTGCTTCTTTTTCTGATCGTACAGGAACTTCTTGTACTCAATGATGCGACAAACGGGGGGGTCGGCCTTTGGAGAAATCTCCACCAAGTCCAATTCCAATTCACGCGCAAGTTGAATGGCGTCACGCGTGCTCATGACAGCGGGCTCGACATTGTCGCCCACCACACGCACCTGCGCCGCTTCAATCTTGTCATTGATGCGGTGAAGATCCTCTCTTCGAACACGGCCCCGGTAAGGGGTCCTTTTTCTTCTAATCGCTATAACGCTTCAGTTTTAGTGATACTTCTGTCATTTCAGCATTTCCGCAATCTCCGAGCGGATGTGCTCAGAGAACGCTTCAACACTCATGCCTCCCAAGTCCCCTTCTCCCTGCCTGCGCACGGATACGGTTCCTTCGTTGGCCTCGTTTTCTCCCAGGATGAGCATGTAGGGAACCTTCTCTAATTCGGCATCCCGAATCTTTTTTCCAACCTTCTCTGACCTGTCGTCAACGAGGGCGCGAATATCGTGATTTCCAAGGACTTTTGAAACCCTTTGTGCATATTCGTTAAATCGGTCGGAAATCGGCAGGATTTTTACCTGTTCTGGGGTCAACCACAATGGGAACTTTCCAGCGCAGTGTTCAATCAAAATGGCAACGAAGCGCTCCATCGATCCGAACGGCGCCCGGTGAATCATGACAGGGCGATGTTTTGCGTTGTCCGCTCCTACATACTCGAGTTCGAAGCGTTCGGGCAAACTGTAGTCAATCTGCACCGTACCCAATTGCCACTTTCGGCCAATGGCATCCCGGACCATAAAGTCGAGCTTGGGCCCGTAAAACGCGGCTTCCCCCAGTTCGACAACCGTTGTTAATCCCTTCTCATCGGCCACCTCTTGGATAGCGCGTTCGGCCTTGTCCCAGTTCGCGTCCTCACCAATATACTTGTCAGGGTTTTCGGGATCCCGCAAACTGACTTGAGCAATGAAATCGTCAAACTGAAGCGTACGGAAAATGTACAGCACCAAGTCGATAACGTTGCTAACTTCTTCTTTGACCTGATCCACCGTGCAGAAAATATGCGCGTCGTCTTGAGTGAAGCCACGGACTCGGGTCAAGCCATGTAGCTCGCCCGATTGCTCATAGCGGTAGACCGTACCGAACTCCGCATAACGAACGGGCAGGTCCCTGTAGCTGCGGGGGCGAGACTTAAAAATCTCGCAATGGTGAGGGCAATTCATCGGCTTGAGTAAGTACTCTTCACCTTCCGCCGGCGTATTGATGGGTTGGAAGCTATCCTCGCCGTATTTTGCGTAATGGCCGCTGGTGATGTACAGCTCCTTGTTACCGATATGTGGAGTAATGACTGCTTCATAACCGGCTTTGCGCTGTGCGTTCTTGAGAAAATCCTCCAACCGCATGCGCAAATCGGCCCCTTTCGGCAACCAAAGCGGCAATCCTTGACCAACCCTTTCCGAAAAGTGGAAGAGGTCCATCTCCTTGCCCAACTTTCGGTGATCTCGGGCCTTGGCCTGTTCAAGCAATTCAAGGTATTCCTTCAGCTCTTGTTTTTTCGGGAACGTAATGCCATAGACGCGTGTCAGCTGCTTTTGCGATTCGTCACCCTTCCAATACGCACCTGCAATTGACATGACCTTGCACGCCTTCACAAAGCCGGTGTGCGGCATGTGCGGGCCACGGCACAAGTCGGTAAAGTTGCCTTGGTCGTAAAACGTAATTGTTCCGTCCTCAAGGCCCTCAAGTAAATCCAACTTGTATTCATCCTCCTTTTCTCGGAAATAAGCCGCGGCTTCGGCTTTGCTCATTTCACGGCGGATGTACGGATTCTTCTGCTTGGCCAACTCAATCATTTTGGACTCAATGGCCGGAAAATCTTTATCAGTGACGGTGTACTCACCAAAGTCCACGTCATAGTAAAATCCGTTTTCGATGGGCGGTCCGACCCAAAACTTGACGCCGGGGTAGAGCGCTTCGAGGGCTTCCGCCATCAGGTGGGCAGAACTGTGCCACATCGTCCGCTTGCCTTCCTGGTCGCGCCAGGTCAATAAGTTTAGCGTGGCATCTTGATTGATGCTGCGCTGTGGGTCCCACACTTCACCATTGACCTCCGCCGCCAAGACGTTTCGAGCCAAGCCTTCGCTGATGCCCATGGCCACGTCCAATGCAGTCGTTCCGCTTTCCACTTGCTTTACCGTTCCATCCGGTAAGGTGATATTGATCATGTCTGCCTGCTAATAGATTTCGCACGCTAAGATACGATGGGAAAGGCTCCGAAAGTCTGGTCAATCAGCAGTTTCCAACCTCAAGTCGTGGGCTTGTATTTCACCTTAGTCCATGGCTTCACGTGCCAGTGAACCGTGGCACGTGCGACCTCTTTACCGGAAGCATCGAGCAACATAGAGGGCATAACAAAACGCGCCGCACCGTCTGCAGACTCATCAACCAATTCTTGCACCTCCTCGCGCAGACTGGGCGAAATGTCGGCTTTGGCCACGCACGCTCCCTTCGACGGTCGACGCAAGTAATCCACTTCCAATCGGTTCATGATTAACCGGTAGTCCTTCATGTCAAATTGCGCAAGCACCGCCAATCCTGAACAAAACTCACACGCGGTCGCAATGGCGCATGCGTGCGTCCCTTTCAAGTGGTTCCGGTTGACACGCCTGTCTGGCAAGGTAACTCGGACTTCATTGTCGTTAAAAGAGAGTACTCGAATGCCGTGCGGAGCGTTGAAGGGCAAGATGCGCTTGAAAACAGCATTGAGCCAAAACACCTTGCCCTGCTTGGCCGCCTCTAGCGAGCGGTAAAATAATTGATTCAACATCTGGACTAAGTAGATTCGAGGATGATCGAAATGTTGGGCCGAAAGTAATTCGGCCCTTTCATAACCTTGCCATCCTCGCGGTAAATGGGCTGTCCATCGGCTCCAAGCTTACTCATATTGGAGGACTGAATTTCCATAAAGACCTCCTCGATGACGTGCTGCATACCGTGACTTAAAATTGTACCGCAAAGGATGTACAGTTGGTCACCCAAGGCATCCGCGACTTCAACGGTATCACCAGCCAAAGCCGCCTCGAGGTATTCTTCGGTCTCCTCTGCCATCAATCGATGGCGAAGACGCACAGTTGATTCGTCCAATTTGCCCTCTGGCAAATCCCTGTTGGCAATACCAAAAGCGTCGTGAAATTCGCGCACGCAATCGACGATGGCAGCGAAGTTTTGTTTTTTCGTATTCATTGGTTCTTTAACATGATTTTATGAAGTCCATTCAGCTAGAGAGTGTAGCGAAAGTTATATTCGCCTTCTCTCACCGTCAAACACAACGGAAAGAATATTATGGACCAAGAATCCACACCTGAAATCACCCCGGTCACAGCACCAAACGAACCGCCTGCAATTGCAGTCGACTCTGCCGCCGCTCCTGACATCCGGGCCCTGAATGAACGAATTAGCCAAGCCAGTCAATTTGTAGACCTCTTGCGCATGGAATTGGGCAAGGTAATCATCGGCCAAGCAGGCATGGTTGATCGTCTGCTCATTGGCCTTCTCGGTAATGGACACGTGCTTTTAGAAGGCGTGCCGGGATTGGCGAAAACCCTGGCCATCAAAAGCCTTTCCGAATCGATTGCAGCGGACTTTAGCCGGATCCAGTTCACCCCCGACCTCTTGCCCGCTGATCTGGTTGGCACCATGATTTATAACCAGAAGTCCGAAGCCTTCTCAGTAAAGAAAGGACCGGTGTTTGCCAATTTCGTCTTGGCCGACGAAATCAACCGCGCCCCTGCCAAGGTGCAAAGCGCCCTGCTTGAAGCCATGCAGGAGCGGCAGGTGACCATCGGCCCCGATTCGTACCCACTGCCCGAACCATTCTTGGTGTTGGCCACACAGAATCCAGTCGAGCAAGAAGGAACCTACCCCTTGCCAGAAGCACAGGTCGACCGCTTTCTGTTGAAGGTAATTATCGGTTACCCAAGCAAATCGGAAGAGCAACAGATTGTCAGAGCGAATTTGAAGCCCGGTGGCTTACCCAAGCCCACCCCGGTGGTAACGCCCAAGGACGTCATGGATGCCCGCAGACTGGTCAAAGAAATCTACCTCGACGAAAAAATCGAACGCTACATTATAGATTTGGTTTTCGCAACGCGTGAGCCGCAGCAGTACGGCATGGGACACCTCACACAGCTGATTAACTTCGGGGCGTCCCCACGGGCGAGCATTGGCCTAGGAGTTGCTTCGAAAGCCCACGCATTCTTAAATCACCGAGGATACGTTACGCCAGAAGACGTGCGCGCAGTCTCTTTGGACGTGCTGCGCCACCGCGTCGGGCTCACATTCGAGGCAGAAGCTGAAAACATCAGCTCCGAGCAAATCATCACCGAAATCATGGACAACGTCCAAGTGCCTTGATGCATGGACACGACCGAATTAATTCAACGGGTACGGCGGGTTGAACTGAAAACCCGCGGATTGAGCGACCGAATTTTTTCGGGTGAATACCACAGCGCGTTCAAAGGCCGCGGCATGGCGTTTTCCGAAAACCGAGAGTACCAGCACGGTGATGAAATTCGCACCATCGACTGGAACGTCACCGCCCGCATGGGCCACCCCTATGTTAAGGTGTTCGAAGAAGAACGAGAGCTGACCGTCTTCTTGTTGTTAGACGTAAGCGGGTCAAACGCGACCGGGACGCGCAAACAAACCAAGCGTGACCTCATCACTGAGCTCAGTGCGATTTTAGCGTTCAGCGCCATGGGAAACAACGACAAAGTTGGAGCCGTGCTTTTTAGCGACCGGATTGAGCGGTTCATTCCGCCCAAAAAAGGCCGCTCCCACATCCTGCGTATCATCCGCGAAATCATCGAAGTGGAACCCGAAGGAATGGGTACTGACATCAATTCAGCGCTAGAGCACTTCCTATCCGCCATGAAGAAGCGAACCATCGCCTTTCTCATCTCCGATTTCCGGGACGAAGGCTTCGACCAGACACTACGCCAGGCGGGCAGAAGGCACGATCTCGTGGCGCTGCGCGTGACTGATCCGCTCGATCGGCAACTCCCCTCCATTGGTTGGATTCCTGTTCTTGATCCTGAATCTGGCCAGAACAAGTGGGTTTACACAGGCAGAAAATCCACCCGTGGCACCCACGCGAAGCGCGAAAAAATCCGTGAAGCCGAATTAAAAGCAATGTTTGCCCGTTCTGGCGTGGACCAAGCCGTTCTCTGCACGGACCGACCTTATGTCCAACCCTTGATGCAATTGTTTGATCGACGTGGCTAAAGAAATCTGCATATGCTCTTGCCTGATTGGCATCATGAGCTGCATGGGCATGCAGCGGGCGTTCGGTCAACAGGTGCAGATGACCTTGGACACCTCGACCATCGCCATTGGCGCACGTACGGTACTGCGCATTCAAGCCGACCGCGATTTAACCTCCGGCGCTGGAAAGTTTGAATGGCCAGTGTGGCAAGACACCATCCCTGGCGGCTTAGAAATACTTCAAGAGCTTGGTACCGATACGACCGCCGTAGAAAATGAAGAAGGAAAGCCCATCATCCGCGTTGAACGTGCCTTTGAAATAACCGCCTGGGACAGTGGCTACATCGCCGTACCTCCCGTCTCATTGGTCTGGGGCATAGACACCCTGGCCTCCAACCCCCTCTTGCTAAATGTACTGCTCGCCAGACCACGCGCACCCGGCCAAATCGCCGGTCTTGCTGACATTAGGAAAGTACAATGGACGTGGCAGGAAAAGTTTCAAAGATGGATTCCCTGGATTTTGATTGTGACCGCTGCCATTGGATTGGTTCTCTTCCTTCTGAGCCGGTGGCGCAATCGTCCCGTTGCAGAGGTGGAATACGTCGCCCCTCCAGCTCCGCTAGAGCCGGCGCATATCGTGGCACTGAGAGAATTAGACCGCATAAACAAGGAAGCCATTTGGAAACGAGGACAGGTCAAGGCTCACCACGCGGAAGTAAGCGAAGTAATCCGAAGGTATTTCGAACGGAGATACAACTATCCCGCCATGGAACGCTCAACGGATGAACTCCGAAGCGGGTTGGTTCACTTGCCCATTCGCGCTCAAGAAAAAGAGTTGATTTTGGAACTCCTAAATCTGACCGATTTGGTCAAATTCGCCAAGTGGACCCCCCAATCGGCTGATCACCAGCGCGTGATTGAACAAGGCATTCGATTCGTAGAAGTCACCACCATTGCCCCCCAAAACTCCGAAGACTGATGCGTAGCCTGGCCACCCTCATACCGCATGTCTTTGCCGTCGTTTTTTATGCGATTGGACTCTCATACGCCGGTCAGCATTTCGAGTTTGAATCACCTGCTATTTTGTGGCTTGGTGCACTCGCTGCTCTGCACATCGGGCTTAGATTGCAAGTGCAGTCCAGGAAAGGTTTTGCTGGATTGGTCTGGAGCTGGGAATCCCCCGAGAGCAAGCTAACATGGAAAACTACGGCATTCCAATGCATTCCTGAAATTCCATATGCCTTGCGTACGCTGACCATTGGATTGCTCACCATCGCCGCAGCTCGTCCTCAATCGTCTTCATCGGTGGAAGACTTGACACGCGAGGGCATCGACATTGTATTGAGTATGGACTTGTCGGCCTCCATGTTGAGCAAGGACTTCGATCCAAACCGCCTCGAGGCATCCAAAGAAGTCGCGACATCCTTCGTAAACGAGAGACCCAACGACCGAATAGGCGTAGTAGCATACGAAGGAGAGGCATTCACGCAAATTCCGTTGACAACGGACCAACGTGTCGTGATGAACGGCATAGGCGAACTCCAGACCGGTCTGCTCGAAGGCGGAACGGCCATCGGTATGGGACTTGCTACAGCCGTGAATCGACTGAAAGAGTCTGAAGCCCAGAGCAAAGTGGTCATCTTGTTGACGGACGGCGTGAACAACGCAGGAAAAATTGAACCGCTCGACGCAGCCCAACTGGCCAAACTCAACGACATCCGCGTTTACACCATCGGTGTAGGCACGATTGGTAAGGCACGCAGTCCCGTGGCCAAAGTGGGAAACCAATTTCAATACGACTGGGTCGAAGTTCAGATCGATGAAACCGCCCTTCGCGACATTGCAAAGCTCACTGGTGGTCGCTATTTCCGTGCCACTAATGGAGAAAAGTTAGCGGGCATTTATAGCGAAATCGACGAATTGGAAAAAACCCGATTCAACGTGCTGCGTTACAACCAAAAAACGGAAGAATTCTTGCCATACGGGATTGCAGCTGTTTTGGCTTTCATCCTTGAGTTTCTTCTCCGTCAATTCGCTATTCGCACGCTGATATGAATCCGCCAAATCATCAAAAATTTAAGGTGTTTTCGAACGGCGTCGCACTGGCACTGGCGGAAGTCATATTTTGGGTGGCTCTTTTTGTGACGTATTACAGCATCAAGCGTATCGCTCCCAATATCCAGCTGGAAAACGAAGCATGGTGGGCAGTGCTTTTCATACTTCCCCTTTCATCAGCTATCTTCTTGTGGGGCTTACGTCAAAAACAGCGCTGGGCGAAAACGCTCGCCGATGAAGCCCTGTGGCCTGATTTACTTCCATTTTGGCGCCCTCAATTGCACGGGTGGCGGTTCTTCTGCTGGCGCATGGCTTTGGCTGCTATGTTGATTGGAATCTTAGACTTAAAAGTAGGCGCGCGTCTGAGGGAAGTCAAAAGTGAGGGCGTGGATTTGATGGTAGCCCTCGACGTTTCCACGAGTATGGAAGCCGAGGACACGGGCAGCAGTCGAATTGATTTAGCGAAACAAAGCATCCAGCGGCTTGTGAACGCCCTTGATGGCGACCGAATTGGGCTCGTGATTTTCGCAGGAGACGCATTCGTACAATGCCCCATCACGACCGATTATGGAGCGCTCAAGCTGTTCCTGGATGGTGTCACCACGGACCTTGTTCCGGTCCAAGGAACAGCTGTGGGGCGCGCCATCGAGGTATGCACACAAAGTTTCGATGAGGAATCGCCAGCCTCAAAAATGGTCATTGTATTCACAGATGGGGAAAACCACGAAGACGACGCTTTAGCGATGGCAGAGGAAGCCCTTACTATGGGAATCGGGGTCCACACCGTAGGAATGGGCAGCACGTCTGGCGCTCCAATACCACTTTATGACCGTTTTGGCAGAAGCCGGGGATTCAAAACGGATGCCGAAGGCAATCCCATCGTCACCGCGTTGGATGATGCCACATTGATTCAATTGGCTGAGGTTGGAAATGGCACGTATGTTCAGGCCGGCAATGGTTTCGTTAACATCGCTCCAATCCTTGGTGCGATGAACGCACTCACCCAAACGGAAACAGCAACGGTGGCATACACCGACTTTACACACCACTTCCACTGGTTTTTCTTGATAGCTCTAATCTTCATCTTCGCCGAAGGGGCGCTGAACCTCACTTTCAAACCGCGAATGGCATGATGAAAAAAGCGTTGACTCACTATTCTCTCGTCTTCAGCGCGATCGCACTCTTGACTTGCTTCAAAAGCGCTTGGAGTCAATCGGAAGATTATGCTGCCAAGGCGAGCATCATTGATGGTATAGAAGCTTTTGAAGCTGGCAAACAAGGGGCGGCCGACAGTCTATTTAGCTTGGGAGAACGTCACTCCAATCTTGCGGCCTTATCGGCTTACAACGCTGGTCGTTCCTTGCTCGAAAAACCTGAAAATAGCCAACAAGCAAGACAAGCCTTCCAACGGGCCATCAAGTCAGAAGCTGATCAGCAACTGGCCTCCGATGCCTGGCACAACATCGGGAATTCTCTGCTGACGGAGCAAGATTTAGAAAAGGCCATAGAGGCGTACAAATCGGCCTTGCGTGCAAATCCCCAAAACGAAGCGGCTCGGTACAACCTATCCTACGCGCTCCGCCAGCAACAAGACCAGCAGGACCAACAAGACCAGCAGGACCAGCAGGACCAGCAGGACCAACAAGACCAGCAGGACCAACAAGACCAGCAGGACCAGCAAGACCAGCAGGACCAGCAGGACCAGCAGGACCAGCAAGACCAGCAGGACCAGCAGGACCAACAAGACCAGCAGGACCAACAAGACCAGCAGGACCAACAAGACCAGCAGGACCAACAAGACCAGCAGGACCAAC
>NZGF01000019.1 GCA_002690915.1 Crocinitomicaceae bacterium
ATCGGCGGTAAGGCGTCCCCAAAATTAAATTGTGGAGCAGGAGCATCCGCTGTGCCCCCGTCAAAAGGCGTGCACAAAGAATACACCAGTGAATCACCATCAGGATCGGTTGCGCTTTGATCTAAAAAAAAGTCGAAGTTGGTGCAGATTCCTTCAGGTGGAAAGGCATTGAAAGTCGGACTGCTATTGGAGTCAGCATCTCCCTCGTAAGGTGGAATTTGGGTGGTTAGGGTAATTCCTTGTTGATTGTTGACAATATTAGCGATACCCGGATTCCTGCAGCATCGTTGAAAAACCAATTCGTAACCAAATGAGCTTGGAGGTAAATTGACAATGGTAGAGTATTCGATGCGCTGCATGCAAAAGCCATCGGGCAAGTTGCCGCACGGGTTTTCAAGAACGGTTTCTACCGGTTCACACGATAATTCAGCAAAATCGACCGATAGATTATTAATGCAAATGCCATTTTCAAAGACAGCTACACTGATGGCATCATCAAAATTTCCGGGCAGATTGAAAAAGTTATTGCAGTATTCTTCGGGCGATGTTGATCCGGGCTGAAGGTCTGCACTGCAGTCCCGATATTGGATGACCGTCACTAGGAAATTACCATCTCCCACATACTCGTAAACGACTTCCCCGCCCATTAAGTGGGTAGCTAAACCCTCAGTGGCTTGTTGGGCGCAAAAGAGAATTAGCATCAACTTCAGGAGGACAACGGGTAATTTCATGTTTTGTGTGTACGGGGCAAGCGTTTGAAACGTAAGAACGAAAATATAACATACCAGGTGCCGTTTTGGTTGCAATCGCCGTAACTTTCTAGCGTGGAAGATGAAAATAAGCGCATGCGCTTTGATGCGATGCCCATGCACCCAGATGTGCTTGATGCACTGGAAGCCATGGGGTTTGAAGAAGCAACCCCCATTCAAGAAAAGGCCATACCGACAGTTCTTAAAGGAAAGGATTTTCTTGGTATTGCACAAACCGGTACGGGTAAAACAGCGGCATTTTTGCTGCCAACCATTGATCGAATCCTCGATACGGAGGATAACGGGAAGACGAAGGCGCTGATCGTAGTGCCAACTCGTGAACTGGCAATGCAAATTGATCAAGCTGTAGAAGGGTTTGCCTACTATGCGAAGGTTACCAGTTTGGCAATTTATGGTGGGGGCAGTGCCCATGATTTTAGCCGAGAAAAAAAGGCCTTGACCGATGGCGCTGACATCATCATCGCTACGCCTGGGCGCTTTTTGTCCCATTTGACTCTCGGGTATGTTGATTTATCGGAGCTGCAATGTTTGATTTTGGATGAAGCAGATCGAATGCTCGATATGGGCTTTTTGGGCGACATCATGCGCATAGCTGAGAAATGCAAGGATGATCGCCAGACCCTCTTGTTTAGCGCCACAATGCCGGACAGAATTGAGGAATTGGCCCATAAACTCCAAAAAAATCCTGAGGTCGTCAAACTGGCCCTCTCGAAGCCTGCCGAGAAAATCAAACAAGGTGCCTACGTACTTTTTGATCACCAGAAGGATGATGTACTCGTGGAAGTTCTAAGGGACCGCGACGTTTCCTCGGGAATCGTATTCACCTCGCGGAAAAGAACCGTAGGACAGATTACTCGTGTCCTGCGCAAGGCCGGCATCAAATGCGAACGCATCTCTTCTGATTCGGATCAAAGCGAACGAGAGGAGGTCATGCTGGGCTTCCGCCAGCGAAAATTTCCTATCCTAGTTGCTACGGATGTGGTCAGCAGAGGCATCGATATCGACAGCATTGAGTTGGTTGTAAATTATGATGTGCCACCCAACGAAGAAGATTACGTTCACCGCATTGGCCGAACTGCTCGAGCAAACAAGGACGGTGAGGGCATCACCTTAGTCAATCCAGACGACCAGCAGCGATTTGGTCGCATTGAAAGACTCATCGAACGAACGGTGGACAAACTGAGCCTTCCAGAAAGAGTGGGGAAAGGGCCAGAGTACGATCCAAAAGGGGCCCGACGCCGAGGCGGGGGGGGACACAGAGGGGGGAAGGGTCCGCACAATCGCCGCCACCAGGGCAAGGGAACTAACAACCGGAAGCCGAACCGCGAAGGCGGCAATCGCCACCGCGGTAAAGGTCCAAAGCCGTCAGGCCATGGCGGATGATTGGCCTTCGTTGCCGAGTAAGACTGAACAAGAATGGCTTGAAGCATTAGGTGCTGAAGCCTTTCGTGTTATGCGCCAGAATGGCACAGAACATCCCTTCTCATCTCCACTCCACCAGACCGGTCATCAGGGTGAATTCTTATGCAAAGGCTGCGGAACCAAATTATTCGATGCATCAGCTCAATTCGATTCTGGGTGTGGCTGGCCCAGTTTCGATTCAGAGGCTTCAAAAGGAGCCATGAAAGAGGTGCTCGACAAGAGCCACGGCATGGTTCGCGTCGAAGTTCGGTGCGGCACGTGTGATGGTCATCTTGGACATTTATTTCCCGATGGACCGACCGCAACGGGCATGCGGTACTGCATCAACGGCGTTTGCCTGATCCCTCAGTAGTGTTGCGGGCCATGCGGTCTTCGATCGCTGGGACGTTTGCCATTGCTTGATTCGCTTCCTTTCATTCGCCGTTTCATCACTCGTGTTCTGAATTCGCGCTCCACTTGTTTGATTATGCCTGCGCGGCGGTATCCGATGAACGCCGCGATGCGGTCAATGGCTTCGTGCCGAAGGTCCAAACCGGCTAGTTGCAATTGCTTCAATTCTTGGATTAATTCTGCAGCTTCTGCGTCTGATTCCGAGGATTTTAGCTGCGTTTCAATCGCACGAACGGCATCCCCGTGGGCTTTGAGCTTTTCCTCTTCGTCATTCCAGGCGGGCCAGAAAAGGAGGCTTTCCTCTGGGGTCAGTGACAATTCTTCGACAAAATAGGCTACGCGTAAGGCTTGCAAGCGGTCTTCCCGCAGTTCTTTCTGCGATTGAGGTGTCTGGGCAATGGCCAGCATCGGCACCATGAAAAACAGGGTCAAAAAAGACAGTGAACTATGCATTGGTGGTTTCATTTAAAACAGTTTCAAACAAGAGGTCATCGTCCATCCAGGTTTCGATTTCAGCATCATCCAGTGGAATGGACTGCACGGGGGTACGGCCCCACAAGCACGCAAACGACTCGCATGCTTCAGGGGTTTGCGGGAGGACGAAGAACAAACCAATGGCCAAGGTAGCAGCGATCCCCGCAGCCCACGCGTATCGCCCCAGCCCACCCTCATGTTCCAGCTCGCGCTTAGTTGTGCGGGGTGAAACCGCTTTCAAGATGGCTTTTTGCTGTTGCTCAAAAAACCCTTCCGGTGTCGTGTATGGAGTATTCTTTTGGGACATGGTCGACGTGAATTGGACGAAAGGCAGTGTAAAAGGTTTAATCGGTGCCGGAAATCAGGTGGGCTTGAACTTTGTTCTTGGCATGAAAATACGAGGCTTTGGCAGATCCTTCCGATGTACCGATGAGTTCGGCTATATCCGCATAGGCCATTTCTTGAAAATACCGGAGGGTGAAAACCTCTCGCTGACGGGCGGGGAGGAGTTGAAGTGCGGCATAGAGCTTACACTCGGCTTCATCCCCGTCAAAAAAGGGGTCAGCCTCAAGTCGTGCCTCCCAGTCTGAGGCATCCGGATGGGCATTGCGCAAGGCTAATTGTTTACGCGATCGAAGAGCATCCAATCCTTTGCGGCGGGCGATGGTGTGCAGCCAGGTTGAGAACTTAGCCTCGCCTCGAAAGGTTGCGATGGATCGGAACACTTGCACGAACGTCTCCTGCGTAGCATCGGCAGCATCGTCATGCTCATTCAACATGCTGCGCAAAAAAGAGTAAATGGGAACATGCCAAGCCCCCATCATGGCGGCAAACGCCTGTTCACGCTTCAATCCCGTGGCATGGACTAAATCTTCGAGCCAGTCGGGTTGAGATGGGTTACCCTGCATTGTGTATGAGACGAATCAATGGCGCAATCGTTTAACCGCTCGTCTTGCGCCCCAAAACCGCCCACAGCGTCAGGCCTGCGATGAAGGTCAGGGTGGAAATGACTTCGGCTTGGGTCACAGCCATGCCCAGCACGTCCAATTCCACATTGACCCGGATTTTTTCAATGAAAAAGCGTTCCAATCCATTGAAAACACAATACAGCGCGAACAACCGCCCCGGAACGGCAATGCGTTTGCGCACACTCCACAGCAGTGCGAAAATGAGCACGGCCATGAGGGTTTCATAAAAGGCGGTGGGGTAGACTCCCGGGTCGAGGTAGGTTCCGTATCCATCGAAAATGGGCCACGGATCTTCAGGGCCGATGAGCTTGCCGGTGTACCCAGCTGGGCGGGCACCGTAGACACCATTCACATTGTTTGGAAACGAATATGACCACATCCAATCTGGCAAGAGGCCCATCCAGTTGGGTTTGGGATGCGGGTTCGGAATGCCCCAGTCACCGTCCCCACTGACTTGGCAACCAATGCGACCGATGCCATACGCGAGCATCAATCCCGGCGCTGTGGCGTCTGCAAGCGGAAGGAACTTCAAGTTATTCCGTCGCGCGTACAAGTACACAGCCAGGCCGCCGACAATCAAACCGCCGTATATGGTCAAACCACCGAGGAAGTTTTGCAAGGAGGGCTCGCGAAAAAACCGAACCATTTCTTCGGGGTATTCGAGAAGGTGGAAAAACTTTGCACCGGCCACCCCTCCAATTGCTGCAGCCGTAACAATTCCTCCAACGTGTTGGTTAGCAGGCACTTCCACGGTTTTGTTGATGGGTTTTACACCTGCTTTTTGAGCTTCCCAGTAGCGCCAACCGACGAAAAGGGCGGCGACTAAGAATCCTAAAACGGGACTTCCCTCGAGGCTGAAGAGGTGGCGTTGCGGCAGGCCAGATTGAAACAGGTCTCCGGCGTTTACAGCGAGGTAAATGAATTTCCAGCCCAGAATGAATCCGACCAGCGCTTGCGTCAGGTATTCGGTCCATGCCACAGGCCCACCAATGGTGATTGTCGCCTGTGTCGCTTGAAAAACGCCCGAGCGTTGTTTTCGATCCATCTCCTTCCGAAGGGTGTAAGCCGCTGCAACGAAGGCAAGCGCAACGAAAAGACCAAAACTGTTGATCAGTTTCAAAGCGGGGATGTCTAAGCCCAAGAGATCGAGCAAGGCATGGTATAGGGTAGGGTACATGGTCAGGCGGGCATTGAATGCGCAATTACACCGGAAGCAAAGCCAGCGGCATGAACGGCTTTGATACGGACGGAGGTGATTTCGTTTGCGCGAACGGCCTGGGCGTCAACCCCTACGCGTATATACTCCGGGGTGTACCCAAAACGCAAGCCGTCTTCAACGCTTTCCTCAAATAGCACCTTCCTCGAGGTGTCTACAAATTGTTCATAGTGCTGGCGTTGCTTTTTTAAAGACAACATGCGGAGCTGTTTCGTCCGTGCTTTTCGGATTTCTACAGGGATGGTTTCCTCCATTCGAGGAGCCGTGGTACGCGCTCGCTCGGAATACGTAAAGACATGAAGGTAGCTGATCGGCAGGTCCAGGAGGAAAGCCTGCGTTTCCGAGAACGCTTCTTCTGTCTCATTGGGAAATCCCGTGATGACATCGACCCCGATGCTCGCATTGGGGAGGACGCTGCGAATGGCCTCGATTCGCTCTCGATACAGGGCAGTTCGGTACCGCCTTCTCATGGCCTTCAAAACGCGATCCGATCCGCTTTGGAGGGGAATGTGAAAGTGGGGCTGAAATTTAACGCTTTCAGCTACCCATTGAATGATTTCAGGGGTCAACAGGTTGGGTTCGATGCTGCTGATACGGAACCGTTCTGCCGGGACCTGGTTGTCAAGGGCTCGCACAAGATCGAAGAACGTCTCGCCTGTGGACTTGCCGAAATCTCCAATATTGACCCCCGTCAGGACAATTTCTTTTGCCCCTTGATCGGTGGCTGCTCGGGCTGTGGCCACGGTTTCTTCGACGGAAGCGTTTCTTGAACGACCACGCGCTAGAGGAATTGTGCAAAATGAACAGAAATAGTCGCATCCGTCTTGCACCTTTAAAAACGTCCGCGTTCGGTCTTGGGTAGAAAAACCAGGGATGAAAGTTCGGACCTCTTTGATGGGGCTTACGGCGATCTCCGACTGGGCCTTTTTCTCACTAATGTGTTCGAGCAAGTTGAATTTTTCAGCTGCACCCAAGACAATATCGACGCCATCAATTTCGCTGATTTCCTGCGGCTTCAGTTGCGCATAACAACCGATCACAGCGACAAATGCCTCGGGGTTGCTGTTCAGCGCTCTGCGCACGGCATTGCGGCATTTGGCATCGGCTTGTTCCGTGACGCTGCAGGTGTTAATGACCACCACGTCAGGGGTGTCATCGATTCCGACCCGAGCGTACCCAGCTTCACTCAAGTCACGGGCAATGGTCGACGTCTCAGAAAAATTGAGCTTACAACCTAAAGTGTGAAATGCAGCAGTTCCGCCGGGAGTCATGGTGCGAATTTAAAGGAGTTTTTAGCGGCTTGAACACTTTGCCATTCGAATTGGTTGAGTTGATGTCTATATTGCACAACCTGTTTAACCTAAGATTTGATAATGAGAAAGTTTCTCCTCTGTTTTGCTTTGACCGCAGCCTATTCCCTGGCAACCGCTCAATCGTTTTCTAATGCATCCTCAGTTCTTCCTGGTGATTACAATAGTGGTAATTGCGTAGGGTTTACGGACATGGATAATGACGGCCTAGACGACATTGTGGTTTTGGACCAATCAAAAACCGTCAAAATCCTATATCAGGACCCATCAGGTGGTTTTACCGAAGTGGATTATGGCATCTCATCTAACAGCAACCAGTGGGGAATGACCATCGGTGATTATGATAACGATGGCCACAAAGACGTCTTTTCCGGCGGCGCCTACGATGGTGTGCACGTGAAGCACATCGACGCCGTGGGTGCATGGAGCGACATGGACTTGGCGGATGGCTCAATGTTCATGCAGGCGTGCAATTTTGCTGACATTGATAACGATGGACAGCTAGACGCCTTCGGCTGCCATGACGATGCGCTCTCGCGAACTTGGAAGGGCAACGGGAGCGACTTGGACATCGATGCGACGTTGATCGACTTAACGAATTATGATTTTTCAGATTACCCAACTACAGACCATAGTGGAAACTACGGAACGGTATTCAGTGATTTTGACCAAGACGGCGATGTGGATTTAACCATAGCCAAGTGCCGCCAGTTTGTAAACGATCCATTTGACCCGCGTCGTGTGAATCAAATTTGGTTGAATAACGGGGATGGCACCTTTTCCGAGGTCGCAGAGGAACGAGGCTTGGTGCTCAACGAACAGAGCTGGACCGTAGACTATGCAGATTATGACAACGATGGAGATTTCGATTGTTTCTTGACGAATCACTCTACTACCATGACCTTGTTGGCGAACGACGGCAACGGTTACTTCAGCGACGTCACGGTTGAAGCAGGCCTAGACTTTAGCGGATTCGCTCTTCAAGCAAAGATGGCTGACTTTGATAATGACGGTTTCGTTGATGTTCTCGTATCGGGTGGAATCCACCGGTATTACCGCAACAACGGCGATGGAACGTTTACAGAAGACACTCCATTCTCGACTGGAGACACGATGCATAGCTTTGCCGTTGGTGACGTCAATCGCGATGGGACTGTTGATGTTTATGCGAGCTATGGCAATGGCTACAATTCACCTGACAATGGCAACGATGACATCTTATGGCTGAACACGGGTAACGATAACCACTGGATTGCATTTGATTTGGAAGGTATTGTCTCGAACAAGGATGCTGTTGGTACGACGGTGGTACTGACCGGTGATTTTGGAACCATGATTCGCGAAGTTCGTGCCGGTGAGAGCTATGGCATCACGAATACGTTCGCTTGTATGTTTGGCTTAGGGATGAACGAAACCATTGCGACCGCGACCATTAAGTGGCCGAGCGGTATGGAAACTACCATCGAAAACCCTGCCATTGATCAGTACCATAACCTCTTAGAAGCTCCTTGTATGACAGCGGTAGATTTATCAGTTCCATCGGAATTGGTACTCTGTCCGGGCGAAACGCTTGAGTTGTCGGTGAACGGTAGCTTCGAAACGTACGATTGGTCAACTGGCGCTTCGACCCCCTCTATCGAAGTGGGAGAAGCAGGCCTTTATAGTGTTGTTGTCTACGATGCTGAAGGATGTGCTGCTGTTTCAGAATCCATCGCTGTCGAAGTAATAACTGCACAAGCACCTGAAGTGCAAGTGATTGGCGAGCTCACATTTTGCGCAGGCAATTCGGTAGAATTCATTGGTCCGAACGGTGCCGAATGGACTTGGTCCAATGGTGAAACCACCCAGAGCATAATGGTGACAGAATCCGGAGCTTATTCGCTCATCTTGATGGACGAATGTGGCAATGACAATCCGTCAGAGGAGTTTGTTGTTGAAGTGCTGGATTCGCCGGACATCCCAACCATTACTGTGCCTGATGTGGTCAACGTCGATGAGCTGTTCACTATAACATCGTCTTCCGCAACGACCCGTTGGTACGACGACGAAATGGCAGTCAATCCACTCTTTATTGGAGACGCCTACGAAACGACCATTTCTGAAACAACAACCTTGTGGGTGGAAGACATTAATGATTCTGGCTTAGAGGAGGGCAATGGCGGCCGCATGGGAATGGGCGATGGCCAATACCATGATAACAGCGTGCGCTGGTTGCTGTTTGACGCGTACCAAGATTTGGTCATCCACACAGTGGATGTTTATGCAGATGGCGGCGGCGAGCGAGAAATTGGTGTGATTGATTCGGATGGCAACGTACTTGCATCAGGAGTTTTCGATTTGGCCGACGGAATGAATACGCTGACCTTGGATTTTGAAGTGCCGGAAGGAACGAATTACGGATTGCGTTCATTCTCTGACGATCCGCAACTGTGGCGCGATGGAACAGGGACTGATATGGCGTACCCCTACGAGTTGGGCGCCTTAGGCTCTATCACACAGAGCACAGCGGGTGGCGATAACGCATACAATTACTACTACTTCTTCTACAATTGGGTTGTGCAGACACCGTTCGATGGCTGTCCATCTGATCGCATACCCGTTACGATCACTGTGGTCGGGATGGAAGAAGTCTCTAGCGCTTTCCAATCCGTATATCCCAATCCCACAACAGGTTTGATTCAACTCACTGCGACGGAGACCTTTGCCGCAGCGGAGTGGAGCTTGCTCAATGGGCTAGGACAACAGGTCGCAGCGGGTCAACTTAATGGCGCGGTGAATACGATCGATTTCACTAACCAAGCTGTGGGTCAGTATATGCTTCAATTACGGAACGAGTCTGACATGCAAACGGTTAAACTCATTATTGAGTAAGAACTACAGGCCTTCAATAAAAAAAGACGGTGACTTTTAGTCACCGTTTTTTTTATTTTAGGGCTTGACATTGCAACCATACAGGTCGACCAAAGATCGGTAGAGTGCTTGGTGCTGAGACGCACGGATGCTCAAGCGAACTGAACATGAATCAGTGAATGATTGTTCGACCACCCGCGCGCAGTGCCTTTCACTGATCGACATGACCGCACCGATCAGCTCGTATGAGCAGAGCACGGTCAGGGATTCTTCAATGAAGCATTGGACAACTTCAGTGTTTTCGATGGCCATGAGTGTGGCCGATTTGTATGCATCGATTAAGCCGCCTACACCAAGCTTGGTTCCACCGAAATACCGTACGACTACCCCGAGGCAATTCGTTACCTCTTTCGATTTGAGTGCCCCAAGAATTGGAGGCCCTGCGCTGTTAGCCGGCTCACCATCGTCAGAGGTGCGCCATTCATCGTTGCTCAAGCCTAGCCGATAAGCATATGCGTGGTGTCTTGCGTCGTGGTGCTTCTTTCGTAAGGCTTGGAGGTGTGCTTTCACATCTTCGACCTGTGCAATGGGGAAGACATAACCGTAGTGTTTCGAACCTTTCACCTTATACATGGCGTTAGCAGGTGCCTGGATCGTGTTGAAAACATCGTTATCACTCATCAAGCCTTGTATTCCGGAATGAGGCGAATGAGCAATTCGCGAGTAGCCCGGTGGTTACCCTGATCACTGGCAAGTGATGCAATTGCAGCCATGCCAGCAGTTGTAAGTGTTCCTGGTGTCTCAGCGCGCATGATCTTTTCATGGTGCGTGGGCAGAAGCTGTTCCTGCAGAGAAAGCAGTTCCTCATGCATTTTCTCACCCGGTCGGAGCCCGGTGATAACCACCTCAATGTCGCGCCCCATCTCCATCCCTGCCAAGGCAATCATCTTATTTGCGAGGTCGAGGATTCGAACTGACTCGCCCATATCAAACACGAAGACATTGTTCTTTTCCCCAAGAGCGGATGCTTCGAGTACCAAGGATACCGCTTCTGGAATGGTCATGAAGTAACGTGTCACCTCGGCATCGGTGACCGTTATGGGACCACCGCGCTCGATTTGTTGTTTAAACAATGGAATGACAGAGCCGTTGCTTCCGAGGACATTTCCAAAGCGCGTGATGACACAATGAATATCGGATTTCGAGCCTTCATACAAAACGAGCAATTCGGCCAATCGCTTGGTGCATCCCATCACACTCGTAGGGTTTACGGCTTTGTCGGTAGAAATCATGACAAAGCGATCACATCCCGACTCGATGGCTGCAGAAAGTGTACGTTGGGTCCCCAGTACGTTTGTTTCGAAGGCTTGCCACGGTTGTCGTTCCATCAACGGAACGTGCTTGTAGGCCGCGGCGTGGAAAACGATGTCGGGTTGGAAGGCTAACAGGGTTTCTGTGAGTTGATTGCCATCTCGGATGTCTCCGACTTGCAACTCGACGGCATCCTCGCTACTTGTCCGGTTTAGTTCGACGTGCAAATTGTGCAAAGGTGTTTCGGCTTGATCGATGGCAAGCACGGCAGCGGGATGATGGATGAGCACCTGGCGTACGATTTCCGATCCTATGGATCCGGCGGCACCGGTGATACAAATACGTTTGCCGACGATGCTATTTTGTGCAGCTTCAACGGATAAGGCGATGGGTGGCCTCCCCAAGAGGTCTTCGATGTTCAACTCGCGGATTTGACCTACTGAGAGTTCGCCATTGATCCATCTGTCTACAGGGGGTACGTCTAGGGGTCGCACCCCGTGCTTGAGTGCGAGGTCTACCATACTTCTTCTCCTCTCGCTACCCAGGTTTTGTATGCTCATGATGACCCGGTCGACACTACCCCGCATAAATAAGCGCTCAGCCTCATCGGCACTGAAGATGTCCACACCCTCCAGTTTCTTTCCCACCTTCGTGCTGTCATCGTCAATGAAGGCGACTACCCGCATGCTTGACTCCCCGAGCTCACGGTCAATGGTATGCTTAGCGATAAGTCCAGCTTCACCGGCACCAAAAATTGCCACCAGCGTTTGCGTTCCCGGCACCCTTCGGTTGTATACATAGAGCCACTTCACGAACCAGCGTCCGGAGATCATGGCCCCAGAGACGATTAGCCATTCGATACCGATAATGGAAAATGGAATTAGATACGTGCCTTCACCAAACGCTGCCGATGTAAAATTGGCTACTGAAAAACAAAGGCTTCCTGTCAGATTAGATAAGAGCAAGCGTCGAGCATCGGCGAGACCGGTGTGTCGGATGATTCCGGCATAGGTGCGAAACGCCAACGTACAACCCAAGCGAATCACCAAAAAAATGGGCAAGAAAGCCTTCCATACCATCCATTCGTGTGCGGGGATTACAAATTCAAACCGCAGCAGGGCCGAGGTATAGAGCGCAAAGATCGCGAGGCCTAGGTCGATGCCCGTAACAATCCATCGCGGCGCATGGGATTGGGGGAGCATTCGTTTTAGCATGCCTTCATGGTTTAACCTTCAAAACAAAGGGACAGGATGAATGACCTTGTTTTGAGGGACTGCAGGGGTGCCGAATACCGGCTGTCATCTTGGATCAATATGCTGCGGTTGCCCAATTCAAATTTACCTTCAATGCTGAATTTAAAAAATGGGAGAAAAATATCGACACCAGCGCCGAGGTCGACTGAACTATTTCCCGATTCTAATCGCAGGATGAAGTCGCTGGCGAGCTGTTGGTTCGTTTCTTCTTGCGATTGCATGTCTTTGCTGAATTTCCCTCCAACGATTGCGTATGCGGCAAAGTTGCCTATGCGGTCGGTTCTCAATTTGAGGAGCAAAGGGAAATTCAAATAAACGGACTCCGTGCGGCGGACTTTCAGGTCTGATTCTCCATCTTTTCCAAATCGATATTCCAATGAACGGTCCTGAAAGGAAAGGCCGGGCACGAAACGCACGTGGAAATTCTTAGTTGCATCCCACGACGCGACCAAACCCAGATCAAATCCGGCTTGGGGCTGGTTAATAATCGACTGGAGACTATCCCCGCCGGTTAAGTCAGGCGATAATTCGAGGATAAAATCTGATCGATTGCCTGATAAAGCAAAACCGAAATGGTATTTTTTGGAGTCAAACGCGGCGAGGTTTTTTCGCCCTTGCTGAGCGGTAATTGTACCAATTGAGGAAAGCAATACAATTCCAAAGACGAGGAATTGTTTGCCAGATGATGTTTTATTCAAGAGGACTGAAAGGCTCATAGCGCGTGAATGCTTCGTAAATCTACAAACGGATTGTCAGCTCTTGTATTTCATCGTTCAGGTCCGTCCCATATCCGCGGCATGATTGCAGCGAAGACGGCGGAGAAGACAACTCCGACGAAAATCCATATCAGGAGCACTGTCCCTAGGAAAAACAGGGGAGAGAAGAACACTTCGATGTTGGCTGCTTGTTGAGCGTAAATAACATCGATTGATTGCGGGTCAAGTGCCACATTGGTGTTTTGGAGTTCAGCAAGTTCGGTGGGATCATTTACGAACTCCTTGAGTAGATTCAATTGTTCTTCCTTGCGTTGGTTGAGCGTCTCGGGTACCATTCCGTAATACCAGATTCCCATGGAGCCGGTTAGCAAAACACCGTACAAAACAGTTGTCTTCGCGACGCTTTTCCATCGTTCAATGAACACGGTCTTATTCCGATGCGCTAAGGCAACAAGGGCTGCAAGCCCTGTGATACAAGCTAAATTCCAAAAGATTCCAGCTTGATTGGATTGTTCCCACGTCCACGTGCCCAAACCATACAATTTGATGGCAAACCAGGCAACGATGCCTGTCCCGAAGAGCAAGCGGATTTTAGCCATTCATAGAGGATAGGAACTCCTCGTTGCTTCGGGTTTGTTCCATTCGTTCCTTCATGAATTCCATCGCTTCGATTGGGTTCATATCCGCGAGGTGCTTGCGCAAAATCCAAATGCGTTGCAGTGTCTCTTTATCCAGCAACAAATCCTCGCGACGGGTGCCGGAGGTTAGGATATCAATCGCTGGGTAAATGCGTCGGTTGGAAATGCGTCGATCCAACTGCAACTCCATATTACCGGTGCCTTTGAATTCTTCAAAGATGACCTCGTCCATTTTTGATCCGGTTTCCGTGAGCGCTGTGGCGATGATGGAAAGCGAACCTCCGTTTTCGATGTTTCGGGCTGCGCCGAAAAAACGCTTGGGCTTCTGGAGGGCATTCGCTTCAACTCCACCGCTCAAGATTTTACCCGAGCTTGGTGAGACGGTATTGTAGGCTCGTGCCAATCGGGTGATGGAATCCAATAAGATGCATACATCGTGTCCACATTCCACCATGCGTTTTGACTTTTCCAAGACGAGGTTGGCAATGCGTACGTGCCGGTCTGCAGGTTCGTCAAATGTTGAGGCGATGACCTCGGCATTCACGCTGCGCTTCATATCCGTTACTTCTTCGGGACGTTCATCTATGAGCAAAATCAGGAGGTACACCTCGGGGTGGTTCAAGGCAATGGCGTTGGCCACGTCTTTAAGCAAGGTGGTCTTACCTGTCTTTGGTTGCGAAACCAACATGCCACGCTGACCCTTTCCTACGGGAGCAAAAAGGTCCATAAGGCGGGTGCTGATGTTGCCTCCACGCGTACTCAAATTGAAACGCTCTTGAGGGAACAATGGCGTCAAGAACTTGAATGGAATGCGATCCCTTACCCATTCAGGTGATCGGCCATTGATGCTCATGACATCAATCAGCGGATAGAATTTTTCACCGATGCGCGGTGGTCTAACCTTGGCAATGACTGTATCGCCAGTTTGAAGCGAAAATTGCTTGATCTGTCGAGAGGTCACGTAAACGTCATCCGGCGAATTAAGGTAATTGTAGTCTGCGGAACGAAGGAATCCGTAGCCTTCTTGTTGAATCTCAAGGACGCCTTCGGCGGTGATGATGCCATCGAAGTTGAAGCCGTGTTCGTCTGGCTCGCTCAAAAACTTATCTCGGTTGTTGCGTCGGTCGTTTCGTCGATCGTTTCGTCGATCGTTGTTGCGATCGCTATTGCGGTCGTTGTTGCGGTCGTTGTTGCGGTCGCTGTTGCGGTCGTTGTTGCGGTCGTTGTTGCGGTCGTTGTTTCGGTCGTTGTTTCGTCGATCGTTGTTTCGTCGATCGTTGTTACGGTCGTTTCGTCGATCGCTGTTGCGCTCATTGCGACGGTCATTATCGCGATCGTTACGTCGATTACTGCTTTTATCCTCAGTTGAGACGTCTTTACCATCCTCTGATTTCGGTGCTTCGGACGATTCTTCAGCCGCTTTGCCTCTTGCGCGTCGTTCTCGAATGGCGTCACCAGGTTTGCGTTCTTTCTTTTCTTCGGATGCGCCGGAAGGTTCGTCGGACTTCTTGGCTCGTGTCTTATCCTTTGATGCAGAATCAGACTTGTTGGTCTTGGTATTGCGGGTTCGCTTTCCTGCATCTTCGACTTTCTTCGTCTTGGCAGGAGCTTTTTTTGCAGCAGTAGGCTGCAGCGCTTGTTCGTCAAGAATACTGTAAACCAGGTCTTGCTTTTTCAACTTCTCTGCACGGGCTATGCCCAGTTTTTTCGCAATTTCCTTCAATTCAGGAACTTTTTTTGCGTTCAATTCAATGATGTCGTACATCCAATATGTGTGTGTGTAATCTTCTTAGGTGTATCTACGCTTTTAGCAGTTCTTGTTTCCAATTTGAAACGAAGACTTAGAAAGTGTTTAGGGAAAAATGCTGTACCTCCTGTACAGCCCACTGGCCTGCTCAATGTGTAGACACTACAAGTATACGCAATTATTATTTGTTTGGGCTCCTTCTCGCCCGATCTCCGAGTTCTACAACGCGCATGTCGTCGATTTTACCTTGGGTAATGGAGAATTTTATCAGGGTTCGCTTCCTGTGAAATCCATGCATCCCTGCAGCCCCTGGGTTTATGTAGAGTCCACCAAAGCTGGGGTCTTTTTGGACTTTGAGTAGATGGCTGTGTCCGCAAATAAAAACATCAGGACGGTTGGCATCCAGCAGACTGCGAATGCCTTTGGCGTATCGGCCAGGTCTACCGCCGATGTGGGTCATGCTGAAGCGTAAGCCTTGGATTTCCCAATGCAAGGCATCGTTCGTCTCAGAACGCACTTGATAGTCGTCGATGTTGCCGAAAACGGTACGCACCTTGGTGTTTAAGTTGCGCATTGCATCCAGAACGGAGAGGTTGCCTACATCACCGGCATGCCAAATTTCGTCACATCCAGCCAAATAGTGGGCGATGCGGTCGTCCCAATGGCCGTGTGTGTCCGATAACAATCCAATGTGAACGGTGTCCTTCGGCATGATGTTTGGTTTGGTGCAAGGAAGCCTATTTTCGGAACATGTACAAACCCCGTAACGCTTTGCTCTCATTCGCAGCGTCTCCGTTAAAACAGACGCTTTCGGGGCTGCTGTTGTCGCTTTTCATGGCGTTGGCCTGCGGCGTAATGGCCCAGACGAAAATTCCCAAACGTGCTCAACGGCAGCTAGAGGATGCCGTAGAAAAATACATGAATCGCAATCTAGAAAGTGCATTTGACTTGGTGGATTTGGCATTAGAAACCTTTCCAGCATATGCTGATGCTTGGATGCTCAAAAGCCAATTGCATGAAGGGCGATCGGAATGGCAGGACGCAGCGGAAGCATTAACTCAAGCCATAACATACAATCAATCACTGCTTCGAAAATGGCGGGAAAAACTAGCTCGGCTTCAATTTAAGGCGGGACAGTATCAAGCCGCTTTTGAATTGATTGAAGATGCCGTAATTGAGGATTCTTTACTTGATGTATCCATTCGCTACGCCACGCAAGCAGTCGCTCAGCCCGTGGAATTGAACCTCGAGCCGCTGTTAGGGACAGTTAACAGCGAGGCTCCGGAATACTACCCAGCATTGTATGCTACCGGCGACCGGATGATTTTTACACGTCAAATTGGAGGGGATGCGCGCATGACGGGACAAGAGGATTTTTTTGAGGCGAAGCTCACCCCGGACGGTAGGTGGAATGTGTCGCGTGAACTCGCAGAGATCAATACGCCTGGTAATGAAGGAGCTCCAACAGTGCGCGGCGATGGCCGGCAACTCATCTTCACTGCTTGTGATGGCTTGGATGGGCGATACGGAAGGCGATCTGGTGAAGGAAGTTGTGATTTGTTTTATGCTGATTTTGATGTTTTGGAGAATCGATTTGAGCGGGAAATCAACTTGGCAGACGTTAACAGCGCTGCCTGGGAAAGCCAGCCTTCCTTGAGTTCGGATGGGCACTGGTTGTACTTTGTTCGTGCATACCGTAATCAGGAAGGTCGGGTGGTGCAGGATATTTACCAGTCCGAACGGCAAGGCGATGAAACGTGGAGCCGCCCATCAAGGCTTCCGTCTGCCATTAATACGCCTGGCCGGGAGGAAAACCCAGTTCTTCACAGTGATGGCAAAACGCTGTACTTCGCGTCAAATGGTCATGCCGGAATGGGGGGGCTGGACCTCTTCGTTTCGCGCCGGCAAACAGATGGCTCTTGGTCGCAAGCAGAAAATCTCGGGTATCCCATTAACTCGAGCGGCGATGAGAACAGTCTACAAGTTTTTCCCGATGGAACGTTGGCTCTGTTTGCCACCGATCGAGAATCACCGGGGAATTTGGATTTGTGGCAGTTTGAGCTGCCGGGACACGCCGCGGCCACATCTGTTGCGCTGTGGCGTGGTGAAGTAAGGGATGCATCGTCTTTCCGTCCTATAATGGCATCGGTTCAGGTGTTGGACAGTCTTGGGAATGCCATAGGTATGCAAACCAGCTCACCAGTTGACGGTGCGTTTACATTGACCTTCCCAGCCACCGAACGTGTCATCTTGCAGATTGAAGAGGAGGGGTATGGTTTTTATTCGAGAACCCTTGAACCTGCTGAAGGTCAAGAACCATTTGTTTCCATAGAATTGCAACGCCTCGAAATTGGAACGGTCCTGGTACTGAACGATGTGCGTTTTGAGCGGTCCTCAGCAGCATTGGATGCCAATTTTCAGCCGGACTTGGAACAGTTGGCGCGCGCCATGCTGGGGTCTGAACTGCGCATTCGCGTCGCTGGCCATACCGATGGAGAGGGGAATGCTGAGCGCAATCAAATCCTGAGTGAAGAGCGTGCCCTTGCCGTGGCGCGCTTCCTGGTGGCGCTTGGGATTGATGCCAACCGGATTATGACAATCGGCTACGGCCTGTCTCAGCCTATTGCCACGAACGAAACGGAGGAAGGGCGCGCACTCAACCGGCGAACTGAGATCGAAATCATCAATTAAGGCTCCATCTGAGGCTAATCCAAAGGGTGCGTGGTGGAGCAGGGTTGTAATACTTTCCGCCGAATCCATTTGTTTGTAACCAACCAGAAAATTCCGCATTCAAAGCGTTTCGAACTCCAATTTGGACTTTGTGCGATTTAAAATCACGTTGGACATATATGTTGACACGGTGGTGTTGTTCCGCCCAGTCCTCTTTATCGTCGTGTAATTTAATTTTATCTAGCCACTGATGTTGCCAACCCAATGTCCAATCTTTTTTCTGAAGTGTCCCTCTTGTGCCTGCCGTGTGCAATGGCGTGCCCGGTAGCGTATTTGATCTTTCCGCGGCTGATGTGAACAAAGTGAAAATGTTTTCATAAGATTCAAAGGCGTGGCGATTTAAGTTTCCCCAACCCTGAATCTCCAGGTTTAATCCGTTATTGAAGTGGTGCTTGACAGCAACGGTCAATTCTAACCCACTCATTTGAAGGCTGTCGACATTGCCCATTATGGGCTCATCGTTTGAACCTGGAATACGCGTAATTGCTTGTTTTACGCGCTGATGGTATGCCTGAGCTGTGAGCTCGATGGTTGAAGAGGGAAGGTCTTTTAACCAACGAATTCCAAATTCATAAGAATTTGCTTCTTCGGGGTTAAGGTTATAAGGTTCATAGTCCTCAGGATCAACCAATTCGAATGTCGTTGGATGGCTTCCCCCATTTCCCCATTGGGCAAACATGCGCAACCCGGGCATTAATAAATAGGAAGCCTGAATAAAAGGAAGAGGATCAAGAACAGCATACGATTCCTCATATCCGCTAAGGCTGTCTGAGGCGGTTTTTCGAGATGACCCCTCTGATTCTCTCTGCATATGTTCAAGTGCCAATTGTGCATCAAGTTGCCACCGTTGGCCAAGTTCTAACCTTCCGCCGACTGAGGCCCAATGGCTTTGGGTGAATGCAGCAATATCGTATCTCAAATCGTCTGAATCGAGCTTATTATCTCGTTCGGTTATGTCAAACCACTCATAGCGAGCAATTACAGATTGATCAAACGTGAATTTTACATTGCTGCCTAGGAGGTATGATTTTGCTCGCCAATACCTCAATGAGATAAATTCTTCTGATTCGTCTTTTGTGCCATTGAAAAAGCGAGAAGTCCCAAATGGATTGTGTTTATTCGTCAATTGTCCATAAAGCCAGAATCCGTTTCGACTTGTGGTTTTGTTTACTGTTCGACTCCAACCTAACCACGTTCTGGAACGTTGTACATGCGCTTCATAATTTAGACCAGGAGCCTTGGTCGGGTCCTCGGTCGCGTCCTCCTGATTGAGTGAGCCTGGTAAACCCCAATTTGCGTCCATCCAACCGAGCCAGAGGTGGGTCTTTACATTTTGACTGGGTTCATCCAGCAAGTGCAGTTCTGCTTGGTTTTTGTGATTGTACTCCTGATCTCTATAGCCCGTCGCATCATTCCAAAAGGCACGAAAGTGAAGGAAACGATTTTCAGAATTACTGAAATTTTGAGTGTGAGAAATCCCTGATTCTTGAGCCCATTCATTCATTAAACCGAGGCCTTGACTGCGTAGTGTCGTATACCAATTTGTTGATGTTTTGGCTGAGTGAAATGTGGGGAGAGATGTTGCTAAGAGAGCTCCTCCGTAGGCATTTCCGTAAAGCGCGCCCACAGGACCTTTTACCACTTCCAGTCGTTGCAGCCATTGTGGATTCCACATTTCCAGAGGGCTGTTGCCGCTGGCATTGGTGAGCACAAAGCCATCCATGAGCATCAAAACATTGCGCACGCCGAAGGGGGACCGCAGGCCACTACTCCGCATTTGAAGCTTTCTTGACCCACCCGTACCGCGAGTCTCCATAAATACGCCAGGAATTGAATTCAAGGCGTCCTGCAAATCTGGAGAATGTCCGTTTTGTAGGGAAGCTGCGTTGAGGACCTGGACATTGGCAGCCACTTGTGCTGCGGTTGAGGGAATTCGAAGTGCAAGTACTTCAACGGGCTGGACTGCCGTTGTATCGGATGCGTTGGGCGTCTGCGCATCAATAGACAACGGAGCGCAGAGGGATACAAGGCCAACGATCCAGACCAGTGGCCGAATCATTCGGTGCGGACAACTTGGAAGGTTGCCGTTCGGGTACCTTGCGCGTGGGTCAAGGCGATAAAGTATGATCCGCTAGACCATCCCTTTGTATCGAGCGTCAATTGGCGGTTGTTGACCTGCCCTTGGGCCACGGATTCACCCGTGAAGGCATATACCGTGTATTTCACATCGCGGAGTTCGTGCTCCCACTCGAATTGAATGCGATCGCTGCACGGATTGGGAAACGCCATGGGCTTTAAATCACTCGGTCGTTCCGCTACCGAAGATGCAAAGGCCTCATTCCGAAATTCTTTAATGATGTTCGGTCCACTTCCCGGGTAGGAAGGTCCATTGAAAGCAACGTACACTGAACCGGTATAAGGATTGACGGCGATGTCTCGTATGCGTTGGTTAAAGCTTGAAAAATACTGGTCTTCGCTGGTGACGTCGAATCCGTTATCCGTCAAGTGCAGAACGCTTAAACGTTCGTATTGACCTCCTAATCCGCCTAGCACGGAAAGCAAAACGCTATGTTGCCATTCAGGTATCGCTTCGTGGTTGTAGTATTCGATGCCGTTTACGGCAATGCAAGGGGTCCATGCCTTGAGTGGTTCAACCACATTGTTTTCTTCGCAAAAATCCAATTCCGCTGACGTATTGCAAAACCCTTCAACTTGCGGCCAACCGTAATTTCCACCAGCCTCGATGATGTTGAACTCATCGTCGGAATTCTGCCCATGTTCGCTGGCATATACGATGCCATTCGGACCCAATGCCAATCCTTGGCTGTTGCGGTTTCCTAGGGTATAGATGTAAGAATCTGGGAAAGGATTATCTGCCGGAATGCTTCCGTCCAAGTTCAAACGCAAGGTCTTGCCTTGCAGGGAGTTCATGGATTGCGCGAGTCCCGATGATCCCACATCACCCGCGGTCATCAGCAACGTATTATCTGGCAAGACCAAGAGTCGGCTGCCGTTATGAATTCCACCGGCATCGAGCGTAAGTAAGTACTGCTCGTTGACCAATTCAGTTCCATTCCAATCAAAAACACTGAGGTATTCTTGGCCGTTCCATGAACTTCCTGAGCAGTACACTACATACACTTTAGGGGTTGTTTCCCATTCGGGGTGCATCGCCATGCCCAACATTCCAGGTTCACCGTTACCACCGTTCATGACGTTTTTCTCAAGAACCGTGGTGTAGTCTCCGGTCGCAGGGTCGATCCGCAGGACTTCGCCTTTCCGTGAGGTCATCCAGAGGTGATCATCCGGTCCCCAAAGGATTTCCCATGGAATTTGCATGCCGGTTACCAAGTCGTATTCGGTCAAGGTCGTGTTTCCGATTTCCCAAGTTGTTTGCCCTGTTGCAGCTAAGGAGGCCAAACTGAACACGCCAAGAAGTGCAGATTTCAAATTCATGACCGAAATTTAAGGCATAAACAGATTGTTATGATTGCACCTTTTCTGCGCGCCGTTGCCCTTTCGTTTTATTTGTGGAGCGGGTCATTGACTCATTCTTTTGTTTATGGCCAGGCTCCAGATTGGATGTTTGCCCTTGAGGGTACTTATGTTGGTCGGTTTGAATTGCTAGAGGGAAGCGGGGAAGCCATGCAAACCATGGATGCGCGATTGGATGGTAAGCGCAGTGGAGTTGAAGATGGCTTTGTTCTTCAATTCGCAAGGGAGTCGGAAGATGGGATTGTCAAAGAGGCGCAAATGTGGTCGTGGAATGCCTCAGAAGGGGTCTTGGATGTGACTGCCATTCAAGACATGCACCGTGATGAAAGCAGGTGGTTTGCAGCACCCAAAGGCCCGGCCGTTATCCTAACTCGAGGGGGAACAGTTGCTGGTGCAGCAGCCATTGAGCGACTGCGGCTGGAACGGCTTCCAGGTCAATTGCGTTTGACTAAGCAGTACAACCTCGGAGACGGGGAGTGGACTTTGCAGTGGCGCTACATTCTCGACGATTATGTGGCGGAGGATTGACGTTAATCTCGCCCCGATTTCTGCACCATTGGGGGGACATCAAACGCTGCTACTCCCCATGGCTTGACGGCACATGTGCCTGATTCCTTCGTATCCAGTGCACCCACCAATGGCCGAAGAGGCACTCCGTTGTCGACTGAAAGGTTAAAGGGCTGTCCTGTGGTGTTGAAGAGCACCCACGTGTTTTCATTTAAGTAGCTACGTTGAATTGCTAAGAGGCCAGGCGCCAATTCTTCGTACGATGTCTGGCCATAAATCATGCTCATTCTTCCTTTCCGGAGTGCAATCCAATTTTTTGTCCATTGATGCATCCATTTCTCCTGCTCATTCCAGCCTGAGAAGCGCATCATGCGCCGGTTGTCGGGGTCATTACCACCTACATCGGCAATTTCATCGCCGTAATAAATGCATGGAATTCCCGGGCTGGACATTAAAAAGGCCATGAGCCAGCTCATCTTCCTATACCCAATGTTTTCAACGTGCTGAATCTCGCGCGTCCATCCTGCGAATTTGGTGTCCTCTGACGGATTCAAGGCTCCGTCAGCCAATGATGTAAAACGAGGGCGGTCTTGATTGCCTGTGATGTTGCCCATAAGGTGGTGTGCACCGTAAGTATCCAAGCTTTGGTTGGCAATCGCAATCAATGCGGATAAGTTGGCCGTGTCTGCCGTGAACGCAGCCACCAGTGCGTCATACAAGTTGAAGTCAAACTGGGCATCGAGCATTCCATTGGAGAGGTAGCTGCGAATCAATTCGGGAGCGCCATATGTTTCTCCGATCTGGAACATCGGTTGGTGTTGGTTGGCGCGTACTTTCTGCGTCAAGGTCCTCCAAAATACCTCTGGAATGTGCTTTGTCGCGTCATGCCGGAAACCGTCGATATCGGTGTTTTTGACCCACCACACAGCGCTGTCAGTCATGGTTTCGTATACCTTCGGCCTTTCCAAATCCAAGGTGGGCATGAAGGTATCGAACCACGTTGTCAAACGCTGTTCGTCCCAAAGTTGCGTGTTCAATGAACTATCGGGCAGGTAGAGGTTGGTGACCCAGTCAGGGTGTTCTTGGTAAACGGGGTGCTCTTCGTGCACGTGATTGGCGACGTAATCCACCAAGATGTTTTGTCCTCTGTCGTGAATGGCATCTACAAGGGCGTTGAATTCTTCGATTGAACCGAACCTTCTGTCCGTGCCGGTCGAGGCGATGGGCCAGTATCCGTGGTAACTGCTGAATTTACTTGTCACCTCGGTATTGGGGTCGGACCAATACCCCCAAGCACCGTCTGGATTGGGGGTAATCGGACTGACCCAGATGGTGTTGGCACCGAGGTCATCGATGTAATCGAGTGATGATTCGATGCCCGCAAAGTCTCCGCCGTAATGGTTGGCTTCCGGACGAATGCCCGCATCTTCGCACGCCCAATCGTTCGCAGGATTGCCGTTTTTAAATCGATCAACCATCAAGAAATACATGATCATGGCGTGCCAGTCGTGCCGATTGAGTTGGCTTGTTTGCGTGATGGGTTCGCCTGTTTGCAAGGGGATGAGCTGCTCCTGACTCTTGTTGGATTCGGTCGTCGTCCAAATGCGTACAAAGGAACGCTCTTCGCCTCGCGCTGCCGGAGGGATGTTCAACAAGAAAAGCCCGGTTGAATCTGTTGTTCCGAATGCATAAATCTCATTGTTCCACCAAGCGTATACGCGGGCATTCGGTTGGGTGCGTACCATGAATCCGGAATCTCGCTGCACGGGTTCCTTCGCTATGCTCGGGATGTATTCGACGTCCATTGCTAGCGGTGGTTCAGCGGATCCCACCAGAAGCATGGAATTGAATCCGCCAAAACCATTTGGAAGGCGTTTTACGTGTCCTGGGTCGGGTTGTTCGATGCCATCGATAACAAATTGGTACAGGTGCGTTCCTTTGTCGAGCATCACATTCGCTTTATGGTATCCCGTGCTCCAGTCCATTTCGAGGGGGTTGGCTTGCCAGTTAGTGAAGCTCCCAATAACCTGAACCGATGCATCCGGCATACTCGATTTCAGCATCAGTTCTATGGATTCTTTGGTCGTCTTGAACACTGGCACCTCTGCATGTCTTCCTCTTGACCACAACTGCAAATAGCCTACTTGCCTCCGAGGTTGTTTGACCAATAGTACCACCTGGTCTTCACCGATTTGGTTGATGCTTAGCATCGAACCGTCCTCCCACTTTACGGAATCAATTGGAGACAATGTGCTTGCGAAATCACTCAAATACACCATCGTCGTATCTGCGCTCATTTGAATGGGGGCAAAAGGCCGTTCTGTCGGGTTCGTGAGTGGCGCGTTGTTACAACCTAGCCAAAGCGCGCTGGTTAAGGCAGCAAAAAGCCACGCTGAGGCATGGCTTTTAGAAGGGGTATAGTATCGATTCATGAGGCGATAGGAAGCTCATTCGCAATCTAACAACGAGATGATTTCAAAGGGCGGTGGGCCGGGCGGATAGGTAAATCCTTGCCGTACGACGTAAAACCAAATTTCGCTCAGCGATTCGCCTTCATTGAGGACGCTGGCGAAGAGGTCTTCCGGGATTTTGGTTGTTCTGAATTTGCCTTCACCAATTGAGGTTAACTTCAATTCAGGGTAGGCAAAAACATCGGCTTCTGGCGCGTACTCGTAACTCGTGAATGCATCGACCTTGCCCAAAAGGTAGATGTAACATTCGTCGTCTCCCATGTTCTGCAACCCTTCATAAAGCACTTCTTTTGTGTTGTCATACGTAATGGACAAGAAGTCATTGGGCTCTCGTAATTCAGGGAATACGCAGATGCGGGCGGCGCACAGTTGAGGGATGATGTCTACGTGGATGTCCTCCGACTTGGCTTCAAAGTTGAATCCATCGACGGCGTTACCATTTTTGAGCTTCGCCAGGCATGAAATGCCGCGGGAGAATAATTGCGGCCCGTCGACGCCATAGTATTCCGTTGGGACGAAGGTCATAGAATACAATTTTGGCCCAACTTTTGTCAATTCTTGGTGGTCTGCGCTGTTGTCCCAATCTCCGTTGCCGGCTGCAGGTCCAGATGGGTCCCAGGTCCATAGGTAAACTGACGTGTCAGGAAAAGCGTCCAGAATTGCAGAGAGGCCATTGTTTTGAATGCCGTCTTCACTCTGGTTCATGTCGATGAACAACGTCAATTCGGAATTAGCATCGGTTGGAGACGGAAGAACGTACGCTTTTTGAGCATGAGCCGTTGCATGCGCGCAGGCAATGGTGAGCAGAGAAAATAAGATCTTCTTCATCAGTTCAAGCGATTGAATTGAAACGTGTAAATGTTGGTAGCTGTTACGCCACAGTTGCGCCTGTATTCGATGGCGAGGTTTTGATCGAACTCGCGTACCATGCCTCCGAGATTGTAGATCAACGTGTCCTCGGTCGAGAACAGCTCAAGATAGGTCGGGTAGAGGTCGTCATCGAATCCCCAGTTGCCTCCAGTTCCGAAATAGTTCTTGCCCATCTCCAAGGCGACGGAGTACGTGCGGTCGGCGTTGAATGTTAATTGAAGAGGGGTGACAGTGCCGTCGATGTAAAAGGCGCTGAGGTCCCGGGTTTCCTTCACGGGACTATTCAAGTCTTGCTGAGTAAAGCTGCTAAGTTCCCAAGTCCCCGCCATCCCTTCAACTTTATCGAACGGTTCACCTAGTTCGCCAGTTGTTTCAGGCTTGCACGCGTTGAAACTGATAGCTACGATGGCTAGTATCAGCGTCCCGCGCAACGAAATGTGTTTGGTATTCATGTTCATACAAAAAATGGATTAGAGGCAACCGCCTTCTTCGTTCAATTCGAATCCTTGCACCGTTGATTCGGTGTTCGAGAACTGCAAGGACATACCTGGGCAATCCCAAGCGGCATCTCTTATGATGATATCTTCACCGAGGGCACCGCGCCGCAGCAATTGGTCGGTCCAAAGGCCTTCACAGGCGGTTTCCTTTCGGAATTCGTCCCGTGCAGCATTGATAACTTCCTGTGCTGTTGCAGATTCGCTTAGATCGTTGTTGCCGGAGCCAAATGCACGGGCGCGAATGGCATTGATATCGTCGATGGCGATGGCTAGATTGGAATTCAACTCACCGTAGGCTTCTGCGCGGATCAAATGCATCAATGTCAAGTGCACCAGGGGAACATTGAAGTATTCCTTCTCATTGAATCGGTTAATCAAGGCGCGGGTGCCATTGGTCAACCAAGCTGATCGGCCGTCTCCACCACCAGAAAGGCTCATGAAGAAGGCAAAATCTTCGCTAAAGGACAACTGAGGGCTCGGGTTGTTGTCCGAACGGAGGTTATCCCGGAACCAACTGCTGCGGAAGTCGTTGGGCATGCTGATGATGCCAAACACCGTTTCGGGATTGATGATATCAGTTTCGAAACGATCCAAGTCTTCATCCAAGGTGTAGTGGCCTGTGTTGATGACGTCGGAAGCGAAGCTTGCAGCTTCGGCATAATTGCCCATGAGGAAGTAAACCTGAGCAAGGTATGCTCGAGCAGCATCCTGAGTAGCGTAAATCCCGTTCTCTTCAGGGAGGTTGTCGGCTGCGAAATTCAGATCTTCCACTATTTGTGCATAAACTTCATCAACACTGGCACGTGGCAATGGATCTTGGCTCGGTGCTACGCGCAGGGGCACACCGGGGTGGCTGTTGTCAGCTGTATATCCATAAGGTCGGGCGAACATCTTTACGGCGCCCCAGTGGCAGATTGCACGGATAAACCTCGCCTCAGCCTCAAGACGTGTGCGGTCAGCTTCATCCAGGTTTTCAACGATTTCAAAATTTTTGATGACCACATTAGATCTATAAATCGCATAGTAGAAGTCCGTATAGATGCCACCATTAATGCCGGTGAAGAAGGTGGTTTCTCGGTTGTAAACTGCTGTGAAGTCCAAGCTGTTATCCGGCTTTCCAAAATTGGGTCCACGCAATTCATTTACGATTTGGACGCGTCCTCCGTACAAGTTTGCCACCACATCATAGTTGCTCACCAACAAGCGCTGCAGGTCATCTGCGTCTACGATGGCGTCTTCCGCCAGAATAACGTCACCAGGTTCAAATTCAAGCAAGTGGTCGCAGGAGATCAATCCAGCAGCCACTCCGACCAAGAGAAGTAAGTGTTTCATATTCATGGCTGTAGATTAAAAGTTGGTGGTAATGGAGAGTGTGAAAGCGCGCTCCTGGGGAGGTGTCAGGTAAGTAACATTCGGGCTCATGTTGCGGTCTTGTGCGTTTTCAAAGTCACGAACGACCTCTGGATCTAATCCTGGGAAGTTGGTGATGGTGAATACATTTGTCGCATTCACGGCGATTCGGCAATTCTGCAAACCGCTGTCTTTCCCAAGCGGCACGTTGTAGCCCAAGGTCAGATTTCGCAGGCGCAGGTACGACGCGTCAAAGATGAATAGGCTTGTGTTCCACCAAGGGAATCCTGAGGGCAAGCTGTATGTGGTTTCGTCGAGGGTCAAACGAGGGTAGGTGGCGATGTCGCCGGGTTGCCTCCATCGATCTAGCTTTTCATCGCGTATGTTCCAGCCGCTAACGACTCCAAGCTGACGCTTTGCCGATGAATCAAAAATCTTCGCACCTACACTAAATGTTGCCAGTGCACTAAGGTCCCAGTTGCCATAGCGGAAGGTGTTGTTTAGACCACCGATTATATCCGGTAGGCCGTCGCCAACGTATTTGCGTATGTCGTTGCTGTAGTCATAGGTCTCATTTCCTTCCAAGTCAAGGTAGACAGGCAATCCGTTCTCTGTATCGACATGGCTGTGTTCAACAAGAAAAAAGGAACCCACCGGACTGCCAACGATGACCCGGGAATCATTGGTGCCACCGCTTACTGCGTCAGGGGTGTAGTTTCCAATGTTGATTAATTCGTTGTAGTTCCTCGCCACGTTAAGATCCGTGGTCCACTGGAATTTGCCGATGAGGTTTCGGGATTTGATCGATAGTTCCACACCACGGTTCAAAATGGTACCTACGTTGTCCCAGAAATTCGTGAATCCTGTGCTTGCTGGTGTGGATACGTTCATCAAGACATCGGTTGAGTATTTGTGATAGAACGCCAACTCTGTTATAATGCGGTCATCCAACATTCCCATTTCCACACTTGCGTCTACGGTGCGGGAAGTTTCCCAGCGCAAGGTGGGATTTTCGGGCTGAATGGGGAACAGGATCGAGTCTGCAGCGTAGGTGATGCCATTGTTGGCTGCAGAATATGTTCCGAAACGCGCGTAATCGGGCAAGGCAGCGTTTCCGGTGTAGCCGATGCTCGACCGAAGCTTCAAGAAACTAACACGTTTGCTATTGAACCAATCTTCATCCGACACAACCCATCCTGCAGAAAGTGACGGGAAGAAGCCGTAACGGCTTTCGCGTCCAAAACGTGAGCTTCCGTCTACGCGTGCTGTTGCCTGAAAGAAGTAACGGTCTTTCAGAGCGTAATTCACACGGCCGAAATACGAAAGAAAGCTGTGCTGTGAAGGCAAATTCACCGTGGTATTCACGTTGGCGGCTTCTTCAGAAAGCGAGTCATTTTCGAAGATTGGCCCCTCAACCTGGCCATAGAACAGGCTGTAACCGTAATTGTCAGTACGCTGGAATTCGCTTCCAACAAGGAAGTTCACGGCTTGAGTGTCATCCAATTCCCATCGGTAGTCAGCCGTCGCGCTGTAGTTCCAATTTAATACGTAGTTCGCATAGCGATTGGCGCTACCGAGTTCCGTGGTGATGGAGAGCGCACCTGGGTTGAAAACGTCTTCGCGGAGGTGGAGGTAATCAAAGCCTCCACTCACTTTGAGGCTGAGATTTGCGATGGGCGAATAAATCAATTGCGCATTGCTTATAGATCGGTCCTCCGTTGTCTTCCACTTTTTCAATTCGCGAACAGCTACAGGATTCTTCGTGCCTCCCCATTCATCGAACCAAAGGAAGTATTCACCGGCTTCGTGTTCGATGTTGCCATTGGCATCGTAAACATCTTCTTCGTAGCGGACCGGGTAGTAAGGCAGGGCATTCGACATGGCATCGCCCAATCCGCCTGACCACGCAGCATCGATGCGGTTGTTTTCGCCCCGGCTGAAAGAAGAGCTTAAAAGCACTTTTACTTTATTGGTTGGAGTCCAGTCCAAGTTCACGCGGCCGCTAGTTCGATCGTAACTGTTGCCAAGGAGGTAGCTCTGGTTGTTGTCTTTGGACACCCCTGCGTACAAGTTGTAGCGTTCGCCACCTTGTCTCACACCGAAGTTCACGGCATTCTTGTTCCCGACGCCAATGGTTCGATCCACCCAATCGGTGTTCGTTTCCATCGCTTGGAGAAAGGCTTCTCGTCGGACTGCTGGATCGTCGGCTGCGGAGGTCATGTTGGGCAACCAAACGTACCCGGTGCCTCCATCGTTTTCCCAAGCTTCTTGGCGCAATGCCAAGTAGGTCTCGGTGTCTATCATGTTAGGACGGGTGGCCGCGGTTCCAATTCCAGCGCGGGTGCTGAATTCAAATGACGTGCCTTTTTTACCACGCTTTGTGGTAATGAGGATGACACCGTTGGCTCCGCGTGAACCGTAAATACCCGTAGCGGCTGCGTCTTTGAGAATCTCGACTGATTCGATATCGTTGGGATTGATGGCTGCCAATGGGTTGTTGTTAAGGGCACCGCTGTTGCCACGGAGGAAGTACTCTTGGGTGATTGGAATGCCATCCACCACGTAGAGCGGATCTCCCGCAGCTGAAACTGAGGCCACTCCGCGGACGCGGATGAGGGATGGTGCGCCTGCCACTCCGGAGGATTGACTCACTTGAACACCTGCAGCTTGCCCTTGAAGTGCCGCTTCAAATGAAGGTGTTTGGACGCCGGTAATTTGCTTTGAATCCACCTTGACTATGCTGCCCGTTACCTCTTTTTTTCGTTGAACCCCATAGCCCACAACTACGACGTCTTCGATAAGGACCGCATCTTCGGCCAAGGAAATGTCCAAGGTGATGTTTTCATTGCCCATGGCCACTTGCCTCGTTTGGCCGATGTATCCTATGTAGGAGAATTGGACTGAGTGGGTGCCCGTTGAAAGGCTCAGCACATATGCACCGTCAGCGTCCGTGAACTGACCGTTGATGCCATCGGCAACGACGGATGCACCGGGAAGTGGATTGCCTTGAGCATCTGAAATCGTACCGCGCAAGGATTGGGCTTGGAGCGCGCAATACATGCCAAGGGTGGCAATCAGCGTAAGGGTAAATTTGGTCATCAGAAATGGGTTAGCGGGTCGAAGGTAAGGTGTGGTAGGTGTGTTTTCAACACGAAGTGCTTGAGTACTTATTAATGGTTGTTCGAAAGCACAACGCGCGCATTGAATTGGCGATCGTTTGATAGCACGCGTACAGTGTACACGCCTTCAGGTAGTGCGTTGTTAACGAATTCAATAACGCGTCCTTGATGCAGGGCCGTTGCTAAACAGAATGGCGTTACCTCCCGGCCGTTGAGGTCGAAAATTTGGAGGGTGCTCATGTTCGCCGCTTCTGGGAATTCAATGGCAAAAGTCCCTGCTGTTGGATTGGGATACGCCACAGCATTGGATTGGGTGAGGGTAGGCGTTCTTATGGCAGAAGGGAAATTTACAGGTTGGTCCACGTACACATGGTATTCGCCGGGGGCGAATGACATAAACGCATTGACATCGGTCACTTCTGTGGCGTCGCCGGTAAAGTAATCGTACCATGTTCCTGTGTGTTGAAACCCGGGAATCATGCTGAGTTCACTCACGCGGAAATTAGCCACCACGACAGCGTCCATCGCGTTGCCGTTCAGGTGCAATCGCTTGCCATAGCCGCCAACGTCCCAATTGTAGTTGGTGCCCTGGAACGGATCGGGATAGTCCATTTTGAGTTGGCACAGTCCGGCGATGACTTCGTGAATACGGTACCGGTTGGGGTTGTCGCGGTAATCCCAACGCACGGGCTTGGCTTCTGTGCGGCAGTCCTCGCTGATGGTCAGACCATCGCTGCACGTGTTGATACTGTAATCGTACCCTAGCTCTTCAAATTGCCATAGTAGCTTGGGGCCAGGCAGCAATATGTTGAAGCATTGAATGGCTTCTTGCCGTGCAAGGGCTGTGTTGAGATTGGTAACCTGGTAGGAGCCTTCGCCGTTGCCGAACTGCAGCGCCTTGTAAATCAAACGTTCTTCATCGTGGCTTTCGGGGTACGAAACGACTCCCGGGTTGGACATGCCTTGGTTTTGGTAGCTAGCCCAGCTGAAATCCGACGGGTAGCCCATGGAGGCCTCGTTGTAATCAGTCGTCACATTGGCCCAAACTATGAAACCGTCATTGACCAAAGTTTGGTTTTCGGACAGGTCGACCCAGTGTTCCAGAGTCATGTAAATATCGGATTGCTCTTGCCAGAGGTGATTGGCGTACTCATTCAGTAAATTGATGCGTGCCTGGTCGTAACCCCAGACGTTGCCTGGTGTTTGGGTCATGCCTTTGGAGAAGTCCAGCCGGTAACCGTCGATGTGGTATTCGTCAACCCAGTATTTCAGTGCTCGTTTCATGAAGTACTTCGTGGCTGGGCTGTCATGGTTCCAATCAAAAAACCACGTTTCCGGACTGGGTGAAACTTCATTGAACCACGGGTTGTTCGCAGCGGGCTGGAAGGACGATTCATTCCAGTACATCTTCAAGAACGGATTGGGATAATCGGCATGGTTGAGCGCAACGTCAAGCAACACGGCGATGCCCCTTTCGTGGCAGGCATTGATCAGTGTTTTGAACGTCGATTTGTCGCCATATGCCTTGTCTAGTGCGAGGTAGAATGTAGGATTATAGCCCCAGCTGTCGTTGCCGTTGAATTCGTTGACGGGCATGAATTCGATGGCGTTGATACCCAAACGATCGAGGTAATCTAGGGTGTCTAGGATGGTCTGGTAGTTTCGCTCATCCGTAAAATCCCGAACCAGCAACTCGTAAATGACCAAAGACGATTTGTCGGGCCGCTCAAAGTATTGGTCGGTCCAATCGAAAGTAGGTGCACCAGGCTGAAGGACTGCAACCGGTGTGTTTTCAGTTAGCATGTTGGGAAACGCCGGCATATCAGGGTATGTCGTTTCGGGAATCCACTGGTCGTTCCACGGATCGAGGACCAGTTCTGTGTACGGGTCAGCCACGCGCATGTCATCGGGCATGATGTGGTAATGAAAACGGTATTCAGTTCCGGCTTCGAGGCCATTGATTTCTATCCAATGCTTGTTGCCATCAGGGGTTTGGGTCATGAGGTAATCGAAGCTCAGTTGCCAATCATTGAAATCGCCAACGACAAAGACGAAATCTTTTCCTGGGGCATGGAGCTGTAAAAATGCGCTTGTCGTTGAAGGGTAGTGGATGCCATCTTCAAAGCCCGCTGTTGGCCAGCCTGTTATTGGAGTTTCGGGAAGCACGGCAATGCTAGCCTCATCTGACGCCAATCCGGCATCGCTTGTGCCCACCAAGGTAATGTCGAATTGTCCGGCATCGGTAGCTTGGAAATCGTATGAGATGGCGGTTCCGTTTGCCGTGAGAACCACTTCGCCATTGATTTCCAAGCTCAGTTCACACGAATCGCTGGCCTGACCTATGATGGTGTATTCGTCGCCCATGTTGAGCACAGCGTAACCATTATCAGGAGTCTGCAGCGACGTGCTGAAAGATCCGCTGCTCACTTCGTAAAAGATGTCGGATCCATCGGCATTTCTTCCCACCAAAGAGCCGGTACTGTTTCGAAACACCATGGCCAAGTTTTCAACGGTTTCTCCTTCGTTGAGCTGGTAATATTCGCCTAGTGTCAGCCCATTGAAGTCGAAGGTGTGGATTCCATTGCCTTCGGGATTCATGAGGGCGAGGGGGTCAGATGTGCCCCATGCTGTTTGAACATTTTGCCAATCGCTCGGGCCGTTGCTGGTGCTGGTGATAACACCCGTGTGGATGTAAATAGGTATGACCCCTTGCAATTCTCCGTTGCCTAGAGCACTATTGTAGTGCAGTGTCACTTGGTCATCCAAGGTGGGAAATGAGGGTTCGGTCCAGACAACTTGACCATTCAATGAGCTTGGGCACAGAAGGCATAAGGGGATGAAAAGACAGCAATTGAAAAGAAAGCAATTGAAAAGGCATAAAGTCTTCATCGTAGAATGATTTTATGGGTTGTTGGGCCGAAGTTCGTTTCTGTTGTTAGCAGATAGAGGCCTGTCGGGTGACCGTTCAAAAATATAGCCGTGTTCGGAAAATCCGCTACAACATGTCCACCGAGGTTGCGCAAGGTGAATCGCGTGGCAGGTGGCAGGGAAACTGTACATGGTTGGTCGCACACGGTGGGAATGGCGATGGATGGGTCGCTCTCACTATCGACAGTCACAGCGGTTCCATTCGCGTCGTTTGGCGTTGGCGGGTTCGACGAATTGGGATTGAACCACACCCATTCCGTCGCGCCGTCCGTCACGCGGCCTAGGCTGAAATCGCCAATGGCATCGGTCCAGTTGATTGCATCAACCGCCCGCCATATTTCGTCATCTTGGGTGAAGAGGTAAATTTCATCTTCGTCTCCCGCCAAGGTGAAATTCGTATGCAACGGATCGTCTTCGGCGTTGTCGTCGCACCAGATGAGCAGATGTTGACCCGGTTCTAACGTGACGCTGGGTAACGGCCAGCGCCAAGGTTCCATGCGCCGATTGCTGAGAAAGAGTCCATTGCAATTGTACGGAAGGGCACCTGCGTTGATGAGCTCAACCCAATCTCCATCGTGGCCATTTTCATCGGTGGCAAAACCGTCGTTAATGGGCATTACCTCATTGATTCGTATCGGGGAGTCGGCAAATGTGTTCCAAATCCTTGTCAACGAGCAGGGCGAATGCTGGATTGCGCCGGTAGGGTCTGTAACGAGGGCCCGCCAAAAAATATCCTCTGCGCCATTGAGAGGTATGGTCTTGGACCAGCCGAACCCGTGCAAGTTGCCTCCAGAGGGGTTAAGTGCAAAGGTTTCCATATTGCCGTCCCGCTCGACTTCGGCTTCAACGTTCCAACCGCTCGACTCGGTCAATTCGTGCGCCCAACATTGGATGCGCAACGAATCATTAAATACCGGTCCCTCGGCCCAGCACTGAGCGATGGGGCTGGTATCTGTCGTGATGGGATCGGACTGAATGCCAGCCCAGAAAATTCTTGAACTCGCATAGTCCAGAGGAGAGTGCGCAACGTGGCTTCCCCATGCTTCCGTGATGGAGTTCTCGAAATCCACAGCATCAAATCCGTAACTCTGGGAGTAGTAAGGGTCTTCTTGCACCGCTTCACTCATTAGGCTGACCAACCACTCTCCCCGGGCCTCGACCCAATCTGTGGTGTAGTGAGAATCCATCCACCATTGAATGTACCACGTGAACCGATTGCGGTAAGCTTCAACCTCCAGTAATCGGGTGTACAGCGCACGATCGTTTTCGGTTGTCCAGCTATATATGTCTTGGTCCGTCCACTCGCCAAACCACTGAATGCCCGAGGTATTATCCATGTCATAGGGGATATAAATCAGTCGGCCGTCTGTGGTGCGCTCGTACAAATAGTAGTTGTTTTTGTTGCCGATGTAGTTGTCCCAGTGACCAAAAAGGACTTCTCCAGCGGCCGCTTTGAGATAAGCGTCAACATCAAAAATGGCTTCCAACGCGCAAGGCAACCCCTCCAATGGAGAGTTGTTCAAGACGTCGATGAACTCTGCGAGGCTTCTGTAATCGTCGAGGGCCTTATTTGTCTTCAACTCATAGACGCGCTGGTCAGACCAACTAGGTGTGAACTTATAAGCGTCGGGGTTACTACCAATAAAGGCAAGGTTGGCGCCGTACGAACACTTCCAAAGGTTGCCGTGCGCATGATCGAATCGCTTTTCCAACCATTCCCCATCGATGTGTTCGGTATTCGAATACAGTCCGCGGTAACTCCCGTTGATAAAGAGTTTTACGTGCGTGCTGCGCGAAGTGGGAATTCCGGCATCGCGAAGGCACTCCCACGCAAGGCGCGCCCGAAGGGCACTCGGATCGTTGTGCTCGCCGTTCAGGTTCATCTTCTTTAATCCCATCCACGATTGGTCAGCGTCAAACGTGTTGAAGGAAATTTTGAATGACTTTTTGGGTGCGGCACGTGAGGTATTCCCACGCAACCGGAATCCAACATTCTCGACGGTATCTGTCCCAAGAGGGCTGACAAAAACAAACGTAGCTGGGTGCTCCAAGTTGGAATACCAATTTTCTTGCTCAAGCATCCAATCCAATTGGTCGCACGACACGTGAATCTCCGGTAAAACTTCGCTTTGGTAAGGATGGCCATTCAGTGGATGCCAGTTCACCCCAAGGCCTTGTGCCAAGGAGACCGCTGAGACGCACAGGCCAATTAAAACCCCAAACCAAGACCGCGTGATTTTACTCATTTTCTATTTGGTCGGGATTGAAGCTGAATAGCTGGGCAGGTTTGTGCATCACGCCCTGTTGTTTCTCATCCAGTGGAACCACATGACTCATCTTCTTCACGTTCTTCCGGAAATTCCGTTTGTCAAACTTTTTATGCAGCACCGTTTCATACAGTGCTTGGAGCTGGCTCAAAGTGAATTTCTTGGGGAGCAATTCAAAGCTGATGTGATGGCTTTCCAATTGATTTTGGAGTGCTTCGATGGCTCCATTAAGGATGCTGTTGTGGTCGAAGGCAAGGGGGCCAACCTCATTGATGTCGACCCAACTCACGCCGCCGGCAAACGAAGCCGGTTGGGGGTTGTAATCGTGAAGACTCACGAGTCCGAGGTAGCCAACAGTGACGACTCGTTGGTCGGGCATGGTGCGCACTGAACGAAGCCATGCTCGATCTTTGTGATCTTTCACTCTGTTAGGGTCACCATAGGCGTGGAACTGTTTCAAATAAACGCCTTTGACTTGCGTGAGTTCAAACAATACACGTTCAGCTGCTTCGTGCAGTCCCTCTTCAATCAGGATTAAATCTCCAGGGAGCTGAGACATGGGCTGGCCACTTTCGTGGGTATAGGTGTCCTCTTTTTGGTTGATTAAGAGGACCTTGAGTCCTTGATCATCGTACCCAAAAAGCGCGCAATCGACGGAAAGGTGCAGAGACTCATTTGGTGGCATAGTGTCAAAAGTACAATAAAGCCCGTCGAGAATAAAGGTGTATTTTCAACACTTAGTGTGGTATTGTGTTATTTATCGTGTTAACTTCGCGGCCGTTCCATGCAGAATTGGAACACGAGCATAAAGCGTTAACATGAAGAAAATCGCGGTTTTAACATCAGGAGGTGATGCACCAGGAATGAACGCTGCGATACGCGCAGTTGTGCGAACAGCAGTCTACCATGGATGCGAAGCGGTGGGTGTTTTCCAAGGATACCAGGGCTTGATAGATGGCGACTTCAAGCGATTACATGTGCGTTCCGTTGCCAAGATTCTCGGCCGAGGCGGTACCATCCTGAAATCCGCTCGTTGCGAAGCGTTCAGAAGTGAAGAAGGCCGACGTAAAGCTCACCAGTCTTTGGTTGAAAACGAAGTGGATGCTTTAGTAGTCATCGGAGGTAACGGCACGTTTGCCGGAGCCATGCTACTTGCGAGGGAGACAGGCTTCCCCATCATCGGACTGCCAGGTACCATCGACAACGACCTCTCCGGCACTGACTTCACGATCGGTTTCGATACGGCGACCAATACCGTTGTCGAGGCGGTTGATAAAATCCGCGATACGGCAGACAGCCATAATCGCTTGTTCTTCGTTGAAGTTATGGGACGGGACAGCGGATTTATCGCTTTGAATACGGGCATCGCGACAGGCGCAGTGGCTGTAATGACTCCTGAATCGGGTTTGTCGATACAAGACTTGGTGGATATTTTAAATGTCGGTCAAGCATCAAACAAAACTTCGAGTATTGTCATTGTGGCTGAAGGTCACCCTGAAGGAGGAGCCTTTGAAATTGCAACGAAGGTGCACGCCATAGATAATAAATACGAGACGCGTGTATCGGTTTTGGGTCACTTGCAACGAGGAGGTGATCCCAGCTGCGCCGACCGAGTCTTGGCCTCGCGTATGGGTGTGGCAGCTGTAGAAGGCCTGCTCTCAGGTAAGAAGAATGTCATGGCCGGGGTCATTAATGACCGTATGGTGTACTACCCATTTGAAGAAGCTGTCATAAATAAAACTGCCACGCTGGAAGACGAGGTACGAATAGCGAAAATACTTTCCATCTAACCGAATAGAATTTTACCATACTATGAAGAAAATTGCCATCAATGGTTTTGGCCGAATAGGCCGGTTGGCCTTCCGCCAAATGTTGGACCGCAATGGTTTAAATGTCGTTGCCATCAATGACTTGACAGATGTTGGCACCCTTGCGCACTTGCTCAAGTTTGACAGCATCCATGGAAGATTCAACGGTACAGTTGAAGTAGTCGGCGGGAATTTGGTCGTCAACGGTGCGACCATCAACATTTCGGCTGAGCGCGACCCAGTCAACCTGCCTTGGGGATCCCTCGGCGTGGATACTGTTGTGGAGTCGACAGGTGTATTCACAAGCAAGGAAAAGGCGGGCTTGCACCTTGAAGCCGGTGCACATAAGGTGGTAATCTCTGCTCCTGCAAAAGGCGAACTCAAGACAGTGGTCTTGGGTGTAAACGATGACATTCTGACGGATAAGGATTGCATTGTTTCAAATGCATCATGCACCACAAACTGTTTGGCACCGATGGCGAAAGTAATTGATGATACGTTCGGAGTGGAGCACGGTTTGATAACCACCATCCACGCTTACACTGCAGATCAGCGCATCCAAGATGCCCCGCACAAGGACCTCCGCCGTGCACGGGCTGCAGCGTTGAGTATGATTCCGACGTCGACTGGTGCAGCGAAAGCGGTTGGGCTGGTACTGCCGAAGCTGGCTGGTAAATTGGACGGTCTGGCGGTACGTGTTCCTACACCAACAGGATCGATCACGGACTTGACCGTCATCTTGAAGCGAGAAGTCACTGCGGAAGAAGTAAATGCTGCGATGAAGAACGCTGCCGAGGGTGCAATGAAAGGGGTGTTGGAATATTCCACTGACCCACTCGTATCCGTTGATATTGTGGGAAATCCACACAGTTGCATCTTCGACTCGGGTTTGACCAAGGCTATGGGCAGGACAGTCAAGGTGTTTGGGTGGTACGATAACGAGGCTGGTTATGCCACTCGTGTTGCGGATTTGGTTGAGCGATTGTAATCATTTTGACTAAACTGTTCGGTTTTGAAAATCTTAATAGCAGATAGCGGTTCCACCAAATGCGACTGGATGGTGATCGATGATGAAGGGAACGCACTTTCGGAATTTCACACCATGGGGTTCAATCCCTATTTCCATGACGCGGATCTGGTGGAGTCGAAAATGCTTGAATCCAATGAAGCCATGGCTTTGGCAGAAGAAGTATCAAATGTCTACTTCTACGGAGCCGGCAGCAGCTCGGAAGCGCTGTGTGCTATTATCCGAGGCGGATTGGAGCGCGTATTTACCTCGGCCGATGTTCATGTTGGTCACGATTTGGATGGAGCAGCGTACAGCACATATGCCGGAGACCCTGCAATTACATGCATTATTGGAACGGGCTCCAATTCCTGTTATTTCGATGGAACCGTAACGTCGGAAAAGGTCCCCGCTTTGGCGTATATTCTCGGCGACGAAGCCAGTGGATCTTGGTTTGGAAAGCGCTTATTGGCTCTTCATCTGTACCACAAACTTGACCCTACGGTCGATGCTGATTTTGTCAGCACTTTTGGTTTCAGCAAAGATGATATTGTGAATCGGGTGTATCAAGAACCGAATGCGAATGTTTTCCTCGCTTCATTTATGACCTTCCTTGGTCGCCATCAAGAGGTGCCGCAAATCATCTCATTGCTCGAGGAAGGATTTCAAGCCTTTATCGACGTGCATGTCAAATGCTACGAAAATTACCGAGAAGTACCGGTCCACTTCGTTGGTTCTGTGGCGTATCACTTCCAATCCGTGCTTCGCCACGTGTGCGCCCGCGAAGGCATGTCGGTAGGGCACATCATCAAGCGCCCCATTGACGGTTTGGCTGAATACCATGTGAAGTATATATTGAATTCCTGAGAATGAGGGACATTCGCGCATGCATATTCGACTTAGATGGTGTGATTGTCGATACGGCCTCCCATCACTTCGTGGCATGGCGTCAACTTGCGGATGAACTCGGTGTTCCTTTTTCAATCGAGGACAATGAAGCTTTGAAAGGGGTATCACGCCTAGACAGCCTGGAATACATTCTACACAAGGGTGGACTGGTCTTGGATCCGTCGACAAAGGTTCGCCTAATGGAACGCAAAAACACCCACTACCTCAAACTTGCAGGAAAAACCACACCAACGGATGCCTTGCCGGGTGTCGTGGAGTTAATGGATACGCTGAAAGCACAAGGAGTGAAAGTGGCATTGGGCTCGTCGTCTAAAAATGCTGAAATGATCTTAACGCAGTTGAATTTGATTGATCGTTTTGATGCGTTGGTCGATGGCAACCACATTACCTTATCGAAACCCGATCCAGAGGTATTCGTCAGCGGTGCAAAGGCCTTGGGCCTTGCGCCTGAACAATGCCTTGTTTTTGAAGATGCGCAGTCAGGCATTGATGCGGCCAATGTGGGTGGATTTCCGGTCATCGGAATTGGAAGTCCTGAGGTTTTGTCCAAGGCGGTAGCCGTGATTGCCGGATTTGAGGACTATACGTGGGAGGACATCATTGCCCTCCTGTAATTATCACTCGGATGTCATGGCAGGCAAGGTAGACCATTGGGAATTGGGACTGAATACTTGGGATGCGGAATGTGTTCAAGGCTTCGAGTCCATCCTGTCCATCGGCAACGGCAGAATCGGGCAACGGGCAAACTTTGAAGAGGCTTATTCAGGTTCTTCTTTGCAGGGTTCATACTTAGCTGGGGTTTATTACCCGGACAAGACGAAAGTTGGATGGTGGAAGAACGGGTACCCCGAGTACTTCGCAAAGGTTCTGAATTCCACGAATTGGATTGGCATTGATGTGAAAGTTGATGGGGAGACGCTTGATCTTGCTCAGGCCAAGTCCGTTGACGAGTTCGTTTGGGAATTGAATATGAAGGAAGGAGTGCTCAAGCGTTCCTTTGCTTGCAGGATGCAAAATGGCGCAGCTGTTGAGGTTATCGCCGAACGCTTTTGCTCGATGCACAATCCTGAATTGGGTTGCCTGCGTTATTCTGTTAAGGCTGGAGACCGCCTAATAGAAATTATGCCGTTCTTGGATTCCGGAGTGACCAATGAGGATTCCAATTGGAACGACACCTTTTGGTCCGTTCACGAAGTGAAACACCAAGGTCCAGGTCAAGCGTACGTTCGAACGGAAACGAATAAAACTCAATTTGGTGCAGCGTTTGCCATGACTGTTGTTGCTCATATTTTAGATGGAGCGAGTAAACGTGAATTGGTCCAGAGGGGGGCAGAGTCAGATGCCGTTCGGGTGGGCATTGGATTCGAGGCCAAGTTGGTGACAGGGCAAGCCCTTACGATTGAAAAATACGTTGGTATTAGCACGACTCTTCAACACTCGGCTGGAGACCTAATCAGTACGGCATGTAAACACGGCGAATCGGCGGCCGCGGTTGGCTGGGATGCGCTCGTTGAAAACCACCGGGAAGCATGGGCACGCATTTGGACCCAGGCGGATATCGAAATCACGGGAGATGTGGCCTCGCAACAAGCCATTCGCTTCAACATTTTCCATCTCAATCAAACCTACCGCGGTGATGATGCGCGATTGAACATCGGTCCTAAGGGCTTCACAGGCGAAAAGTATGGGGGAGCGAGCTACTGGGACACTGAAGCGTACTGCATTCCGTTTTACCTCGCGGGTCATCCGGAACACGTGGCGCGGCAGTTATTGATTTACCGGTTCAATCACTTGGAAAAGGCCATCGAGAATGCCGAGAAATTAGGTTTTTCCGACGGTGCCGCGTTGTATCCAATGGTTACGATGAACGGTGAAGAATGCCACAATGAATGGGAGATTACGTTTGAAGAAATCCACCGCAATGGCGCCATGTCATATGCCATATGGAATTATGTCAATTACACGGGTGATGAGGATTACCTGAGAACTCATGGCTTTGCAGTTTTGCTCGGCGTGGCTCGTTTTTGGCAACAACGGGTTCAATGGTCGGAGCACAAAGGCGCTTACGTCATCCTTGGTGTGACCGGCCCAAATGAGTATGAGAACAACGTTAACAACAACTGGTATACCAATTACCTCGCGGCATGGTGCATGCGATACGCGCTACAAGTTGCGAATTGGCTTCAGGATGAGCATCCTGACGATTGGTCAAGACTGACTGCTGAACACAGCATCGATGTACAGCCTATGCTCGAGGCATGGTCAGCGATTCCCCGTCAGATGTACTTGCCTCAAATGGAAGGGACGGAGGTACGCCTGCAGCAGGACGGCTTTATGGACAAGGAGCAGTTATCGGTTCATGACTTAGATGAAGATCAGCTCCCGATCAATCAGAAATGGAGTTGGGACCGAATCTTGCGTTCCATTTTCATCAAGCAGGCCGATGTACTTCAAGGCCTCTATTTCTTCTGGGATGACTTTACCACAACGACCCACCGAGAAAATTACGATTTTTATGAGCCAAAAACGGTCCATGAATCGAGCCTTTCGCCTTGTGTTCACTCCATCATTGCCTCCCGGTTGCACTGCATGGACGATGCATACAAGCATTACCTGAGAACGTCGCGATTGGACCTAGATGACTACAATAAGGAAGTCCACGAAGGCCTCCATATTACATCAATGGCGGGCACGTGGATGGCTGTCGTTGAGGGCTTTGGTGGTTTTAAAGTGAGCGATGGAACCCCCTGTTTCAATGGTAACCTGCCCAAAGCGTGGCAGAGCCTACGCTTCAAAATCAATTTCCGCGATAGGTTGCTGGATGTGCTGGTGTCGAGGGAGGGTACGACTGTATCCTTGGTTCGCGGTGAGCCGATTAAAGTGGAGGTCAACGGCCAGTTCGTCCAACTGAACGCACCGGGCCTCTGACGCCATGAAATCGGCGTTATTCCGGATCAGATAGGCCCCAAGCGCTATTACTAGCTCCGGGTGTGCCACCAAAGAACATTGAAAAAGTCCAAGAGTCTGGAGCTTCATTGGGCAATTCAACATCAAACCACTCCAAACTCGGTCCTTGTCCATCGGGTTCGGCTGACCATCCGTCGTCATCTTCATAGGCCACTGCAATCACAACGATGTCATCTGGTGACCGAAGTTCAATGGTCTCTCCGGTATTGTTGAGTCCTTCGCCGCCATTCCATTGGGCACATGGGGCGCTGTTGGGCAATACGGTAAGAAGCGAATCTAAGTTCCGGCCAATCGTAAAGAATCCATGGCCGGGAATGGTGTCGCTGGTTTGAAAGTTGATGGAAATGGCATTCGTCAGCCTCCAGCCTTCGAGTTCAACGGCTTCCATGTTGGGATTGTACAGTTCTAGGAATTCCCAATCGCTATCGTTTCCTTGGGCTGAGTTGGGGTTGTAGTGGATTTCGGAAAGGTGCAACTGTGGATAGGTTGCAGGCGCACCGTTACAGCTATCTCCATAATGAACGAGCAAGCTAAGCAGATCTTGCAAGTCGACTGTTTGGTCGTGATTGAGGTCCCCTGTGCATTGGGCGTTCAGCATATGTGAAATGGCCATGAATAAAAGGGCGGCCGACCCCGAAACATTTCTCCTCATGCGTTCTGTTTTGTTGCAACAAAGCAAGAACAGGTGGAGCAACTTTCTGCCACGACCTCATCTCTGGGCCATGGCTTTTTGCAGATGGCTTTAGATGTCGAGTTGTACGGAGACCGGGCAATGGTCCGAGCCAAATATTGTATTGTGGATGGCCGGCTTTTGAACGCTGGAATTCAATCGCTCACTCACGAGGACATAATCCAACCGCCAGCCTACGTTTTTCTCACGGGCCCCACCACGATAACTCCACCAAGAGTAACCGACTTGATTAGGATTCGCATCGCGCCAAGTATCCTTGAGTTTTGCTTGTCCAAGCAAGGAGCTCATGCCGTCGATTTCGTCCTGGGTGTATCCCGGGGTCTTGTTGTAGTTGGCATTGGGCCTGGCGAGGTCAATGGCGTTGTGTGCAACGTTTAAATCACCGGTGACTACGACGGGCTTGCGTGCGTCTAGTCGTTGGATATATTCAAGAAAAGCGCTGTCCCATTTCTTTCTGAAAGGGAGCCGCTTGAGACCCGAAGATGAATTCGGGGTGTAAACGGTTACAAAAAAGAACGAGGGGTATTCAGCGCACAGCACACGGCCCTCTTGGTCCAAGGATTCAACGCCTATTCCGGCCGAAACAGAAAGGGGAGTGGTTTTGGTTAAAATGGCCGTCCCTGAGTAGCCCTTTTTGATAGCAGAGCTCGAATAAATCTCATATCCTGCTGTACCATCAAGTCCAAAAAGAGCTTCACGTACCTGGTCGTCCTGAGCCTTGGTCTCCTGAAGTCCCAAAACATCGGGATCCAATTCTTGTAGGATGGTCCCAAAATCCTTTTTCACCACGGCGCGGATGCCGTTTACGTTCCAAGAGTATAGTTTCATGCAGGAAGAATCTTATCGGAGCGGGTCAACCAGAATTGAATGTGACGCAACACTTCCGTGAGGCTACCTTGCACAATGGGAACGCCGTATTCCATCAGGTGTCCTAGGTACGTTTGGTTATCACCAAATTCCCTTGCTTGTTCCATGTTGATGAAGTGTTGCTCATCTGGACACGGATTGATGTGGGACAGGACGTAGTGATCGTGTTCTGCGCAGTAACCAATAGCGCACATGCCGTCGAGATCGTGTCCGAGTTCAAAAATCCACGGCAGGTGTAAGAATCGGTCCTTCCACAGTGGCATGTACCCCATGCTGAAGTAGGGATAATACCATGTTTTGACCTGTATTTTTTCCTCCCTCAACGCACCTTCCAATTGATGCATGGCCGATCGCAGGCGGTGTGCAACACTTTGTTCTTTATTGAAATTGGTGTATTTGCCCCAACGCTTATTCGGCGTATAATACTCCATTTCACCGAGTTTCAGTTTGTAATCGAATGTCGACGGAAGATCAAGTACGTAGCCCGGATAAAACCATCTTCGGTCGGTTTGCTGGCCATATTCAACCTCTTTGAGCATGGTATAGTAGCCCAAGCTGTATTCACTGTATGCTTCGTCAAATAGAGCCAAGAGGGATGCCATGGAACGGTCGCCAAGGTCGAAAAATGAAACAGCAATGAGTCGATCTCCATCGTAAACGCACACTTCCTGCGTATCGAATACGGTGGAATTAAAGCCGGCATGGAGGTATTCGTCCAAGGTGTCGTGGATGAACCCTTTGAAGCGCAATTTGTGAGCGGCGTATAGCCGTTGGCGGCTTTGGCTAATCTTCGCAGGTCCGATGGCAACGGTAAATCGCTTTTCAACCTTGCGCTTGATTTTGCGTTGTGACTTGCTCAGTGTGTGATCGCGTAAGTCCAAGCGGATGTTTACCACAGAATAAACCCGGGCATCAATGCAGAGCAAGTCCATTTTGTAGAGCATCACCGAACCTCGAAACCACCCCGATGCTAGGTACTGGTCGTACCTCGTATGGGTCAGTTTTCGGGGGAAGTGGGTTTGTACGAGCACGCTCTAGAAGGTTAGTCAGAACTGGCGTTCATCAATTCCTTCAAGCCACCAACGCTGCTCATCAATCCGCTCGCCTCATAAGGCATAAAGACTGTTTTGCTGCCTGCACCGCCTTCCTTCAGTACTTCTTCGAGGGTTTCAATGTATTTAACCGCTATTAAGTACTGGGTAGGGTCGGCTTTGGTGTCTACGACAGCGGCTGCAATTTTCTGAATGGCTTCAGCCTCCGCTTGGGCTACGGTTAAGCGTGCCGTAGCCTCACCTTCGGCTCTTAAAATGCGAGCCTGCTTTTCACCCTCAGCCTGGTTGATGTCAGCGCCTTTTTGACCTTCGGCCTCTAAGATGGCTGCGCGCTTGGTGCCCTCGGCTTCGATGATTTGAGCACGGCGCGTGCGCTCAGCGCGCATCTGCTTTTCCATGGCTTCTTTGATGTCAACTGGAGGGTTAATATCCTGCAATTCGACACGATTCACCTTGACTCCCCACTTGTTCGTGGCTTCATCCAAAATGGAGCGCAATTTCATGTTGATGGTATCGCGAGAGGTCAAGCATTCATCCAACTCCAATTCACCGATGACATTCCGCAGCGTAGTCTGGGTCAGCTTTTCGATTGCATTGGGGAGGTTGTTTATTTCGTAGACCGCCTTGACCGGATCCGTAATTTGAAAGTAAATCAGAGCGTTGATTTCTGTGACAACATTGTCCTTCGTGATGACACCCTGCTTAGGAAAGTCGAAAACTGTTTCCCTCAGGTCCACGCGTTCCTTCAATTTGTACTGCACGATTTTTTGTCCGTTGGGTCGCTCGGCGAGAACACGCCAGACGATTTGACGCGGACGATCGACAATGGGAATGATGATGTTTATCCCAGCAGAGAGTGTGGTTCGGTACTTTCCTAAACGCTCAATGACCATGGACTCACTTTGGCGTACAATACGAACGCCTTTGATGATGATGACGGCGGTTAAAACGAAGAATAAAGAGGCGAGGACTGTTGTAGCTGTCATTTGGAGGGAGCTTTCAATGAAACAATAAGAGTATTACTTTCGACTTTGTTGATGACAACGATTTTGCCTGATCTGGCCTCGTTTGCCTCTCCTCGAATGAGGAGCTTTGCGCGCCAATCGTCGCCGTCGACTTTGCAACGTCCTAAACCCGACGAAGAATCAAAGGCTTGGGTGATGATGCATTCTCTGCCCAACAGTGCATCCACACCGGATAACCTTTCGTTGCCCGAAAATCCCATTTTTAATGCGAAAGGCCGAAGGAAGAGAAAAGCCACCAATGCGATCAGAGCGGATGCAACCAACTGCATTTCGTAAGTAGCTTCAAAGTAGGCCGCTACGGCTCCTCCAAAGCTGCCCAGCCCTAGACAGGCCAAAACAAAACCAGGTACAAATACCTCGAGCACCGTGAGGCCGAGTCCCACTGCTATCCATATTTGCCATGCGTCCCATACCATGCCGTGAAAGTTAAGGCGTTTTGCATTGTTATCCGGTGCGTACGAGGATGAGTCGGTCGTACAATTTCCTGACTTGGTGAAGTAATGTGCTGTCGTTCGCATTATCCAGTATGAAATCGGCGTGTTCAGCGCGTGCTTCATCCGATAGTTGCTGTTTCATGCGTTTTGCGATGTGGGCTGTATCGGCGTTTAATCGACGAGAAGCTCGGGCCAAGCGCACGGCTTGTGGTGCACAAACGACGACAACGGAATCGCATTGTTCATGGCCTCCAGTTTCTATGAGAATAGCGGCTTCACGAATGACAAAAGGAGCAGTGAAGTGCTTGGATTGGAGAGCATGCCACTCGTGAAAATTGCGATCAACGACCGGATGCACAACCGCATTTAATTCAGTCAGCGCGTCTGCATCAGAGAAGACGACTTCAGCCAATGCTTGACGGTTGATACCTACAAGATTGTTTTGTTCGAAAGTTCCACATTGGCTTCCGAATCGATTTACGACCCAAGCACGCAAGTCAGCATCCCGATGGTAGAGAAGTTTGGCCTGCCTGTCGGCGTTGTACACGGGAATTCCCAAGGCTTCGAAAATCCCCGCCACCGTTGTTTTTCCGCTGCCAATTCCTCCCGTCAACCCAACAACGGGTAAAAGGCGAGGTGGGGGTGTGGAAAAATCAATCATGCAACAAAGGTCTATCAATTCATTCAATGGCTGACCTTTGCAGCATGGGACACATTTTAGCACCTTCCATTTTAGCGGCGGACTTCGCCAATTTGCAACGGGACGTTGAAACCGTCAACTCATCGGAGGCCGATTGGTTTCACTTGGATGTGATGGACGGCGTGTTCGTCCCCAACATCAGTTTTGGCATGCCTGTTATCAAAGCCATTGCGAAGCACGCGAAAAAGCCACTGGATGTTCACCTCATGATTGTTGATCCGGATCGCTACATCGATGCGTTTCATGAATTGGGGGCAGACGTTTTAACTGTGCATCTGGAGGCGTGTACCCACTTGCACCGGACCCTTCAGGCCATTCGTGCGAAAGGGATGAAAGCGGGGGTTGCTCTGAACCCTCATACCCCAGTGTCACATTTACAAGATGTAGTCGGGGAGTTCGACTTGGTGTGCTTGATGTCAGTCAATCCGGGATTTGGTGGGCAAAGCTTCATTGAACGAACGTACCAGAAGGTTCGCGAGTTGCGCACGATTTTGAATCAAGCAGGTTCGTCTGCTATGATTGAGATTGACGGCGGTGTTGGATCGAGCAATTGGGCCAAGCTCGTTGACGCCGGAGCAGATGTTTTGGTAGCTGGTTCTTCCACCTTCAACGCGCCTTCACCTGTTGAGGCGATTCGAGCGATGAAAGGAATGTCCGTTGAAGTTTAGGCCTCGATTTCTGCAGTTAAATCAGCATCCAAGAGCTTTGTGCACTTGGGCTCGAGCTCGTCGAGCGTTCCACTTAATACCGTGCACTTCCCTTTGAAGTGGACGAGCAGTGCACATTGCTCAGCCTGTGTAGCATCATGACCACAAACGGAAACAAGCATACCAATGACGTGATCAAACGAGTTGTGTTCGTCGTTGTACAGCACAAGATTGAACCCGGCTGTTTCCACCGTTTCCAGAACGGGGTCCACAACTATCTCTTCCAAGGGACTTAAATTGATGGCGCTCCTTGTTCGTGTCGCTCTCTTATGTTCCTGTGACTTCATTTGTTACAAAAATAGACCAATGTGCGTAGGTTACTGTTGGCGAGAGAACAAACATCTTTACCAGAGGTTCTATTGGCATGAGTAAAGCTAAAGTGTTGTTTGTCATTCCTTCCAGCACGAAATCTGGTCATGGTGTTTCCCAAGTATTAACAGACATGGGCTACGAAGTGAGCAGCGCTTCAACGCCAGAAGAAACCGTCTTGACGGCAATGGAATTGGAGCCGCAAGTGGTGATTTGGCCAGACGCGCTGAACCAAGAATCGACATGGAACCGTGTGAAAAGCGTTCTTGAAGCGCGAAATCCCCTCATCTCTTTAGCGAACAACTTCAACGCCGCAGCGCTAGAGGATGACGCGAACGACGTTGAGACAACAGATGAACCCAATGCGGTGAGTGTGCCTCTGGCCACGATGAACGCATTAATTGAACAAATCGAACACATTGGTTCGCACAACCGAGGAAATCATCAGTTCTACACGAAAGTTGGAAACAAGTTGCGAAAAATTGAACTAGACGAGATTCGTTACATCCAAGTAGAAGGAAAGTACAGTGGAATCCAGCTGGCGTCTCGCCAATACCATGTGAAGGCCTCACTAAAGGACTTACTGCACATCTTAGCTTCTGACGATTTTATACGGGTCAGTAGAAACTTTGTAGTCAACTTGAAGCACATCGATCATATTGACGTGTATCAGAGTACAGTGCACGTCGCAGGAGAAGATGTACCTGTAAGTAGGACGTATAAGGATAATTTGATGAAAAATGTCCGACTTCTTTGAGCTGACTGAGCGCCATTACGTAGGCTTGCGTGTTAACTTCGCGTCATGTCGAGTACACCCACAGATGGCCAAGGTTCGGTGCGTTCCCTCAATTTTATTGAGCAAAAGATAGAGGCGGATATTGCAGGCGGAAAGCACGGGGGTATTGTCCACACGCGATTTCCGCCAGAGCCGAATGGTTACTTGCACATAGGCCACGCCAAAGCTATTTGTGTCAGTTTCGGCTTGGCTCAACAGTATGGGGGCAAAACAAATCTGCGTTTCGACGACACAAATCCAGAAAAGGAAAGCGTGGAGTACGTCAATGCCATCCGAGAAGACATCGCATGGTTGGGGTTTGAATGGAACGGAGGGGAATATTACACGAGCGATTATTTTCAGCAACTGTTTGAATATGCGTGCGACCTAATCAAGAAGGGCCTGGCTTACGTAGACCACCAGACAGCCGAACAAATCGCAACCCAGAAGGGTGCCCCGGGGACACCAGGGACCAATAGCCCTTTCAGGGAGCGCACGCCAGAAGAAAGTCTCCGGTTTTTTGAAGATATGAAGGCAGGCCAATGTCAAGAAGGCGAATGCGTACTGCGTGCGAAGATTGACATGGCGCATAATAACATGCTCATGCGAGACCCCGTAATTTATCGGGTCAAGTTTGTCGAACATCATCGCACGGGCAAGGATTGGGTTATTTACCCCATGTATGATTTTGCGCACGGACAATCAGATTCCATTGAACGAATCTCCCACAGTTTGTGCTCTTTGGAGTTTGAGAACCACAGGCCACTTTACAACTGGTTCATTCAAGCATTGGGGATTTACCCCAGTGAGCAAACGGAATTTGCTCGGTTGAACTTGAATTACACCATAATGTCTAAGCGCAAGTTGCTCCGTTTGGTTGAGCAAGGAGTAGTGGACGGTTGGGATGATCCACGTATGCCGACCATTTCTGGATTACGACGGAGAGGGTATACCCCGGAGAGCATTCGGGTTTTCGCAGACCGAGTGGGTGTCGCAAAGCGGAACAATGTCATCGATGTGAGTTTGCTGGAGTGGTCTTTGCGCGATGACTTAAACCGCCGGGCTCCTCGTGTAATGGCCGTGCTGAATCCCATTCGTTTGGTTGTTTTAAATTATCCTGAAGGCGAGACGGAGATGCTCACAACCGTTAACAATCCGGAAGATGCATCCGCAGGAACACGTGAGATTCCATTTGGACGTGAACTGTGGATGGAGGCTGAGGACTTCAGAGTGGATGTAAACAAGAAGTGGTTTCGGCTGGCTCCTGGGCGAACAGTACGATTAAAGTCCGCTTACATCGTCGAATATGCAGATCACCGCGAGGATGAGCACGGAAACGTTACGGAAGTGCACGTGAATTACATTCCGAACAGCCGCAGCGGTCAAGACACTTCGGGGGTTAAGCCCAAAGGCACGCTTCATTGGGTAGCTGCTGATCAAGCTGAGGAAGCGGAAGTTAGGTTGTACGATAGGTTGTTTCAGGCAGCTTCTCCGGAAGCTGACGGAGATTTTATGGACGCACTGAACCCAAACAGTTTGGAAATTTTGAAGGGCTGTAAAGTGGAACCTTCGCTGGCTCGGGCCGAGGTAGGAATGGTCTTCCAATTCACACGGCTTGGCTACTTCACGTTAGATTCAAAATACAGCACGTTGGGGAATCAGGTGTTCAACCGGGCCGTGACGTTGAAAGACGGCTGGAAAGGATAGGGGCACTGAATTGCCAACTTCACTTGGGTGATAATCCCATTTTGATCGCCAGTTCAAGCATGAGCTCTTTCGCTGGACCCGGCTCATTCGGGATGTCACCATCCAAGATGGCTTCCTTGATTGCGTTTTTCAAGTCACCGATGGGTTTACTTGGTGGTATGCCAAATGTTTCCATGATTTCTTCACCCGAAATTGGAGGTTGAAAGTTGCGCAAGTGATCCTTCTCCTCCACTTCCTTCAGTTTCTGGACCACGACATCGTAATTGGCGAGGTATCGCTTTACGCGTGCTTCATTTTTAGACGTTATGTCCGCTCGACACAAAATCATCAATGCATCAATGTCGTCGCCTGAATCAAACAATAGCCTTCGAACGGCGCTATCTGTGATTTGATTTTTTGTCAGTGCTATGGGCCGTAGGTGCAACAGCACGAGCTTTTGGACAAACTTCATTTTGTGGTCCAAGGGTAACTTTAAGCGCTTGAAAATCTTCGGCACCATGCGGGCTCCCTTGTCTTCATGTCCATGGAACGTCCAACCGTGATTGCGTTGAAAACGTTTAGTTGCGGGCTTTGCAATGTCATGGAGGATAGCAGCCCAACGCAGCCAAAGGTTATTGGAGACTTTCGCCACGTTGTCCAACACCTCAAGGGTGTGGTAGAAATTGTCTTTGTGCCCGACACCGTCGCGCCACTCCGCGCCCTTAAGTGCCTCCATCTCTGGAAAGATGATACCCAATAGCCCACACTTGTCCAGCAACTTGAAACCAATTGACGGCCTAGGACTTAAGATAATCTTATGAAGTTCCGTATGAATGCGTTCCTGGCTGATGATTTCCATACGACTGGCGTTTCGTTGAATGGATGTCAGATTCGTTTCGGTGATTCGGAAATGCAGTTGGGTGGCGAATCGAATGGCCCGCAACATGCGCAGTGGGTCGTCGCTGAAGGTAATATCCGGGTCAAGAGGGGTCTGGATGCATTCGTTCTCCAAGTCGCGGACGCCGTCGAATGGATCCACCAGTTGGCCAAACGTCTCTTGATTTAAGCTAAGGGCGAGGGCGTTGATGGTGAAGTCCCGTCGGTTTTGGTCGTCTTCGATGGTGCCGTCTTCCACGATGGGCTTGCGGCTGCCGCGTTCGTAGGATTCTTTGCGAGCGCCCACGAACTCGACTTCCCAGTCGTGATAGCGGAACATGGCAGTGCCGAAGTTTTTAAACACGGTTACTTTCCCCGCATTCAAAGAATTGGCCGCCTTCTTGGCCAGTTCAATGCCGCTGCCTTCAACGACAATATCGATGTCCTTGCACCTGCGCTGAAGCAAGAGATCCCTCACAAAACCACCGATAGCATAAGCTGACTTGCCTTCTTGGTCTGCAATTTTTCCAATCGCCTTGAACAGCGGATGGTTCAGGTGGGCCGAGTAATTCATGGCTTCTTCGGGCATTGGGGCAAAGGTACGCGGATAGCCATTAGCTCCTCAATATGCTCATCCGACCGGCGTCATCAAACTGGATGAGGATGGAGGATTGATTTGAATTCAATTCCTCACGGCGGAAGCGGGCATTGAAGTCCACCGTGGCTGTGATTTGTTCATGCACTTCAGCGAAGGTCATAGGGGTGGGGTGCGTCGCTAGGTTGGCGCTGGTTGAGGCTAGTGGGGCACCAATGCCCTGAATTATAAAGCTTAAATATGGATCGGAAACCAAACGCACTGCGATGGACCCGTCATCCCGGACCATGCCCGGTGCAAAACTGTGCTGGACTTTACTTCCCATCGTCCCTACCAGTGTGACGGGACGATTGCTTACCTCTAATAATTCCCATGCGGCTTCAGGCAAGTTGGGAAGAAGCCGCTCCAGTTCTTGTTCTGAGTCGACGAGCATTAGCAAGGTTTCTGATAAGGATCGTTCTTTGATGTTAAAAATGCGCCTTACCCCCGCATCAGACGTAGCGTCTGAAGCGAGCCCCCAAACGGTATCTGTAGAATGCGAAATGACACCGCCTTTGCGCAAGGTTTGCACTGCGGCTAGAGCATCTTCATGCCAAGGTGGACGTTTCTTACCCATTGCTGTTGGCTGAGATCCAGCTAACTACTGCTGTCTCGATGTCGATTTCCAAACTTTTTGAAGCTATGCGTTCGAAGGTGCGCCCTGTAACTTGTTCGAAGAGCCCGATGTAACGTTCGGTTATTTCATTGATGAATGCTTCGGGCATCTCAGGAATGGATTGACCTTCGAGCCCCATGAAGCCGTTGGCCATGAGCCACTCTCGCACAAACTCTTTGCTCAGTTGTTTCTGTTGCTCCCCTCGATCTTGGCGCTGTTGATAGCCTTCGGCAATAAAATACCGTGAACTGTCTGGTGTATGAATCTCATCGATTAAGAACAATTCACCATTGCGCAGTCCAAATTCGTATTTAGTATCCACGAGAATCAATCCTTGCTTTTGAGCCATTTCTGAACCGCGTTTGAAAAGCGATCGGGTCACGCGTTCAAGTTCTTTGTACAGAGCAGGAGATACAATTTCACGTTTCAGGATGTCTTCCTTACTGATGTCTTCATCGTGGCCTTCTTCCGCTTTCGTTGCTGGCGTAATTATCGGTTGTGGGAAGCGGTCGTGTTCCTGCATTCCATCAGGCATGGCTTCGCCACAGAGGACACGCTTGCCAGAACTGTAAGTGCGCCAAGCGTGGCCTGTAAGGTAGCCGCGGATGACCATTTCCAATCGGATTGGCTCACAGGCGTGTCCGATGGTCACCTGGGGGTGCGGCGTATCCACTTTCCAGGTAGGAACAATGTCGGACACTGCATCGAGAAAGTAGCTAGCAATGCCGTTGAGCACCTGCCCCTTGAACGGAATGGGTTCGGGCAAAATCGCGTCAAATGCGCTGATGCGATCGGAGACTACAGCGACCATCATATTATTCGCTATGGAGTACATGTCGCGAACTTTGCCATGGTAGGCATGGGTCTGGGTCGGGAAATTGAAGCGCGAAGCGTGAAGGGATTGGCTCATTCGTTGGTGTCCTGAGTTTCTTTAGATTTTTCAAATGCCTGGATGACAGCCCTGACCAACCGGTGCCGAATGACATCCGAGCCGTCAAGCTCAATGAAAGAGATGCCATCAATCCCAGGCAGCAAACGCTTGGCATACTTCAGGCCAGAGGTTTGTTTGTGGGGGAGGTCGATTTGAGAAGCGTCGCCCGTTACGACAAATTTGGCTTCTTTGCCCATGCGGGTTAGGAACATCTTAATTTGTGCAACGGTCGTATTCTGGGCTTCATCCAAAATGACAAAGGCCTTGTCAAGCGTGCGACCCCGCATGAAAGCGAGCGGGGCGATTTCAATGATTCCTTTCTCGAGGTAATCAGCCACCTTGTCGTAGGGCAGCATGTCCGTCAGCGCATCGTACAGGGGCTGCAAATACGGGTCCAGTTTCTCTTTCAAGTCACCTGGTAAAAAACCAAGGTTTTCGCCGGCTTCAACAGCAGGACGGGTCAAGATGATCTTTTTTACGCGTTTGTCCTTCAGAGCAGCAACGGCCATTGCAACAGCGGTATACGTCTTGCCCGTGCCTGCGGGGCCTATGGCGAAGACCATATCGTCCTTTCGGATTGCATCGACAAGGCGTTGCTGGTTAGGAGTGCGGGCCGTGATTCGATTTCCGTTCGGTCCATAGACCAACGTATCGTCTTTTTTGGATTGGGTCAGCAGTTTGGATTCATCCGCGCCTATGAGGCGGTGGATGTCATCTTCACCGAGTGCATTGTACCGCTCGATGTGCCAAAGAATCATGCGCAGCACCTCATCAAACCGCCCCACATCTTCTGTCTCACCTTGGGCGAACACGGTGTTGCCGCGTGTAATTAAATGCAGTTTGCGAAACGCTGATTTTATAATGCGCCAGTTCGCATTTTCGGGGCCCAAGAGCAATAGGGGATCAACACCTTCGATGGATATCTCTTTCTTTTGCATGTACAAACACAAAAATACGTTCCCCACCTTTGTAAAATGCCAATCGTTACACTAACATCTGACTTTGGTTTAGACAGCCATTACACAGCTGTTATAAAAGGAGCGCTGCACAAGCGCGTCGAAGATTTGCGTATTGTGGACATCTCCCATCGCATCCGGAAATTCGATGCCGTTGAAGCCGCTTTTGTGTTGCGATCGGTCTACCAAGAATTCCCGAAAGGATGCATTCATTTGATTTGTGTGCGCAGCGCCGAAACACCAGAGAGTCCGCATAGATTGGTCCGTTTGGATGGGCATTATTTCATTGGTGCCGATACGGGCGTGTTCCGCTTGCTCTCCGATAAAGAACCAGAAGGTGTCTTTGATTTTTCGGGATTGAATATGGATGTGGCAGCGCCAACGTTTCCTGAATCTTTTTCAGTGGGGCTTGAAGTTTCTTCACGATGGCAACAGCGGTCGAC
>NZGF01000020.1 GCA_002690915.1 Crocinitomicaceae bacterium
AGGTTGTATTATAAATTGTTTAATCGAATAATTCAGAAAGCGTATTTATTATATTCGCTTTACCATGTTTCGATTTATCCATATCATCATTTCAATCGCTCTGGCCATCGCCTTTGTTTCTAGCGTCCTTCACACTCAATTTTTGGGGATGTTAATGTGAAGTTCACGCGGAGACGGATTTCGGCACGTCGTATCGGAGTTGCACGGAATTTTCGGCCCCATCTGGTGAATGCGTTGGGTATATTCCGTGGGAACGGCGGAACGAATTCAGATTTGCGATGGATTCAAATGCGAGAGTGGGTAAGGCGAAATTGCCGATTGTTCGAGCATTGAGTAAGCAATTATCGCCGCATGGGCCAACAGCGATTACTGCGGTGAAGGCTCGGTTAGGGCTGTTGGGTCGGAACAGTGCGTCGTGGTTAAGTCGTGTTCAGGTGATTTCGATGGTGACGGCCTTTGCGGTTCGTCAGACGCACTTGTTTTGCGTCCTTACTTTGGATTATTCTGCGAGTCATTCGTGCCTCTTCTTCTCGAGAGTTCAATTACCTTTGGTGCTGAAAAGCGCGCCCATAGCTCAGTTGGTTAGAGCAGTGGACTCATAATCCATTGGTCGTAGGTTCAAGTCCTACTGGGCGCACTTTTTCACCACGCCTGCAGCTTTCCCATGAGCACGAGGAAGCCCCTTGGCGATGGCCCCGTAGTTCAATGGATAGAATAGAAGTTTCCTAAACTTTAGATCCGAGTTCGATTCTCGGCGGGGCTACTGGGCGGTGGTTGTCAACATGACTGAGTGATTAATTCGAATAAGATAGCGTGTGACGCTAATCACGATTTCGCACTTTTGCTGTAAAATCACCCTTATGCGCTTCCTGACATCCCTCCTCTTTTGCGTTCTTTTCCTTTCGAATGCATACTCCCAGCTGACAGTCCTTGAACTGTTATCGGCAGCCCCAAGCAACAGCCACTTTAACGAAATAGTTTCCGGCGTCGAGCTGAATGCATTGCTTAATTCTGAAACGGGCGTTACGGTTTTGGTTCCCAACAACGATGCCATCGAGGCCTACGCAGCCGTGATGGGCATGACCACAGAATCTTTCATCGCGTCAGAAAGTGCGATGGACATGGCCATGTACCACATCGTCCCGAATACGGAAATATTGTTCAGCACGTTAACGACTGACAGTGTGGTGACAACGGCGTTGGGCATGCCTTTGACATTTTCTACGAATCAAATGGTGAATGAGACAACTGTCGCTGCCGAAGACCTCGAGGCATCCAATGGCGTGGTCCACCTGTTGGACGAAGTCGTTGTCTTATCTGAAGGAATTACCCAATGGCTCGACGCAAGTGTGCAGCACAATTACCTCACCACCGCACTGGGCTTCCTCGGGTTAGACGATGATTTCGCTGCGATTGGCTCCGGAACGATTTTTGCCCCGACGGATGCGGCTTTCTTAGCTTATGCGGACGCCAATGATTTGAGCATCATTGACATTGTGTACAATACTGAATTCACTGATGCGCTGCTTCGCCACTCAATCAGTGCAGCGGCTATGACCAGTGGCGACCTGTTGGATGCTGGCAGTGTTCTGGCTGATTCCGGGGATGAGTTGTTCATTACATCCGAAGATGGGGCGGTATACGTGAATACGGCAGAGGTGACCAATGCGGACAACCAGACCCAAAATGGAATGGTACACGTGGTGAATGAGATCATCATGCCGACGTACTTCTTGTCGGATGCCATAGCAGATGCGGGCTTGACCCTCTTGGACACCTTGCTCACGCTTACGGGAATCATCGATGAGCTGAGCGTTCCGGCGAATTACACCGTTTTTGCGCCAACGGATTCAGCCATTATGGCGTTTTTGGAAGCCGAGGAACTAACTCTTGATGAGTTGTTGTTGGATGTGGATGGGTTGTCCGAAGGGTTGCTTTTGCATGTTGTGGGTGACCTGCTCGCCTCGACGGATCTCCAAGACGGCGACCTGTTGATGACCCTTGCTGGTGACCCTGTATTGGTCGAGATTTCAGAGGAGTCGGTCAATGTAGGGGGAGCGGCAGTGGTGCAAGCTGATATCGCAGCTGATAATGGCATCTTGCACCTGATGGGCGCTATACTTACGCCTTACATCGAGGGCTGTACCGATGAAGACGCGTGCAATTACGACGATGATGCGACGGTAGACGATGGCAGTTGCTACGAACTGGAGGTGACCACCTCGACCGTTGACAATGTATGTGTTGATGGCGAGGATGGGATCATTTATGTGGATGTTGCCAATGCGCCTGATGCCATTCTGCTGGGCGATTACCAAGGACAGCAGGTATTCGAAAGCGAGGACGGGGTCTTCTCAGGCTTGCTTTCCGGTACGTACGTAATCCACGTTGAAGACACCGCGGGCTGCACAACATCTGTGGCGGTTGACATCTACGACCCTGCCAGTACAGCGCTGACTGTCGACGTAGAAACAACTCCAGATGATGGATCGAACAGCGGAACCATAGTGGCCGTCCCAAGTGGAGGTGTACCTCCCTACACCGTTGATATTTACGATCTGGATGGAAATGTGGTTGCGGATGCTTACTTGCCTGCTGGAGATTATTTTGTTGTAGTGCTGGATGACCTTGGATGCAAAGTGACGGTAGCAGTAACCGTAGAATCCAGCGTTTCTGCTGCCACTATAGTAATCCCATCGTTGATTCTATACCCCAATCCAACGCGTGGTTCGATTGAAATCACAAACCTTCCAACTCATTGGACGTCGCTTCAGGTCATGAATGTGGCCGGTCGCGAAATGATGGCCATGCAGCCCATGGCAATGGGAACTGTGCAATGGGATGCTTCCGATTGGCCCGTTGGCGTTTACTTCGTTCGTGTGGCGGCCCAAGATGGTATGTTGACCAAGCGGTTTACCGTGATGCGCTAGGCGCAAATCACGGGGCGACTCGAATTAGAATACCGAATTGTTAGCGGATTAATTTCGTACTACGTATTTAAGTAAGCCCCTCGGTTTTCCGGGGGGCTTCTTTGTTTCTTTGCCCTTCGAATGTGCAATTCCAGATCATGATCCATTACAATCCAAAAAGTTGGTTCAGCCTTATCTTCCACACTTACAACCGCCAAGTCATGCGCAAACTGCTGCCTGCAATGGCAGCGATGGGAGCCTTCACTGCGGCCATTTGTTACCTTGAATTAGAGGTGTTAGAGGAACCCATGGAAGTGAGCAATGTGGTGCATTCGTTGCTGGGATTTGTGCTGTCATTGTTTCTCGTTTTCCGAACAAATACCGCTTACGATCGATGGTGGGAAGGACGCAAGCAATGGGGAGGCCTGGTCAACGTTTCTCGGACCTTAGCCATTCGAGTCCGTGAGTATTCTGACGACGAAGGAGTCCATGCGCACTTTCGTGAATCGATTCCTGGTTTTGTGAAAGCGCTTCGCGACCACCTGCGCCCCAGCCAATCCGGCACGCCCCAGCCGCCTGCAGCTGCGAAACTGTCCACCGCCGCCCACGTCCCCAACGCCTGGGCTCAAGCCATGGAGCGTCGGGCGCTTGCAATGCTGAGAACCGGTGACCTCACGAACCAACAGCACTGGCTCATCGCTCAGAACCTCGAGCGCATGGTCGACATCCTCGGCGCCTGCGAGCGCATCCTCAAAACGCCCGTTCCCTACAGCTATAGCATGTTCCTCAAAAAATTCATCTTCCTGTACGTGGTGACCTTGCCCATCGGGTTCGTGGCGACGTTTGCGTGGTGGAGCGTGCCGGTGGTGATGTTGGTCTTTTACATCCTCGTCAGCGTGGAGCTCATCGCGGAAGAAATTGAAGATCCGTTCGGGGTGGATGAAAACGATTTGCCGTTGGACGGGCTGTGCGAAACCATTCAAGGCAATGTGGAAGAAATCTTGGGCAGCACTTAACTTCATTCGTCATGAAAACCATAGACCTGAACGAGAAATACGGCTTAATAGATGCGAAGTGGAGCCCGCACGTGGTGGCCGAACTCAATGGCCAACAGGTCAAGTTGGCCAAGATTGAAGGGGAGTTCGTTTGGCACGCACACGAATTAGAAGACGAAATGTTCTATGTTGTGCAAGGGGCGCTAGAGATGCGCTTTCGTAACTCAGTTCAAAACGTTGGCCCGGGCCAGATGATCGTGGTCCCGAAGGGCGTTGAGCACTGTCCGGTAGCGGCGCCAGACACTTGGATTATGCTGGTTGAGCCGGCTTCGACGGATCATACAGGCGGAGTGGATACGCCGTTGCGCGTGGATCGCTGTGACAGCATCTGAAGGCGTAAAAAAGGCCGCACGAGGCGGCCTTTTGTCTGTCGGGTTGGTGCACTCATTCGCACCCTTGGCATGCATTGAAGCAAACGGTTGGAAACTCGGTGTCCGACTCAACTTGCCCCAAGCGGTTGGTGTAGACGTCTACGGTCTTGGTGCAGGCGGCTCCGGCTTCGAACATTTCCTGTAAGTCAACGCCGCCATCTAAGGTGAACTTGTACTCCATTTCGCCTTCAGTTGCTTGCACTGTGGCCGTGTAGATACCGTCTCCGTCTTCGTCGGTCATTTCGTTGCAGGACGCACACCAATCATTGAAAAATCCGTACACGTTGACGCTGTTGTACTCGCCGGTATAATTGTTCATATCGACGGATAGGGTGACAGAGCGTATGACATCGCTTCGTTCTTCGTGGGTGTAAATCTTCGCATAACGAATTTTTCCATCTACGATGTGCACATTGGCGTGTCGGTCCGTAAACGTTGCGGTATCGCCTTGAATGGACGTGAACTCGTAGCCGGCGAGGAGCCAGTTGCCGTTATCCGGAGTGCCATCCTCTTCGTGGTATTGAATCGGTACGCACCAGATGGCGTTCATAGATACATCGGCAGCGGCAAACCAATTGGAGATACGCTGCTCAAAAGCCGCGACGCCATCGATTTGTTCGTTGCCATTGAGCTCGATGGAAATGGAGTCGTGCGCGAGGCCCAGAAGTCCTTCGAGGTTTTCTGAATCGAAATGGGATGTCCATTGTTGCCAAACCTCAGCAGTAGCAGCATCACCCATGCTCCACACGCCGGCACGTTCCCAGACATATCCGACATTTTCCCTGCTCGCCGCCCCTCCGGGGCCTTCGGGAGACGCACACCCTATGAATACCATAGCCGTGACGGCTGCGGCGATTGAAAGTTGCTTGATAGGATTCACGGTCATTTCCCTTTGAGGTAAGCAAACAAAGCGAGGCCAAATGCAACGACATCGGGGACTGCCATTTCTGCACTGAATTGGATGGCGTCTTGGTTGGTGAACACACCGAAGAACACGCCGAGCAACACGCCCGTCGCGATGACGTAGGCGAGCAAGAGCTGTTTGGCCGTCTCAATGGCGCACGATCGGGCGAAGATGAGCAGCAAGCCGATCATGAGGAGCGCGGGTGCCAAACCGTAATGGAACATTGTACCCATTTCAAGCATTTCAGGGGATGACGCGGCCTTCTCGGCGCCGACGAGCGTTTCGCCCATGGTATCGGGCATGACGAGCATTAGGACCCCCATGAGCGTGTTGTACGCCCCGAGGATGGTGAGTGCAAGTTTTGTTTTCATAAGAAGTAGGGTTTTGTGTTTTATGTCTTTGTGACTCCGCCTTTTGTAATCATGGCAATGCGCATCAGCATGATGACAGCTAGGATGCCGTGGAAGACGGCTAGAATCTGTGGCAGACCTTCTGCAGCGAGCACGAGCCAAACGGCCGTGGAATTGATGAGCAAAACGGTCGTGCTCAACCGCAAGGCAAGCGTCTTGACGGCTTCGTCAGAAAAATTAACCTCATCCGGGACCACCGGGTACATGAGAATAGTTTGGCAAGCAAACATGCCAATGGAAATTATTTCCAGCGCACCGCCCTCTCCAGAGAGCATCCCGAGAAGGTTGAAGGTCATGACCATGCCTCCAAACAAGAAGTAGCCCATGCGGACGTAGAGCCCTTTTTTTGTCGCCACGCCAACAACAGCGAGCAACGTAAAAATGCCGGCGAGGACTACCGGGATCAACATTTCGTTTTCCATGAAGTAAATTTTTATGCCTGTCGGCAGGATTAGTGGCAAAAAGGTATCGTGAGTTCTTTTGCGCGTGAGTTGTGTGTGCGCAAACTGTTAACATTTCGCTGTGACCTACATCACGAAATTGGATTCGCGGTGGCTTGGGTATTGGATTTCTGTGGCCGGTGTGTTGCACGCTTGATTTAGCCAAAATTGACAACATTGCGATTTACAAGGAGTAGGTGAACGGCGACGTGCCGCGTTGTGTTTAAACGGCCGCGTAAATTGATGCTGAGCTGAACCCATTCATTTAAAGTTGACTACTTTAGGAACATGAAGCGACCTATTATTTCTTTTTTCTGCGTTGCAGTAGCGACCGTCGTTATCCTTTTTTCGTGCAGCCAGCCAGGAGCGAATGCCACAGCAACATTCGAAACCAACTCGGCAACGATTGCCCAAGTATTTGTGGATTTTGAGGCGGAGAGCGATGCGTTTTTCAGTCATTTCAACGACGATGCTATCTGGCGGGGAACGGGCTTGAATGCCCCGGACACAGTGACCTTGGAGCAAGTGACGGCCAAGTACAAGGCGGCCTGGTCCAAATACAATTACGAATTGGTTTCGCCCACCAATTTCCTTCCAGGTGTCAACGCCGAAGCCAAGACCATGGACGGCTCCGTGCGCGGATATTTCGAGTGGAGAATCAGCAAAGCCGCTACGGATTCGACAGAGGCCAAGTCGGTGCTTGTCAAAGTATATGAATCATTTGACTTCAACCCAGAAGGCGAAATTATATACACCCAGGTATATGGGAACCTGGCTGCAGGATATGCCTACCTCGACGAATAAGTGTTCAATCGATAAGCAACCGAATCAGCCGTCGTTTCGCCACAGGTAACGTCGTTTGCTGGAGCGGAAAACTGTAACTAACCCGCGCTAGGAAAACTGCGGGGTTGGGCCATTCTGGGAATTGACGAGCCAAGCGAACCTTCATTTGTTCAAAGGTCTCCGTCCATGATTTTTTCAACTTTTCAACCGGGCTCAAAGCGAGTTGGACATGTTGTTCGCCGTTGAGTAGGATGCGCGACTTGGCGTACCGGTAGTTATTGACTTCTCTCTGATCTTCATCGTAGACGAGCAGGTACCCCTCGTCTCGGTACAGGGGTTGTATGCCGATGGGCTCGAGTTCGAGGTGCTCTTCAACGATGTTGTAGAGGTTTTTTCCGGTCGCAAGCGCCTTTTCAATCTGCGGAAGCGAAAACGCTAGCAATTCATCGAGGTAGACTTGCAGTTCTGGATGGGCGTTAAAATGTTTGTAGATCAATCTGCGGCTCGCGAAGTCCAGTCCTTGTAAGGGACCTTGCAATGCTTTGCGCCAATTGCGCTGCTCCTTTTGAAACGTCTTGAGCTCCCGGTGAGCCTCGGTCAAATGCTCCATCGCAGGATAGATCTTAACGTCTCGAAATTCACGCTCCCAACGCTTTAGCCATGCCAGTAGGGTATACTGTTTGTATTCAGCATCGAGCAGCCCGCCGGTTAGCCAATCGTTGGGGAGTTTGTCTTGGGACATACTTTAAGATACGCCAAAATGAGCCACCAATCAACAGGACCTTGATGGAAATCGCCGTAAGGTTTCTTCGTTCTTCGGTCGATTCCGAGTTAATTTCCCTGTATGAAAGCACTGAATGACTGGGGACTGTTGGCCTTGCGTATTGGCACTGCTGGGCTGATGTTTCCGCACGGTTGGCAAAAGGCAAACCGGCTTGTTGAAGGGCTAACCGGAGGTGAGGTTAAGTTCTACAATTGGTTGGGCATTGGCGAGATGCCTTCCCTCATCTTGACCGTGATCGGTGAATTGGTTGCGCCCATCCTAATTCTCATTGGCTGGAAAAGCCGGTGGGGCGCCGCACTCATGGCCATTACCATGGGGGTGGCGGCATTCATGGTGCATTGGGAGGATTCTCTGTCTGACAAAGAGCATGCGTTGCTGTTTTTTTTTCCAGCATTTGCTTTGGTGCTTACCGGACCCGGAAAATGGAGCATTGACCGAAAGTAAAACCGCTATTTCTTAATCACCCGAATTGCCGGAAGCCACAAGCCGGTGAGTTGGGATTGCGCCTTGAGGATGTAGGTTCCGGGCGCCCAATGGCCAACATCCATTGACATACCGGAATGCACTGAAGCAGTTTCAACGAGGGCACCATTCATTGAAATAACCTGCAGGTTGAAAGCCCCCGGATCCACTGGCAAATCAAAGGCCAGTTGGGCAGTGGTGGGATTGGGGTAAACCGTCCAGCGGTCGACAAAAGCGGGCACTGATTCAAGGACTTCAACGACTAACCAGTCTTCGCTGATGACCCCTGGGCAATCTGTAAAGTCCGTCACGGACACCGCGTAAAGGCCCGGCCCTGTGGCCTGGTATTCGGCTTCCGTGGCGTCGGGGATGGGCTCGCCGTCGAGCCACCACTGGTAGTGCGCGTACGGCAGCTCTACCGACAACAATCCGTTTTCATCTTCCTCAATCCACGGTGTGTTGAGCGGCCAGCACACCAATGCGGAATCACTCACCCATGGGCATCCGAAGGGATCCCATGCTTCGGCGGTATACCAGCCGCTTGCGTCGGTTGGCCAGTTTATTACACCGGTCAAGGGGTCGGATGATTCGCCGTTGAAGGTCCACACAAAATCCCAATCTGACACGTCAAATTCAAAACTGGCGGCCACCACTTCAGGAAGTTCACCCAAACTGAGGCCGAGCGTGAATGAGGCATCTGGTGAACAGTAGAGCAGGCTGTCGCTGGCGCCTGTGCAGCCGGTAGTGGATGCAGCGAGGACATGGTACCAGCCGTTTTCTTGTGGGTCATACACCGAATCCGCTCCAACGGCCACGAGGCTGTCGCCCCAATACCACGCATAATCGATGAGGTCTTGACCTGAAGCGAGGAGGCTGTCGCCAGTTTCGTTCCACGCAATCCCAACATCAGGGCTGCCGTTGACTACGACCTGCGATGTATCGCTTGTGCTAACGGCTGTTTGCAGAATGATGGTCAATGCACCGTAACTGGGGTCGGCATTGATGTCAAGCGTGCCTGCGCCTTCGGGCGTGAAGGTCATCGCGCCCAAGTAGTCGTCGTCGGGGAAGAGGTCTTCATCCCAAAAAGTGACCGTGTACGGTGGATTGGCGAGTATCAGGTTGATGTTCGACCAGGTATTGGAATACGTTTCATTTGCCACGCTTGACGTGTAGACGTTTCCGCCACCCGCATCGCTGATAATAAAGTAGGGATCTGGTGACGGTGACCACCCGTCGTCCCAACCGCCACCCGCGGTTGTGCTCAGGGTAATCTGTGACAATACCTGATTGGCTATGGTGGTGGTAAGCGTCACGTCGTAAATCCCGGACTCGAGATACACAACACTGTCAACATCCGCCGTTGTGGCAAAATTACCATTGCCGAAATCCCAGTCGTAGGTGGTGATTTGGCTCGAGTTACCGGCAAGGGATGCATTGAAATTCGCTACAAGTGAGTCGCATCCGGTGGGGGGTGAGAAGGTGAACGATGCGTTACCACCCTCGCCAGCTTCAATGACCAATTGATACGGGAAAGAATCGGTCACCACCTGTTCGATACCAAAAGCCGAGGCAATGGCAGAAATGTTGATGACCATTTCGAACGTGCCAGCCAGTAGTGGGCTGCCACAGATGTTGGCGCATCCGAGGGTTTGACCGCTGGTCGGATAATACACAGCGTCCTCATCGTCCAATTCCACCTGCATGCCGAGGGGTACACCAGTGATGGCGGTAACGGTCACGCTGTTCAAGGTGGCTGTGATCCCAGAACCTGGATCTATGACCTCTGTGGGCATAAAGAACGTGATGGTTTCTTCGTAAAATTCACCAACTACAGCGGCGGGTAATGAAGTAGGACAGAGGATGGGAAATCCGTCATCAGAACTACATGTTGGGTCCGCTGAGCATTGCGCGCATTGGCCGTAAGCGGTGCTTGACGAGATTAAAATTCCCAAGCAAAACAGGAAATGATGGAGGTGGCGAACAGCAAACATGTATGCCAATGTATCACCTTTTCTTAAAACCTTCTTCCAAGGCATTTAGATGATAAGTTTTTCAGCGAGTGACAAAGCAGTGCCAGCTGCTTCCAGCCGCATTGTAGCGTTAGAATAAGTCCTTGATTCGTGGCTTCAATCCTGCGTGATGTATTTAAGGATTCGAACACTTCCAGCTTCAAGATTTGACGCGTCATTGTGGGTCGCACCAATGCCAAGTGTTTCTCGATCATTTGAGAGGCATATACGGACTCCTGTGCCATCTTCCTTCGCGTCTCCACCTAGGTCGTAACCCAACTTTGTCCAAAGGCCGTCTTCAAACCGATAAACTCAAGTATGTCCAGCATCAAATTTATCACCGCTGTTGTAAGGTATGCTGACGTCTGCGGTGTTCCCGTCTCCTGAAAGTGAAATGCTTCGGCCGATTAAGTCGCCGGAAGATTCGCTAGCAATGTCCTGACCTCGATCGCTCCAGGCCATTTTCGAAGTCATAGATGTGCACGTGTTCTGCGTTCATGGCTGTCACGTTGTTTCCTGCCGCTACCACGGCTCAAATGTCGCCGTTTTCAGAGAGGCTACCGCATTTCCTGCCCCATCAGATACAGACTTGTTCTCTACATGAAACCCCTTAACTCGGCATGTGCAAAAGAGAAGTACGCCGCAGCATAGAAAAGGAAGAAGAGTTGAAACCATAAAACCTTGGGTCAGTCCAAGTTTACAGTGAAATAGGAGGCTGAACAACCCACAAACAAGCCTGGAGTTATTTATTATTCGAAGTAAATCCGCCATTGGAAAGCGAGCGTACAGCCTCGTTTTTCGCTCAAATGGGCGCTTGTGGTGTTGATAAATAGGAGCTTAGAGCCTTGTTGTTCTAAAGAACTTTCCAAAACCTTTTGGAACTTTCACCAATTGAAAATCAACGGTCATCATACCATAAAGATGTGTATTACAACGAATCAAAGAGCGCGGGCTTTTCTTAGTCTGGTAATGTTAATGTTCTGCTTCGCGCAGACGGTGACTTTCGCCCAATATGATGCGGCGGCCTGCAGTTGGTATTCACCTTCGGGTACATTTTCCCCATGTCCACCAAACCCTGCATGTTGCAACTTGGCAGAGGCATGCAATGGCCCGAATTCGCCCTATTATGGTTATGACCATGCGTACACCGGTGGTTGTGCTATGCCATCCGTTCCAATGGATGGAGGCTACTGGGTTCTGCTCATCCTTGGAGCCATTTTAGGTTCTGTCCTTATCTCCACAAGAAAATCAGGGATTCCGTCCCTGCCAGTATAATTCCTGGAAAACATTTAACATCCGTCCCCAAAGGCGGCGAGCAAAAGCAGAATATCCGTCACACTTACGGCGCCATCGCCATCGACATCGGCGCCTGTGCAATCCGCAGTGCAGCCAAAGTCAGAGAGCAAGAGAAGCACATCCGTTACTTCG
>NZGF01000021.1 GCA_002690915.1 Crocinitomicaceae bacterium
ACCCCAAGGGTAGTTCGGAGTTACCCGAACTTCTCACCGCGCAGGAAGCCGCCGAATTTCTGCACCTGTCACCCATTACTCTCAGTCATTATCGGTATCAGGGACGCGGGCCCATTTATCGAAAACATGGTTGGCGTGTCTATTACACGAAAGCCGATTTGGTCGACTGGTCAGAAGGCCAAAGGTGGGTTTCTACCGGTGAGCCTCTTCGGTGAAACCATGCGTAAATTATTCTTGAGCCTGATGATTGCAGGCGTGTGTCTCTCCCTCTTCGGGATAGTGTTTTCCCCCACAGAAAGGCTTCTTTGGAACCGAACGGCAAGCGCGCCAATGGGGCTCTATTGGCTGAACGACAAGCCATTCACCCTTGGCCGTTGGGTTGTCGTTTCAGCCAAGAGCCCTGAGGCGATTTGGGCAAACCAGAGAGGGTTTGTTGGAAAAGATTGGCCTCTTCTGAAGCGTATCGCCGGTATGCCTGGCGATGAAATATGTAGGGTGGATGGACGTATTCAGATCAATCAAATCCCACATGGCACCGTCAAACAAATAGATTCATTTGGGCAAGAATTGCCCTCATGGGACGGCTGTATCCATCTCGATGAAAGCCAGGTGTTTTTGATGAATCGGCACCCAGATTCTCTGGATGGTCGCTACTTCGGACCGACCAATCTGAGTGATATTCAAAGCACTGCCCAGCTCATTCTGGAATGGCGCTGAATAGAAATGGCGGCGTGTTCCGGCATATGGCGGCATAAAGCGGCGAAAGAAGGCATCAGGTTTGACAGTGAACCCGGACGGGCAAGATTGAAGCTCATGCACCAACAGGTGCATAAGGTATTGTCTGTACATCTCTTTTTTGGCGCCTTATGCCGGAATATGTGGTGCACGAATATTCTCGTCCTTGCTGGTTTTATTGAACTTTTCAGGTGCATAGACGCAGGACGCACAATATGAGCGGCGACGCAGACTTCACACCGCGCCTCGGTAAGCTGAGAGACACGGGTGCCGGCTCGTCAAAGCGCTTTCGGTCCAGACTGCTCAAAGCAGCACGGCAGTTGTCTGCACCGCAAACAAAACCCGCTTTCACCGGGGCACGCATAGGCAGAGGTAACGCGGCAGGACTGCATGCCCGTATAAGGTCCCAGAGACTGCCCCGCATGCGCCTTCGCCGGGTTGTGGTTAAAGTTCACATAGCGCGCGCGAAAACAGGCATCGGGATAAGGGCCTATTCTCGGCACATAGATTACATTCAACGAGATGGTGTCGACAGGGATGGATCAGGTGGCCAGCTCTATGGGCGCGATGATAGCGAAGTGGATGGGCGTGCATTCGCCGATCGTAGCATGGATGACCGCCATCAGTTCCGCATTATCGTCTCACCGGAAGACGCGGACCAATTAGGCGACCTTAAAGAAACGACGCGCAGGCTCATGTCGGAGATGGAACGTGATCTCAGTACAAAGCTCGACTGGGTTGCCGTGGATCATCACAACACAGGTCATCCGCACACTCATATTGTTGTTCGCGGAAAGGACAGCATGGGTCAGGACCTCGTCATCGCCCGTGACTATCTTATGAAAGGCTTGCGCGCGCGGGCCGAAGAAACCCTCACGCAAGAACTTGGCCCAAGGCGCGATATCGAGATCGCTAAATCGAGGCATCGCGAGATAACAAATGACCGGTTCACAGGTCTGGATCGAGAGCTCGCGGAGCAATCGAATAAAGGCGCTTTAGACGTTTCGCCCGGGTCAGGCGCTATCGGGCGGTTCAAAAACAGTCTGCAAGAGCAACGTCTGTCTCACCTTGAGCAGCTCCATCTTGCCAAGAACCTGGGAGATGGGCGATGGGAACTCGCCCCTCACTGGGAGAGGGCCCTGAAAGCGATGGGGCGCAAAGGCGATATCATCCGCACTCTGGCTGCTGGGGTAGAGCCTGGGAAAGATGTGTCGAAGGTTCGGTTCTTCGATGAGCGAACTGGTGATACGCCACCCATCATCGGGGTCGTGATACAGCATGGGCCGGAAGACGAATTGAAAGATCGGCGGTTTATGCTTGTGGAGGATTTTCACGGAACGCCATGGTACGCGCCTGTAACTGATGAACTGGGCGGAGCTTCACCGCCTTTAGGCGCGGTTGTTGAGCTAAGGCCGAGACCTTCAAGGCCTAGAAGGGCCGATCGCACGATCGCTGAGATCGCTACCCGAAGCGGCGGGGTCTATTCGGATGAATTGCATGCAGACGCCGATCCGTCCGCTTCGAGCGCTTATCGACTCGCGCATAAGCGAAGACTTGAAGCGCTCCGCAGAGCGGGCATCGTGAATCGAAATGGCCAAGGGGTTTGGGAAATAGCTGATGACTTCATCGAAAAGGCCGCAGAATTTGAAGCGGCTAAGACTGGAAGCGTAGCCATGAAAGTGCATTCATGGACGTCGGTTGAAGCGCAGATCAAAGTCCATGCGCAGACCTGGCTCGACAGCGAATATAGGCATCCAGACCTGGCAGAGAGTAAACAGTTTTCCGAAGCGCGTAGAGCCCGCATTGCTTTCTTGCGCGGCAAAGGATTGCTCAAAGAGGGAGAAACCGGGCTGAACGCTGACATAAGAAAGCAATTAAGGTTGGAGGAGCTGCGCCGAGCGGGTGAGGCGGAATCCAGGCGAACTCAACGTTCGCACAGGGTGCTAGAAACTGGAGAAGGTTTCGAGGGAAAATTTGAGCGCACGACCGATCTTGCACAAGGTAGAATGGCCATTGTCGGCAATGAGAAAGCGTTTGTCATGGTGCCGTGGCGACCGGAGATCGAACGGCAACGCGGAAGGTCTTTGGTCATCGAAGCCCGGGAGCGTGGAATTGGTTGGAGGATCTCTGATGCACTGAAACGCGGCCTTTCCAGGTGAGAAGCGTATCCCGCATCTTCCAAAACAAAGTTCCTGCTTTTGTTCGATAAAATTTGCTAAGATCGAAAAAATGGTAGGAGACTAAATGGAAGAGAAATTTGATCAGGCAGTTACTCATTCACTGAAATACTACGTCTACGGTTTGATTGATCCAAGAATAGACGGGCCCATCGAAAAGATATTCTACATTGGAAAAGGGGTAGGCAATCGCGTTTTTTCTCATCTTGAAGGTGAAACGGCTCCTTCGGAAATGTCGCTTAAAATGGATCGGATTTCAGAAATCAGGCAAGCTGGGTGCGAACCTGAGGTTACCATCATAGCGCATGATCTGAACGAAAAAGACGCTCTACGGTTAGAGGCTCAGCTTATCGGCATCATTGATGGGCTGACAAATATTGTTGGTGGACACTATGGTCGTGACTTTTGGCTGAGTGCGCGATCCATTCGAGAGCGATATGGAACACCGATTAACGTCGAACAAATCGAAGGGCCAATCTTATTTGTGAGTTTAAACGGTGGGCCAGACCTTGCTCCATATCCAGAAATCGCTGACGATTCAGATGAATTGAAACGCCGAACTCTTGGGGATTGGACGATCGGTGAAAAGAACTCAGAGCAAGTAAGATTTATTGTTGGATGCTATGCGCAACTTGCACGCTGTGTTTATCGAGTTGATGGGCAGGGATTCGGACGCCTCCCAGGCGAAAAGCGACACGCTAAGGGTCGCAGTCGCTGGCGCGGTGGATATCGTGATCTTGCATATGAAAAGAAAATACTAGAGCGGATCATCGTTGGCCGTGACGGTAGACAGCTCACAAAATTCGGGCGTACACCGTGGAATTTCTCTGTTTGAGCCAGTGGTTATATCGGAACCGATTATGCCGCCATTTGCCGCCATTCACACTGGCTGAATTTGAATAGACACGAAACACTGAAGAGGTTTTCTGAATGGGAGCCTCTATGCGATGTCGCCTTCAAAGATACTGATCGGTCAGTTTCTAATCGTCCTATCCATCATTGTTTTGACCATGTGGGGCGCAACGCAATGGGTTGCGCATGAACTCGGTTACCAAGCTGGGCTCGGGCAGCCTTGGTTTTTGTGGGATGACTGGCCCGTTTATCGGCCATGGCGGCTTTTCCAATGGTGGTATGCCTACGAGGCCTATGCTCCGGAAGTGTTTGCCCGCGGCGGGGCTATCGCAGCAAGTGGTGGATTGCTCGGTATACTTGCGGCGGTTGCCGGATCGGTTTGGCGGTCACGCTGGGAACGCAGCGTCACGACCTATGGCTCGGCGCGTTGGTCGGAAAAATCCGATCTCGTTAGAGCAGGGCTACTAGATGACGATGGAGTTTTTCTAGGACGCTGGAAAGATAGATACTTGCGTCACAACGGGCCTGAACACGTGCTTGCCTTTGCGCCGACCAGATCAGGTAAGGGCGTTGGATTGGTCATCCCGACCCTTCTTTCCTGGACGGGAAGCGCGGTCATCCATGACATAAAGGGAGAAAACTGGGCGCTTACCTCCGGGTGGCGCTGTTCGTTTTCAAATTGCATTCGGTTCGATCCCACAGATGCGTCCAGCTCCCGTTTCAATCCTTTGATGGAGGTTCGTAGAGGCGCAAGCGAAGTGCGCGACGTACAGAACATTGCTGATATCTTAGTTGACCCGGAAGGTTCGCTTGAGCGTCGCAGCCATTGGGAAAAGACCGCGCACTCATTGCTTGTCGGCGTGATTTTGCATGTGCTCTACGCTCAGAAAGACAAAACCCTTTCAGGGTGCGCGCATTTTTTGTCAGACCCTTCGAGAAGCTTTGAGAAAACGCTCGGTGCGATGCTCAAAACAAAGCACATTGTTCTTTCGAACGGCAAAAGCAGCGTGCATCCTGTCGTTGCCGGTGCCGCTCGTGAACTCCTCAATAAATCGGAAAATGAGCGATCGGGCGTCCTGTCCACGGCGCTCAGTTTTCTGGGTCTTTATCGTGATCCTGTTATCGCAGAGGTCACATCGGCAAGTGATTGGCGGATCAGCGACCTCGCTCGCCCTGATAAGCCCATGTCGCTTTACTTGGTCGTTCCGCCGTCTGATCTGTCGCGTACAAAACCGCTAATGCGGTTGGTCCTCAATCAAATTGGCCGAAGACTGACTGAAGCCATGCCGGAATCGGGTCGGCGGAAGATATTGCTTATGCTTGATGAGTTTCCAGCGCTTGGGCGACTCGACTTTTTTGAAAGTGCGCTTGCCTTCATGGCTGGGTATGGCGTGCGCGCCTATCTGATTGCCCAATCTCTCAATCAAATCGAAAAGGCCTACGGGCCGAACAATGCGATCCTAGACAATTGCCATGTTCGAATCGCTTTTTCGACGAATGATGAGCGCACTGCCAAACGCATCTCTGAAGCCTTGGGGGCTAAAACAGAGCTGCGATCACAGAAGAATTATACAGGCCACCGACTTGCCCCTTGGCTGAGCCACATGATGGTATCGCGTCAGGAAACGCAGCGCGCGCTCATGACGCCCGGCGAAGTCATGCAATTATCTCCTGCCGATGAGGTCCTCATGGTGTCCGGCACACCGCCGATCCTTGCGAAAAAACTTCGCTACTTCAAAGATCGCAACTTCACGGTTCGAATACTGCCGCCCCCAAAAGAGATGCCAGTTCTCTCAAACGGTAGTAGCGCCTGGACAGATACTCGTTGTGCCGCACGTTCTGCGGCTGAGCCTGAAGAAAACAAAACCTCTTCCGAGGGGAACCGAGAGATCGAACCTAATCTCAATCGGCCTAATCAGGACGTTGCTGCCCAAGTCGAACCGGATGTGTCTCCAGAAATCGATGATGAAGAGGATGTCGGTTCGCAGCAGACACTTGAAACGATCCGCCGGGCGGCCGCACTAGACCTTGCAGATGACAATACGCTGCCGGAGTTTTAGAAAATGAGCAAACCGCGTGTGAACCTTCGTTTATCCCACAAACTACATGCTGAACTTGAGAGACGGGCTCGAGAGCCAGGCGTTACGAAAACCGATATAGTGGAAGAGGCCCTCAGCCGGTTTTTCGATCCGGAATCCAATCTTGTGCTTGAAGAGCGTTTGCTTCGCCGGATGGACACATTTGATAGCAGGCAGGGAGAAATTGAACGCGACACAGCTCTGTGTCTCGAAACAACTGCGCATTTCGTGTTCTATTGGCTGACGCGAACAGAACCGATCCCAGAGGGCCAGAGAGACGCCGCGCATGCCTTGGGGCAACGCCGGTTTGATCATTTCATCCAGCAGGTGGCCAGAAAGCTGGGCAATGAGCGAGGCGTAGTATCACGCGTAAACGCTGACCTGGGTGACGCAGGCTGAAGCCGGTCGAAACCAAAGCTTTGATCGGACTTCATGTGATCACCACAAAATGGATAAAATTCTTGAAAAAGTAACCTTCATGACCCATTATATGATGTATTGAGTAATGAAGGGTACATTAATGCCGACACCGACAACGCCGCCAAACGCTGTGCGCCGGACCTTGCGAAAGCTTGGTCAGGACATTGCTGATGCGCGCAAACGCCGTGGCCTAACCATGGAAACCGTCGCGGATAGGGCGTTCACAACGCGAAAGACATTGTCACGCATTGAGGATGGAGACCATGGCGTGAGCATTGGTATTTACGCATCCGTCCTCAATGCATTGGGGCTCTTGGATGGACTTGGCGAGATCGCCGACCCGGTTAATGACGAACTTGGGTTGTCGTTGTCCTCTGCCGAATTACCCAAACGCGTCAGGCCCAAACGAAAATGACGGAAATAGAAGTCCATATCTCGCTTGATGGCGATACGCTGCGCGTCGGAACACTCTACCGGCAGGCAGCCCGTGGCCGAGAGTCTGTCACCTTTCAGTATCATGACGAATGGCTCACTCATCCCGCCAGATTTTCGCTTGAGCCGAGCCTTGCTGTCGGCGGCGGCATGTTTCATCCGGGTGAAGGCCGGGAAATGTTTGGTTCAATCGGAGATTCTGCCCCAGATACATGGGGGCGGCGACTTATGCAGCGTGCGGAGAGGCGAACGGCACGCACCGAGGGTCGTCCACCAAAGACGCTACACGAAGCGGACTTTTTACTCGGTGTAAGTGATGTCTCCCGGCTCGGCGCGCTTCGGTTCAAACGACCGGATGATGAAGAGTTTCAAAAACCAATTGGAGAGGGCGTGCCAGGCTTTATTCAGCTTGGTCGCTTACTTGAGAGTGCGCAAAGAATTGAGCGTGATGAAGAAACGGATGAAGATCTGTCCTTAATCTTTGCGCCTGGATCATCGCTTGGTGGTGCGAGACCCAAGGCCTCCATAGTGGATGCTCATGGTGCATTGGCCATAGCGAAGTTTCCAAAAGATACAGACGATTACAGCATCGAAACTTGGGAGCATATCGCTCTCACTTTGGCTGAGCGTGCAGGCATAACGGTGCCCCGGCACGAACTCCAGCGCGTTGGGAACAAGCAGGTTTTGATTTCGTGGCGTTTTGACCGACATGGGGACATTCGGATCCCATTCTTGTCCGCCATGTCGATGTTACAGGCAAATGACGGCGAGCGGGCAAGTTACCCAGAGATTGTTGATGAACTCACCAGGCACGGCGCAAATGCGAAGAAGGATGCCGCCGAGCTTTTTAGACGCGTAATCTTCAACATTTTGATCTCGAATGTAGACGACCATCTTCGCAATCATGGGTTCCTTTGGGCTGGCAAAGCCGGATGGTGCCTGTCGCCAGCCTATGATCTCAATCCGACGCCGACCGATCTCAAGGCGCGATTCCTGACGACAAACATAAGTCTCGATGAAAGCACTTGCTCAATAGAACTCGCCTTATCCCAAGCAGAGTTGTTCGGCCTGGGTAATGAAGAAGCAAAGGGAATTATAGGAGAAGTAGGTGCCGCTGCCGCAGAGTGGCGTTCGGTGGCTACGGAACTCGGGCAGACCCAAATTCAAATTGATCGTATGGCAAGCGCATTCGAGCATGATGATTTGAGGATTGCGACCTTTTCCTCATAACTCTCCACAGGGGCCCGCGTGGGGCCCGAACTTCCGTTGTCGAATTTTGGCAATTGATCAAGCTCAGTCTGAGTGGCTGAAGTTTCTAAAATTCAGACATGTTTGCCTCTCCGAAATATGCACATTATCTGTCTCAGATGCTCCTCCAAAATCAGCGATGGTCTTCAACTCTATCTGACGAGCATATCCTGAATGCTAGCACGGCGAGGAAACCTAAAACTACTTCGATGGAAGCTTCGCGAACTGGTTGCCACGGAAACTCAAAACTGGCTTCAAGCATCGTTGCGACAAATCGAGCTAATCCCACCGACAAAAACAATATTGCCGCTGCCAAGTTGAGGGACTTTTGTTGTACCCCGAAGAAATTCCCGAATGCTAAATAAACTCCTATTCCTATTTCACCACCGCCAATAACCGCCCTCAAAGCAATACGATTATCTGATTGATCTGCTGCTATGGAGTAGTGCCCAAGTAATTCAGGAAACAGGAATGTGGCTGCACCAAAGGCGATCAGCAGCAAACCAAGAAAGACGTGAACGCTTCGCATGAGCTGAGCCATCATAGGTAACCCACGATAAAACGTGGCGTGCGAGCTTTGTATTGTGCGTATTTTTCGCCGTACTGGTTTTCAAGCCAAGGTTCTTCGAAAAATGGAGCGACGAGATACATCGTCACCCAAATACAAATTAATACGAGAATCTCTGTTTGAGGCAATAAGGTAGCCCAACCAATCAATCCGACGATCGTTGCTACATAGACAGGGTTCCGGCTGAAACGGAACCATCCAGCAGTTCGTAGACCTCGTTTCTCTCCAAATGCGTTCCGCCATCCCATTTGAAAGGTAATTAAAAATGCCGTGCCGAATCCTACCGCCAACAACATGAATCCAACTATAGTCTGGTTCCAATCATTAGGATGCTCATATTCGAGAACCGATAGAACGATGAGCGGATAAACGAACAGCCGAAATAGGCCTATGAAGGCTAAGGACTGCCAGCTCTTTTTGCTTGGTGGGGGAAAGAACTCGAACGTCTGAAAAGCCGCGCTCGCCAATGCTAAGGCGAGCAGGAGCGTGCCTCCGATCAGTGAAAGCACAAACAAATTTGTTGATGCGTCTAGTGTCAAACTAAACTCCATTAAATCCATCGCCGTGTGCGCTTACAGTACCCGATATACACGTCGCCGAACTTGTCCTTCAACGCTCGTTCTTCAGGTTTGATTTGAAGCTCAGTTGTCCTTCCCCCTTAAACCTGGGCCAAATTGATCTTAGTGGTTTTGGTGGTTCAGGAGGGTTTGAGGATGGCTCGGAAGCGGTATTCGGATGAGGACGTTCTGCGGTTGTTGCGGGAGATTGAGCTTTCACTGGCAGAGGGTCTTGATGTTGTGAGTGCG
>NZGF01000022.1 GCA_002690915.1 Crocinitomicaceae bacterium
CCGTCGAAACGGTGCGTCATCACGGCCTCGCCCGCGGTGGCGGTGAGGACTTGGTTGCGCAGGCCGATGAGGCCCCGGGACGGGATTCGGAATTCGAGGTGCTGGAGGTCGCCTTTGGCTTCCATGACCTGGAGCATGCCCTTGCGTTTCATGACCAATTCGGTGGCTTTGCTGGCTACTTCATCAGGAACGTCGATGACGAGGTGTTCAAACGGCTCGTGGGTTGCGCCGTCAACTTCGCGCATCAGAACCTGCGGCTTGCCGATTTGGAGTTCGTACCCTTCGCGGCGCATCGTTTCGATCAGGACGGACAAATGCAGGATTCCGCGTCCGTATACGTTCCATTTGTCTTCGCTGTCGGTGGGTTCGACGCGGAGCGCGAGGTTGCGCTGGAGTTCGGCGTCGAGTCGTTCGCGGATGTGGCGGCTGGTCAGGAAATCCCCGTCTTTACCGAGGAAGGGCGATGTGTTGATTGTGAAAAGCAACGACATCGTAGGTTCGTCTACAGCGATTCGCTCCATGACCTCGGGGTTTTCGAGGTCGCTGACGGTGTCACCGATTTCGAAGCCGTCCATGCCGGTGATGGCGCAGAGATCGCCGCTGCGTACGTGGTCGACCTTGGTCCGCCCTAACCCCTCAAAAACGAAGAGCTCTTTGGCACGTGCCTTCCTTACCCCGTCGGCGGTACAGAGCGCGTAGTCTTGGTTCGCGTGCAAGTCCCCTCGGAACAAACGTCCGATTGCGATCCGCCCCGTGTACTTCGAGTAGTCCAACGACGTAATCTGCAGTTGCGGAGTTCCCTCGCGGTAAGGCGCTTCCGGCACGTGCTCGAGGATTACGTCCATGAGATGGGAGACGTCGCCTGTCGGGTTTTCCCAGTCGGGCCCCATCCAGCCCATTTTGGCCGACCCATAGACAGTCGGAAAGTCGAGTTGCTCCTCCGTGGCGTCGAGCGTGAACATCAGGTCAAACACCTTTTCTTGCGCGATCTCCGGTGTGCAGTTTTCCTTATCGACTTTATTCACCACCACAATGGGCTTAAGCCCCAATTCAAGGGCCTTGCCAAGTACAAATCGCGTCTGTGGCATTGGTCCTTCGAAGGCATCCACTACGAGCAATACGGCATCGGCCATCTTCAATACGCGCTCCACTTCTCCTCCGAAATCAGCGTGGCCGGGGGTGTCTAGGATGTTGATTTTGATGCCTTTCCAGGTGGCGCTTACGTTTTTTGACAGAATCGTAATCCCGCGCTCGCGCTCGAGATCATTGTTGTCGAGGATTAATTCACCGGTTTCCTTGCGCGCATCGACGGCTTGGCATTGGTGAATAATGTTGTCCACTAGGGTTGTTTTGCCATGGTCAACGTGGGCGATGATGGCGATGTTGCGGATGCCGTTCATGAGATGGTGCTAAAGGGAAATTGCTTTCGCGGCGCGAAGAACGTACAGACTTTTGCAGAATACTACAATTCCTGTGCTATTTTTGCTGTCCGCTTTGCCCGGATGGCGGAACTGGTAGACGCGCACGACTCAAACTCGTGTTCCTAACGGAGTGTGGGTTCGATTCCCACTCCGGGTACAGACTGAAATGACGCCTCCCTTGTGGAGGCGTTTTTGCTTTAGCTTTAAGCCATCAAATGCTCCATAATTCTGATTTCATGAAACGCGTTTTAGGCCCCCTTGCTATCATTGTTCCCATCCTCACCTCAGCCCAGCTGCAGTCGCCTGCGCCTGAAGCCGGTGAAACGTTTGTTCAGAACGTGGTGGATGCGTTTGCACCCATCGAGAATGACACAGGCGGCCCAGGCCAATCGTACGACCTCACATATTTATTCAATCCTGACTGGGGGGTGAATTCGTCAATTGGTTCTTTTGTAAGCGTGGCATCAACGCCGAACGGAAAGGTGTTTGGTGGTGCTGAAGTTGCAATAGAGTCGGATGGCGTTTATGCGTATTACTCTTACGGCAATTCTTACGAATACCATGGTGGCGTTCAAAACAACCTGATTGTTGCTTACAGCGACACAGAAGAGTATTATCCCTACCCGTTTGACATCGGTGCCACATCTGAAGACACGTTCGCTTGCGAGTATGGAACTGCTGGCATCACGGTGTACCGAACGGGCAGCGTGAATGCAGAATGTATTTCATCGGGAACCCTCGGGGTTCCGGGTCCAGTATATCATGAAGACGTATACCGCGTGCAGCTGAACGAGGTGCTGGTTGATTCAACGTTCTTGGGCACCTACGAGGTGCAAATTTCCGGGGATTACTTCATGTCTGCTAATTACCCTGTGACGCTGGCGGCATTATTGACGATCTCAACTGTGGACACTCCCATTACTGGAGACCCCGTCATTACCGAGTCAACAGCAGCTTATTGGTTGGATGAGTATGTTGTAGACACGCCTGAGAGGGAGGCGTCGGCGTTTGCCATGGTGCCCAACCCCGCCCGTGATCACGTCACGTTGGTCGGGCTTCAACCCGGCTCGGATGTTGTGGTGTACGGGATGGACGGCCGAGAATGGAAGCGGCAGATGGTTCGACCCGGGGTGCGAGCGGAGCTGATGAATGTCAGCGACTTACCCTCGGGAACGTACGTCGTTCGCTGCGGCGAAGGCGCTGTTCAGCAGCTGGTGATCCAGCGCTAGTAAGCCCTGTCGTTTCGGCCCTCTACGTAGTAGACGAACGCTCGGTTGACCACCTTGTGCCCTCCTGGCGTGGGGAAGTTGCCAGTGAAGTACCAGTCACCCAAATGGTTGGGGCATGCGGCGTGCAACCCCTCGATGCTTTGGAAGACAATTTTCACTTCCGCCTTCATGCCTTTCGGCGTGAGCAACTGTGAAATGCGTTCGTTGAGTTCCTTGGTGGTGAACGGCTCGTAGATGGCTTTCACTTGGTTGGTGTTTTCCTCTTTGGGCCGGGCGATTTGCGCTTTGCAATTGGCGTACACCTCGTCGATTAGGTGTTCCATGCCTCGCTCTTTGATGAGGCTGATGGCCGCCTGGAAGGCGATAAAATCCCCCAGCCTCGCCATGTCAATGCCGTAACAATCAGGGTACCGAATTTGCGGTGCGCTTGAGGCGACTATGATGCGCTTCGGGTTGAGGCGATCAAGAATGCGCAGGATTGACCGTTTGAGGGTGGTGCCGCGGACGATGCTGTCGTCGATGACGACGAGGTTGTCCTGGCCCGCATTAACGGTGCCGTATGCGATGTCATAGACGTGAGCAACGAGGTCGTCGCGGTTGGCATCTTCGGTGATGAAGGTCCGCAGCTTGGCATCCTTGATGGCAATTTTCTCGATGCGCGCCCGCTCGTCGAGAATGCGCTTAATCTCTTCGGGATCGGGGTTGGCGCCCAAGCCGATAATCCTTGAAATCTTAGCCTGGCTCAGGTGGTTTTCCAATCCTTTGACCAAACCGTAGAAGCATACCTCTGCGGTGTTTGGGATGAAACTGGTGACGGTGTTGTCAAGGTCGTGTTCGACCGCTTCCATTACCTGTGAAACGAGCTGGCGACCGAGCTCTTTGCGCTCGTTGTAGATGTCCTGGTCGTTGCCGCGGCTGAAGTAAATTCTTTCGAAACTGCATGCCTTCCGCTCACCGGGTTGCTTGACTTGCGGCATGGACACGGTGCCGTCTCGCTTGATGATCAAGGCGTGTCCGGGTTTGATTTCTTGCACGTCGTCGGTGCCCACGTTGAAGGCGGTCTGAATGACTGGCCGCTCACTGGTGACGACCACCACCTCATCATTTTCGTAGAAAAACGCGGGGCGGATTCCGTTTGGATCACGCATGACGAACGCGTCACCGTGGCCAATCATACCACACATGACGTAACCGCCATCCAGTGAATTGGCCGCATGCTTGAGTACGGTTGGAAGGTCAATCTCGTTGGCGATGCGCTCCGAAATGGCTTCGTTGGGAAGGCCTTCTTGCTTGTATTGATCAAAAAGGCGCTGGTTTTCGACGTCGATAAAATGACCGATCCGTTCCAGGATGGTAACGGTGTCGGCTTTCTCCTTGGGGTGCTGCCCAAGTCCGACGAGCTTATCAAACAACTCGTCCGTGTTGGTCATGTTGAAGTTGCCGGCAACGACGAGGTTGCGCGTTCGCCAGTTGTTTTGGCGTAAGAACGGATGGCAATTCTCAACTTGGTTTTTACCGTACGTGCCGTACCGCAGGTGAGCCAAAAACAATTCTCCGGTGAACGCCATCTCCTCTTGCAGAAACGGGCCGTCCTTTAGTTGCTCAGAAGAAAGCCCTTCAAAGCGAGGCATGATGCGGCTGAAAACGTCTTGAATCGGCCGTGAGTCCACTGACCGAATGCGGGAGATGTAACGCTTGCCTGGAGGCACGTCCAACTTTATGTTGGCGAGCCCCGCCCCGTCTTGGCCTCGGTTGTGCTGCTTTTCCATAAGCAGGTACATTTTATTGAGTCCATAAAATGCACTGCCGTATTTGTCGATGTAGAACTGCAACGGTTGCTTCAATCGAAGCATTGCAATGCCGCATTCGTGTTGGAGGAAGTCGCTCATGCCTGCCGTTTCTGGGCGTTGGTTGAGGGGCAAATTTACTCCGCCAATCCGCTTGTTGCACAGCGCAGAATTATTTTTCAATTGTCACCGCCACGAACGGTTTCCCTGCAGCCCTCCGGTGTGAAAGAAAAGGACGCGTCGGCCGTTCCAATCGGTGTCTTCGCGCCATGCTTGCAGCAACCGATAGAGGGCCTTGGCGGTGTAAACGCCGTCCAGCGCAATGCCCGTTTCGGCTTCCCATCCTCCGATGAACGATTGAAGGGATTCTGGAATCTTACCAAATCCGCCGTGATGGGCGCCGTTCCATATGGTGCACCCTGAAGCGAGTTCGTTCGACCAAGCGGAATCGCTGAGCGCGAGATTGAGTTGGTGTTCGATGGACGCTCTTGCATCGAATCCCTTGAGCACGTTGGCCACATACATATCTGCGGTTCCCTTGAGCCCCAGCAGCAGCCCGGCAGCGGTGGCCCCGGTGCCAGCGGCGACTACAACAGCGTCCCATGGCCGCTCTAAGTCGGTGTTTTTGATGAGGTGCTTGCACCCCATTACGCCGAGCGCCCCGCTTCCGCCTTCTGGTACGATCCAAGGGTTATCGAAGCGGTCGCGCAGCCACGCCTTGAAAAATGGCGCTTCTTTCTCGTTGTACTCGGACCGGGAAATCGGAAAGAGCTCCATTCCAAAGTCCGTGCAGTCCTGCAGGGTGGGCGTCGGATGGGCCAGCTCGGCCTCGGTCGCTCGGACCACTCCGATGGTGCGCAATCCAATCGACGCACCTAGGGCCGCTGTGGCGTGCAGGTGGTTGGACCACGCGCCACCGAATGTGAGTAACGCCGGCTGTGGCTGCAGCAGCGCTCGCTCCACATGGTACATGAGCTTCCACGCTTTGTTGCCCGGCGCGGGCGAATCCACGGCATCCAGCCGCCGCACCCAGAGCTCCACACCGGTATCCTCTGCTGCGGACCACGTGACACGTTCGGTCTTGAAATCGGGCATCGGTTCCATACGTGGTAAATTTGCAACATGCGGAGCGATTTGCAACCGGGGGACTTTTACTATAGCGAAGAGGGATACATTGTTTTTACCGAACAATACCACCTCAAGCGCGGTCATTGTTGTCAAAGCGGTTGCAAGCATTGCCCTTATGGGTTTGATAAGCGCACCGGGAAAATCAAGAAAGCATGACTTCAGCTACAAGCGCCAACGAATTGCAGTTGTTCCAATCGGAAATCACAGCGGGAATTCCCGCTGAATTGCCCACGCCTCACCCGCGCTCTACCGCGTTCAGCCACGCACCTGTTCGGAAGGACATTCTGACGCCGAAACAAAAGGAGCTGGCCATGCGCAATGCCTTGCGTTACTTCCCTTCCGAGCAGCATGCCGAATTGGCTTCGGAATTTGCCGAGGAACTGAAGTGCTACGGCCGGATTTACATGTATCGGTTGCGCCCGTCGTATGCCATGCACGCTCGGCCCATTGAGGCGTACCCCGCGCAGGCGGCACAGGCGGCGTCCATCATGCTCATGATCCAAAACAACTTGGATCCAGCGGTGGCGCAGCACCCGGAAGAACTCATCACCTATGGCGGAAATGGCGGGGTGTTTCAAAACTGGGCCCAGTACCGCCTGACCATGCAGTACTTGAGCCAAATGACCGAGGAACAAACCCTCGTCATGTACAGTGGGCACCCGATGGGCCTTTTCCCATCGCACATGGATGCGCCGCGGGTGGTGGTGACCAACGGCATGGTGATTCCCAACTACTCGAAGCCGGACGATTGGGAGCGCATGAATGCGTTGGGGGTGTCGCAGTACGGCCAAATGACCGCGGGATCCTATATGTACATCGGTCCGCAAGGCATCGTCCACGGCACCACCATCACGGTGCTGAACGCCGTGCGCATGAAGGACAAAGACGGCTCAGGGCCGGCCGGAAAGCTGTTTGTGACCGCCGGACTAGGCGGCATGAGCGGCGCTCAACCCAAAGCGGGCAACATTGCCGGTGTTGTGAGCGTCACCGCAGAGGTTAATTCTGATGCGGCCTATAAACGCCATGAGCAGGGATGGGTGGATCACGTGGTTGAAGATGTTCAGGAGCTAACTGCTCGGGTGAAAGAGTCGGTGGACGCGAAGTCAGCCGTTTCCTACGCCTACCTCGGCAACGTCGTGGACGTATGGGAAGCCTTTGACGAGGCGGGCCTTTTCGTCGACCTTGGTTCCGATCAAACGTCACTTCACAACCCTTGGGCCGGCGGGTATTACCCGGCGGGGCTGAGCTTTGAGGAAGCCAATGACATGATGGCCAGCGACCCGGATGCCTTTGCAACACATGTGAAAGCCTCCTTGAGGCGCCACGCGGAGGCCGTCAACAAGCATACGGCTCGCGGCACGTATTTCTTCGATTACGGAAACGCTTTCTTGCTGGAGGCGTCGCGGTCTGGAGCGGACGTGATGAACGAGGAGGGCGACGGATTTAAATACCCCAGCTACGTGCAGGACATCATGGGGCCGATGTGTTTCGATTACGGTTTTGGGCCCTTCCGTTGGGTGTGCACCAGCGGGAAGCCGGAGGATTTGGACTTGACGGACACCATTGCCTGTGAAGTATTGGAACGCTTGATGCAAGAAGCGCCGGACGACATCAAGCAGCAGATGGACGACAACATCCGCTGGATTAAAGGCGCCAAAGCCAACCGCTTGGTCGTCGGCTCGCAAGCGCGCATTTTATATGCGGACGCCCAAGGCCGCATGGAGATTGCTAAGGCGTTCAACGATGCGATTGCCGACGGGCGCTTGGCTGGTCCAGTAGTGCTTGGCCGAGATCACCACGATGTCAGTGGTACGGATTCGCCGTTCCGAGAGACCTCCAATATTTACGACGGCTCGGCCTTCACGGCGGATATGGCTGTACAGAATTTTGCCGGTGATGCCTTCCGCGGCGCCACGTGGATCTCGCTGCACAACGGCGGCGGCGTCGGCTGGGGCGAAGTGATGAACGGCGGATTCGGCATGCTCATCGACGGGAGCGCTGATTCGGAGCGCCGCCTCACTTCCATGCTGCATTGGGACGTCAACAACGGCATCGCCCGCCGCAGTTGGGCGCGCAATGAAGGGGCTGAGTGGGCGATTCGTCGTGCCATGGAACAGGAACCGCGCTTGAAGGTGACGATGCCGGCCCACGCGGATGACGACGTGGTGCGCAAGGCGTTGGGGTATGATTGATGCCTACGAAGAAACGTACGATTCGTCTAGCGCCTGGGAGGAATTGAAGGGTGCGCGGTTCGAGGCATGTACGTTCCGTAACGTGAATTGGGAAGGAGTGGATATGCGCAAAAGCCGGTTCGAGGGTTGCACCTTCACCGACTGTGATTTGTCCAATATCAAGGCCCTCGGGATTAGTTTTCAGGGGGTGCGGTTTGATGGGTGCAAATTGATGGGCATCGCCTTTGAGGTTTGCAATCCGTTGGGGCTGAATGTTCGGTTTGAGCAGTGCAACTTGGAAGCGTCGACTTGGCAAGAAATGGATGTGCACGGATTCCAATTTCAGGAATGCAAGCTCCAATACACGGACTTTACGGCAGCGAATTGCGAGGGAGTGATCTTCGCCAAATGTGATTTGCTCCATGCGGTATTCGAGCGAACGAACTTAAAGAAGGCCGATTTCCGCACAGCGGAACAATGGACAATCGACCCTGTTGTGAACGAGGTCAAAGGTGCTCGTTTTCAGAAGAAAGAGCTCAAGGGGCTCCTCCACCAATGGGGGTTGGACCTTCGAGACGATTGATTTCGGAAACGTTTTAACGTTGTTTTCGTTTCCTCGGGGGTCCTGAAGCGTACTTTTGCATCCGAAAATGGAACAGCCCTCTACAGATTTGACCATGATCGAGCCGAAGGATTCCTTGATCCAGCGGGCTACTTCGGTGTTCATGCGCTTGGGGGTGCGTGCTGTAAACATGGCGGACGTTTGCAGTGAGTTGGGCATTTCCAAGAAGACGCTTTACAAGTACGTTAGCGACAAGCGCGACCTTATTTTTCAGTGCATGTCGTGGCACTGTTCGCAGATCGAGCGGGTTATCCAGGAAGCCAAGTCGACCAGTAAAAACACGATCGAAGCGGAGTTGAAGTTGATTCGATTCATTCACCAGATTACATCGGACATGCACCCCAGTGTGCTGTTTGATTTGAGCAAGTACCACCCGAAAGCGTTCCGTTTTGTCAACGAGCGGCGCGATGAAATCCTCCGGGGCACCATGGAAGAAAACATCCGACGCGGGCAAACTGAAGGCTTGTACCGTGCGGACGTGAACCCAGCAGTTGCGTCGCGCTTCTTTATTGGCTTGAGCCACGAAGTGCAAACCATGGTGGAAGGTGGTTCCAATTTGACCCCACTTTCGCAGCTGTACCTCGAATCCGCGATGTACCACATCCGCGCCATCGCATCAGCAAAGGGCATCGCATTCCTCGAAGAAAAAATCAAAGAAGAAAACCTCTTTACATGACCACCCTCGCATTGAATCCCCCGGGATGGGCCATGGCCATTTTAGCCTTGCTTTCCCTTACCCAAGCGGCGGCCCAAACTTCTTACGCGGTGTCGTTGGAAGAAGCCCAAGTCATCGCTTTGGAAAATGCTTTTGCGATGCAGTATGCAGCGTTGGACCGTTCTCAAGCGGATCGGGACGTAAAAGAAACGCTCGCTCGTGGTTTGCCCCAGGTCAACCTGGTCGCTGACTACAGCCAGTACATTGACATCCCCACCCAAGTGGCCGGCGGAGACGTGTTCGGATTTCCCGATTACTTGACCTCGTTCCTCGGCGGCGTGGCGCAAGAAACCGGGGTGCCGTTGGACGCACCTCCTACAGACCCCAATGCCGTTTCTGAATTTCAGTTCGGACAAGCCCACACCGCTAACGTCGGTGTTCAGGCGAGCCAATTGGTATTCAGCGGCTCGTATTTCGTGGCCCTTCAAGCCTCTCAGCTTTTCGTTGAAGCACGCGACCGTGCCATCGACCGGACAGCTGACGAAGTGATGCAGCAGGTGGCTGAAGGGTACCACCTGGTGCTAGGGGCTGAGGCCGGATTGGAGATGGCGGAGGAAGCGGTTGCCTTGCTCATGGAAAGCAAAACGGAGGTGGAGGCCTTGCAGAAAGCTGGCTTTGCCGATGCCTTGAGCGTGGACCGCCTTGAATTGGCCAAAACCGAAATGGAAGCCATGGTGCTGAACGCGCAACAGCAGGTGGGGTTGGCCAAGGGCCTCCTCGCGTTCCAAATGGGCATCGGCTTGTCGGATGCACTAAAGGTCACTGATCACATGAGCGACTTGCTTCAAAACGGCCAAGAGCTGGAGTGGGTCAGTCGTCCGTTCAACGCGTCAGCCTTGCCAGCTGTGCAAGAACAACAAATTTACCTTGACTTGGCCGGCTTGAACGTCAAGAACCAAAAGGCGCAAGGGTGGCCGGAGATTGCCGCATTTTATACCAACCAGGCCAACGCGCAGCGGGATGCGTTCAACTTCCTCGACTCGGACGAGAAGTGGTACCCGGTGCAGCTTTGGGGTGTCAACTTTTCCATGCCGTTGTGGACCAGTTTTGGCGGTAACCAAGCCGTAGAAAAGAAAAAGATTGAAGAGGAGCGGGCCCGCATCGGCTTGGCTCAGCTGAAGCAAGTCGCGGAGATGGAGTTTTCGAATGCTAAAGCCGCGTTCTCGAATGCCATCGCAGTGATGAATAACGCGCGCCGTGCTGAAGACATTGCACAGAAAATCTACACCCAGACAGAGTTTGGCTTCAACGAAGGGGTTGTGTCTTCCTTCGAATGGAACGAATCGCGCAACGGGCTCCTGGAGGCCAAAGGCAAACGACTTGGCGCTGAAATCGATTGGTTGAATGCCCGCGTGGCGCTGCAAACGGCACTGTCTGCTTTTGAAAAATGAAAAAAACGATGAACCCTACTATGAATACTTCCTTGCGAAAGCTTACCCTCATGGCGGTGGCGGCCATGTTCTGGGGCGGCTGCGGTAACGCCGAAGCCCCTGTCGAAGAATCGGCTACTCCAGCGGCCTCCAAGTCCGTTCAGGTTGGCGTCATGCCGCTCACACCTCAGTCCTTTACGCACCGGTTCTCGGTTCAAGGCAATGTGGAAACCGACCGCAACGCTTTGTTGACTTCCGAGTTCGGCGGTCGCATTGAGGACGTCTATGTTCGCGAAGGCGCGCAGGTCGAAATGGGAGATCCATTGGTCAAAGTGGATACGGATGTTATTGAGGGGTCGATAGCGGAATTGAGCACGCAGCTAAAATTGGCGGAAGTGGTTTTCGAGCGTCAACAGAGGCTCTGGGACCAAGAAATCGGATCGGAGATTGAATACCTCCAAGCCAAGACTCAACTTGAGTCGCTTCAGCGCTCGATGGAAACCCTGACCGAGCAGAAAGACATGGCGGTTATGCGCGCCCCGTTCACGGGGGTCGTCGACCGATGCCTCGCGAAGTCGGGAGAATTCGCCGTTCCGGGAGCGCCGTTGGTTCGCATTGTGAACCTGAGTGACATGAAGGTTCGTGCGATGGTGAGTGACCATTACGCAGGCCAAATCAACAAGGGCATGCCAGCCTCGGTCATTGTGAGCGGTGTGGACACCATCGAGACCACCGTTGGCCGAGTCGGTCAATTTATCAACCCGGCCAACCGAACGTTGGAGATCACCTTGCCACTTCCGGAAGGCACTTCGTTTTTGCCCAATATGTTCGCCAGTGTTTGGCTCGAAGACATGAACCTCGATAGTGCCCTCGTGCTTCCAAGCTCCATCGTTCAGCAGGACATCAATGGCGAGGATTTTGTTTTTGTGGCGGCGGGCGAAGGCATGGAACGAATGGTTGAGAAGCGTGTGCTCAAAATGGGCATGGGTTCAGGCGACGTGATGCTCGTAGAGCACGGCCTTTCCTTCGGCCAAGATGTCATATCCAAAGGCGCTACACGCGTTGTTGCCGGACAAGCTGTAAGCATCATCCAGGAGTAAGAACCCCATGGAAGACATTCAACCCCAAGAAGGCTCACGGGAATTTGGGCTGAGTTCGTGGAGCGTCACCAATCGCACCACGGTATTTGTGCTGATGACCATCATCATCATCAGCGGCCTGTACAGCTACATCACGGTTCCCAAAGAGAGCTTCCCGGAAGTAGTGATTCCCGAGGTTTACGTAGGGACACCGTATCCTGGCAACAGTCCGATAAACATCGAAAAACTCATTACGCGACCTCTTGAAAAAGAGATCAACACAATCACCGGAGTCGATGAAATTTCTTCGACTTCCATTCAAGGCTACAGCGCCATCGACATCAAGTTTGATTTCGATGTGACCCCGGACGAGGCTTTGCGCAAAGTCAAGGACGCGGTGGACAGGGCGAAGGCAGACCCTGATTTCCCAGACGACCTGCCTGCCGATCCGAATGTCTTCGAATTGAATTTCTCGGAGTTGCTGCCCGTCATGAACGTCAACCTCTCCGGAGACTACAGCTTAGACGAGTTGAAGCGCTATGCAGAGCAATTGGAGGAGGACATCGAAGAACTCCCAGAGATTTCCAAGGTGGACATCCGCGGGGTCATGGATAAGGAAGTCGAGATTGTCGTCGACCACCTTCGGGCAGAGGCCATGCAGGTCAGCTTCAACGACATCTCTGGCGCTATTGCGCAGGAAAACGTGACCATTTCTGGTGGTGATTTGCTGGTCGACAACTACCGCCGCACCGTGCAAGTCGTCGGGGACTTTCAGTCCATGGAAGACATCGAAAATGTAATTATCAAAAGCGAGGCAGACGCCCCCATTTACCTCCGCGACGTCGCAATGGTTCGGTTTGTGGAGCAGGACAAAACCAGCTATGCAAGGGAGTACCTACAACCCGTGGTTTCGTTGGATATCATCAAGCGCGCCGGTGAAAACCTCATCGCAGCCTCTGATGGCATTAACCTCATCATCGCCGAGGCGAAGGCGTCGTACCTCCCTTCCAACCTCAATGTGAGCATCACCAACGACCAATCTGACCAGACCCGAACACAAGTGGAGGAGTTGCAGAATTCCATCATTTTTGGGGTTTTGCTCGTAGTCGGGGTCTTGCTGTTCTTCCTCGGTTTGCGCAACGCCCTGTTCGTCGGGGTCGCTATCCCACTGTCCATGTTCATGTCGTTCATGGTGCTTAGCGCGCTGGGCATCACCTTCAATGTGATGGTGCTGTTCTCGCTTGTACTGGCGCTCGGTATGTTGGTGGACAATGGCATTGTGGTCGTAGAGAACGTCTACCGCTTGATGGACGAGGGTAAATCCGCCATCGTTGCTGCGAAACTCGGTGTCGGTGAAGTGGCATGGCCCATTATTGCCTCCACGGCAACGACGCTCGCAGCTTTCCTACCGCTAGCCATTTGGCCTGGACTAATTGGTGAGTTCATGAAGTACTTGCCGATTACGTTGATTGTGGTTTTGAGCTCATCCTTGTTTGTGGCGCTTGTTATCAATCCGGTTTTGACATCGGTATTTATGCGTGTGGGAGAGGAGGCGCTGGACAAGCGCCGGTCCAACCGGGTGAGCATTTCTCTTGCCGGATTCGGTTTGGTATTCTTGGTGCTTGGCGCCGTGGCGTTTGGCAACTTGCTGATCATCGCGGGTTTGCTTACAGCATTGAATGCGCACGTGTTGAATCCTGCTGCACAAGTGTTTCAGAACCGTTTCTTGCCGCGCCTCGAAAAGGGCTACGAGCGGTTCCTGCGTTTTGCATTGGCCAAACGTCGCCCGTGGTTTTTCTTTTTTGGAACAGCCAGCTTGATGCTAGTAGCATTCGTTTTGCTGGGAGCGTTTCCGCCCAAGGTTGAATTCTTCCCAAGCAACGAACCGCAGTACCTGAACATCTTCATTACAAAGCCAATCGGCACGGACATCGGGGAAACGAATCGTGTGACCCGGGAGATCGAAGGCATGGTCTTGGAGGTTTTGAACGAGGACCGCTTTATGCGTCTCAATCCGGAAACCGGTGAGCTGGAAGCGTACATGGCTAATTCGGTCATCGGTCAGGTGGGCAATGGCACCAGCGACCCGCAGGAGGGCCCGTCCTTAGGCAACACACCGCACAAAGCGCGTATTGTGGTGAATTTCGTGAAGTTTCAAGAGCGCCAGGGGCAATCGACCCGCGACCTTTTGCGCGCTGTGCGCGAGCGGTTGAGCGGCTACCCGGAAGCGGAAATTGTAGTAACCAAGAACTCCGACGGTCCGCCCCAAGGTCCGCCAATCAACATCGAAATACGCGGAGAAGATTACGACGACTTATTGGCGTTTGCTACAGCCTTGCGCCAGCACCTCCGCAATTTGGGTTTTGCCGGGGTGGAAGAGTTGAAAATCGACGTAGACAAGCGCAAACCCGAGCTCCCGATTACCATCGACCGCGAGAAGGCTCGTCGCTACGGACTGTCCACACAAAACATCGGATATACGATCCGAACAGCCCTTTTCGGGCGCGAAGTGAGCTCGTACAAGGACGGCGAAGACGATTACCCGATCAACGTACGGTTCGAAGAGTCGGCACGCAACAACGTAGATGCTTTGATGAACCAGAAGGTCATTTTCCGCAGCGCATCCGATGGCCAAATCAAAGAAGTGCCCATCAGTGCCGTGGCAACCGCCGAGCGCAGCACGACGTTCAGCAGCGTTAAACGAAAAGATCTCGATCGCATCATTACGTTGAGCTCGAACGTACTGGAGGGCGCAAATGCCAATGAGATTGTGGCGCAAATGGAAACTGCGTTGGAAGGGTTTGAAATCCCAGAAGGCGTGCGGTTTGCGTTCACAGGTCAACAGGAAGAGCAGGCTAAAGAATTGGCGTTTTTGTCTCAAGCCCTTTTGCTTGCGCTGTTTCTCATCGTTCTCATCATTGTGGCGCAATTCAACTCCATCACGACCCCTTTCATTATTGGTTTCAGCGTGTTCTTCAGCCTGATAGGGGTGCTTTTGGGGCTCGTCATCTTTCAGATGGATTTTGTCATCATCATGACCATGATTGGCATCATTTCGTTGGCCGGTGTGGTGGTGAATAACGCCATTGTTTTGATTGATTACACCGACCTGATTCGCGAGCGCAGGCGGCGGGACCAGAAGATGAACAGTCATTTGCCCTTCAGCGAAGTGGTGGAATCCATTGTCACGGGCGGACGCACCCGTCTGCGGCCAGTGCTGCTCACTGCTATCACCACCGTCCTCGGTCTGTTGCCTTTGGCCATCGGCCTAAACATTGATTTCGTCACGTTGGTCACCGAGTACGACCCTCGGATTTACATCGGCGGGGACAACAACGTATTCTGGAAGCCGATGAGCTGGGCCATTATTTACGGCCTCACGTTTGCCACCTTCTTGACATTAATCATTGTGCCGGTGATGTACTGGTGGATTACACGCATGCAGTACAAGTACTTCTTGAAAGAGACGGTTTAAGCTCAGCTGCCTCGCTGTTCGCGAAGGACCCGCGTGGGTATGCGCGACAAAATCTCATAAGCTATTGTTCCGGCCGCCGCTGCAACATCCTCAATGGTTAGCTGGCGGCCGAACAGCTCGACGCTGTCCCCAATTCGGACTTTGGGGATGGACGTGACATCGATCATGGTCATGTCCATGCACACCTTTCCGACAACGGGCGCACGTCGGCCTCGGACCGCAACGTATCCACGCCCATTGGAAAGGCTCCGCGGGTATCCATCCGCATACCCGACTGGTAAGGTGGCGAGGATGCGCTCATGGGACGCTGCATCTTCCAATCCATACCCGACTCCTTCGTTCGGTGGGACGCGATGCAATGAGGCGATGGCCGTTTCAAAATGAACCACAGGCTTGAGGTTTATTTCGCCCGCAGGCACCATACCGAGTAACGCAATTCCTGTGCGAACATAATCGCCTGCCGCATTGGGAAAGCGCATCAACCCAGACGAATTAAGGAGGTGCGTTTTTACATCTGGACACACCGCTCGCATTGCTTTTACGGTGCGATTAAATGCGGCCGTTTGCCGGTGTGTGGCATCGTCTTGGTCCGGCCGGTCCGCGCTTGCGAGATGGCTAAAAACGGTTTTTACTTGAACGCTTGGATGCCCTGCAATGCTAAGCAAGGCCTTGTCGTCTGGTGCAAATCCCAGACGGTGCATGCCCGTGTCTACTTTGAGGTGAACGGGCCATGGAGATTTCTTCTCTCTCAATTCACGGACCAGCGCTTCAAACTGTTCTTCGGAATGAACGGTTGGCTCCAAGCGGTGTTGGAGCAGCGCTTGAAACGTGTCAGGCGTAGGGTTCAAAACAAGGATACGGCTGGTGATGCCGTGCGTTCGCAATTCCACTCCCTCTTCCGTGCAAGCAACGGCGACCAAGGGTACGCGGTGGAACTGCAGCACCCGCGCAATGGCAGCAGCGTGTGTTCCGTAGCCGCTTGCTTTGATAACGCCGATGAGGTCGGTACCGCTTGGGCAATGGGAGCGGATGTAACGGCGAAGGTGCTGGAGGTTGTGAGTGAGCGCTTCTAAATCGAGCACGAGGCGCGTGGTGTGCCCTCGTTGCACCAGTGCGTCGGTGAGCCTTTCGAATCGATCAATGCGGGGGCCTTTGACCAACACGTGGTGCCCGTGGAATGGGTCGTCTTCTCCGAGCAATACCCCTATCGCTTCCTCGGCTGAGGTAAATTGCCGCCACGGCGGCGGATCGTTTACCGAACCCCATGCGTCACCAATAACCCATGCCGTGTCGATGCCACTGGCTGCAATCAGGGATTTAAGCCGTTCTACACCGTCAGCTTTCATGCCGGGAACAGGCCCAATGATGGCGCCTTTTTTGGCGGTCCCTGGTATGCGCTTCAGATCACTCAGCGCAAGACTCAGGGCATCCCAATCGTTGGTGTAAGCATCGGATAAAACCCACATGCCGTCGCCTTTTCGAATGCGCTGCATGCGATGTTCCAAATCCCTAAACCGACCCAGTGCGCTGCCAATTTCGCCAGCAGGAATGCCCCAGACCAGGCCCACCAATGCGGCGGTCATTGCGTTGCGGTAGCCCATTTCATCAGAGAAAGGAAGGAACCAAGCAAACCGTTGGCCACCATATTCCGCGGTGACAGCCCTCCCTTTCGTTTGCAAGTTGCTCGATACCCTCAGCGCATCGCGTTCAGACTCACCCCACGTGTGCACGGTTGTGCCCTTGGCGAGGATTTGTTGAGCAGCTGATGTGAGGTAACCAGGCATGGCTACCCATTCGCAGCCTTCAAATAAGGTAAGTTTTTCGTTGCGAAGGGCCTCTGTGCCGTCGAAGTTTTCGAGGTGGGCCTCGCCGAGATGGGTCAGTATACCGATGTTTGGGCGGATGCAGTTCGCGAGGCGTGCCATTTCTCCCGGGCGGCTGATGCCGGCTTCCACAACACCCCAGGCATGGTGTGGGGTCAATTCAGACAGCGCCAGCGGTACTCCGACTTGGCTGTTGTAGCTGCGGGGGCTACCAAAGGCCACCGTGCGCGGAGCAATGAGTTGTAGTAGCCATTCTTTGACGGTGGTTTTGCCGTTGCTGCCTGTGATGGCGATGATGGACGTCCCGCACGTGTGCCGCCATTGCCGGGCCAGGTCTTGCCAAGCCGCGATAGGATCGGCACATCGTACCACGTCGGATTGAGGCAGCGCTGGCACTGTGGTGTTATTGCCGACGAGGAAGTAACGCGCTCCTTTGATGTGGGCCTCTTCAAGGAAAGCGTGGCCGTCGTGCCAGTTTCCAGGAATGGCAACAAACGCCAATGCTCCGGGCCTAGCGGCCTCAAGCGTGCGTGAGTCTTGGGTGATGAATAACGCGGTGTTTGCTGGTGCGGGCACACTGTCCTCCGTGACGGCGTGCGTTGAAGAGGCTTGGTCAAGCCACGCCTTCCATGCACCGACGGTCATTCGGCCGAGGATTCGCGGCGGTCGGCCTGTCTTCGCGCTTCGACGAAGGCTTGTCGGGTGAGCGGGATGTAGCGGTCTTTTTCACCAATTTCCACGGTACTGTCTCCGCCGGCGATTCGGTGTGAAAAATGCGCTGGCCGTCCCGTTTCCATGCAGACAGCGTGGAGTTTGGTGACTTCTTCGGCCAAGGCCAACAGTTCGGGCATGACGCCAAAAGGGATGCCTTTAAAATCCAAGTCCAATCCGGCTGCGATGACCCGAATGCCATTGTTGGCGAGGGTGATGCAGGTGGTGGGCAGTTCGGGATCAAAGAATTGGGCTTCGTCGATGGCGACCACTGTGACTGGGCGCGGCTGGGCACTTAGGTAGTCGAGGATGCCTTGGCTGGAATCTACGGTGACCGACGGCAAAGTATTCGCATCGTGTGAGGTAACGTGGTTTATTTGGTAGCGCGTATCGGTAGACGGTTTGAAAATGACCGTGGGTTGTGCGGCGATTTGCGCGCGGCGCACACGGCGGAGCAGCTCTTCGGTTTTCCCTGAGAACATAGGACCGCAGACGACTTCAATGCGGCCTTCACCGAGGCCGATGTGTTGTAGGGGAGAATGTTCTTCGTGGGGAACCATGCAGCATGTAATATTATGTTCGAAATTAGGGAGTCCCTACTTTGCAGACGTAAGAATTGGATTCATTTTTGAAAAAGCTCCGGAGCATGCGAATATTCTATTTGTCCCTTGCTGTGACCGTTACCTTGTTTGGATGCACACGCACCCCTGGTGAGGGCGGCATTGCAACCGTTACCGGTAACGTGGAACTCGAGCAACGCATTGTAATTTCGAATCCAGCGGATGCCATTGTTGCTCCAGCTGCCGATGAGGATGTTTTCATTACGTACGGCGACCGAGTGGGTCCGGACGACCGCGTCCAAACCAATTTCGACGGAGAATTTGCCTTTTATGGTTTGCGCCCAGGTGGTTACACGGTGTATGTCTACAGTGAGGACACCTTTCCGATGTTCAACAATGCCCCAGACATTGCCATTGTAAGGGAATTTGAAATCGAGTCCGGTGAGGAATCCGTTGACCTCGGAGCGCTGCGAATTTTTAAAGACATTTGAGCGCCGTGCGTGGCATCGTACTTCTGGCATGTGCAGCAGTTGCAGTTACTGCGAGCGGCCAATACACCGACACCGAGTGTTGGGTTGGCACAGGTGTGGGCCAGTCGCTCAACAAAACCTGGTCTTGGTCATTGCAGTGGGAAAACCGCTGGACGCAAGGCGCCTCCTGGCATGAGCAGGGGCTAGTGGATGCGGCATTGGAGTACCGGATGAACAAGCACTGGGACCTCAACGTACAGTACCGGTTTGCGGAACGTCAGCAATTTGACGGTGGCTATGCGGCTCGTCGTCGGATTGCGTTGCGCGCCATTGGACGTTGGAAAACAGAGCGGGGCAAGTGGACCACCCGCATTATGACTTCCGAGAATTGGGCAGCGCGCCCGTGGTTCAGCGGTTCGCTTCCGGAAGGGCGAGTGGCCCCTTTGGTGCCTACGGTTCGTTCGCGCGTCGCTTATGGTCACCGTGTGACCAATCGACTCGATGCAGAGTTGAGCTGGGAAGTCTTCCACCGGCAGGGCGGCAGGTGGAGTGAACGCTGGCAGGTCAGTCTTGGTACGAAGCTATCTAAGCAATGGGACCTGGAATTGGCCTACTTGTGGGGCAACGAATGGTTGGACCCTGATCCTTGGCGCTCCCACGTGCTTCGTATCCAGACGTCTTACTCGTTGCGCAATGCAGAGCGACCGTTCAAGCGCATTCCATCAACGCTGGTTTACGCAGCGGGCAAGCGCTCTGCGATTAAAGGAACTTGTCCGGTGTGCACGTCGGATCAGGTCCGCATCACGGAGATTCACGCGAAGGGCATCCCGGCGGATTACATAGAGGTGCAGAATAATTCGAACGCTATATGTTCATTGAAAGGGTGGCGCATCACCGACGATTTGACAGCGGATGGCTGGGTGCTGCCCGAAGGTTGTTTGGCGCCCGGCGCAGTGCTCGTGGGGTATGAAAAAGGCAGGGGAGGGTTCCCGTTCGGTTTGTCCGCTTCCGGGGAGGTACTGTTTCTCCTCGATCCTGAGGGCAATGTGAAGCGTCAAATCCAGGTGCTGCCATCCACCGAAAATCGTGCGCAAGGCATAGGTAAAATGGGCGATTGGTCTTTTGTAGAGCCTTCACCGGGAGAGGTTCAAACAAGCAATTAACCGATTCCTGAGTTTTTGTCCACATGATGGCTTGGGTTGTAAACATCCGTTTGCTATCTTCGCACCCCCAATTTTTGGGAGAATTTGAACATTCAAAACACTGAGCTGTGGATACTTTGAGCTACAAGACCGTCTCCATCAACAAGGAGAACGCAGACAAAAAGTGGTTGCTCGTCGATGCTGAGGGCCAAACGTTGGGCCGTTTGGCATCCGAAGTTGCCAAGCGCCTGCGTGGCAAGCATAAGCCGAACTTCACCCCGCACGCTGATTGCGGTGACTTTGTAATTGTAGTCAATGCAGAGAAAGTAGTTTTGACTGGAAACAAGTGGGACCAAAAGGAATACATCCGATACACGGGCTATCCCGGAGGTCAGCGCACCCGCACTGCCAAGGAGCAATTGAAGCGTAAGCCGTTTGCCTTGGTTGAGGACGCTGTTCGCGGAATGCTCCCCAAGAATTCTTTGGGACGTGAAATTTTCCGCAACCTGCACGTTTTCGTAGGTCCTGACCACAAACACGAAGCTCAGCAGCCTGAGCTTATCAAATTCGCTTGATTCAAGCCTGATCATCACACCGCATGGAAGTAATCAATACATCTGGCCGACGGAAGACAGCAGTAGCTCGTCTTTACATGAAGCCTGGAAAGGGTAGCGTCACCATTAACAAGAAGGACGCGAACAACTATTTCACCACGTCTGTGTTGCAATACAAAATCAACCAGCCCTTCATGTTGACTGAGACTGCTGGCCAGTACGACGTTCAAGTGAACGTGGATGGTGGCGGCATAACAGGTCAAGCAGAGGCGGTGCGACTCGCCATCTCAAAAGCGCTCATCGAGGTGAATCCTGAGTGGAAGTCCGCGTTGAAACAGGTCGGTTTGACCACACGCGATCCGCGAATGGTGGAGCGTAAGAAGTTTGGTCAAAAGAAAGCGCGGAAGAAGACACAGTTCTCTAAGCGTTAATGGCTGGACACCCTTCAGAATTTATTTAATCAACATACTGTTTAGCATCCAAACCCGCTGGACTCGTTCAATCTGAATGGCTACTAGCGTGTTGCTTAAACCAGGAAAGTAAACACATGGAAAACGTAACCTTCGAGCAAATGCTCCAAGCCGGAGTTCACTTCGGCCACCTCAAGCGCAAGTGGAACCCCCACATGGCGCCCTACATCTTCACTGAGAAGAAAGGCATCCACATCATTGACTTGCACAAGACCAGCGTCAAGCTGGACGAAGCGGCGTCAGCGATGAAGCAAATCGCCAAAAGCGGAAAGAAAATCCTCTTCGTGGCGACGAAAAAGCAAGCGAAAGCGATTGTCGCCGAACGTGTAGCAGCCATTGGCATGCCTTACGTAACGGAGCGTTGGTCTGGTGGCATGTTGACCAACTTTGCGACCATTCGCAGGGCGGTCCGCAAAATGTCACAAATCGACAAAATGCAGCAGGACGGTACATTGAACACCTTGTCCAAGCGTGAGCGCTTGCAGGTGAGCCGTCAGCGTGCGAAGCTCGAGAAGAACCTCGGTTCGATTTCTGACTTGACCCGAATACCTGCGGCTATTTTCATCGTTGATGTCATGAAAGAGCACATCGCCTTGGCAGAAGCCAAGAAGTTGGGCATTCCCGTGTTCGCCATGGTAGACACCAACTCTGATCCTCGCCCAGTAGACTTCCCTATTCCATCGAATGATGACGCGGGACTTTCAATCGCCTTCATCATGGACGTGCTGGCACAGTCGGTAGCAGAAGGATTGCAGGAGCGTAAGGCCGACAAAGACCAAGCAGAGGCGCAAGCTGCTGCTAAGAAGAATAAGGAGGAAGCCCAGGCAGCCGAATCGGCGCCTGAAGCAACTGCTCCTGCGGATGACTCCCCTGCAGCAGAGGCGCCCGCCGAAGAAGCGGCCCCAGCTCCAGCAAGTGAAGCTCCAGCCTCCGAGGAGAAATAAGCCGGAACATTAGCTGACAAACATAGATAGAGATGAGCATTACAGCAGCAGAAGTAAACAAGCTCCGAAAGCAGACCGGAGCCGGTATGATGGATTGCAAGAAGGCCCTGACCGAAGCTGAGGGTGACTTCGATAAAGCCATTGAAATATTGCGCCTTAAAGGCCAAAAAGTCGCAGCAAAGCGCGGCGATCGTGAAACCGCTGAAGGCGCAGTTCTTTCAACTGTCAATGCGGCAGGTGACCTCGGTGTGTTGTTGTCGTTGAACTGTGAAACGGACTTTGTTGCTAAGAATGAAGAATTCGTAGGCGTTGCAACCAACATCATGAACGTTGCGCTCGAAGGCGGAATTTCAGATAAGGCGGCATTGATGGCTGCCGGCTACCCGGGCGAAGGTATTTCCATCGAAGAAAAAATCACCGAGCAAATCGGCAAAATCGGCGAGAAGATCGAGGTCGGTTCATTCCACACCTTGAACGCCGCCCACGTAACGGCTTACATTCACCCAGGTAACCGCTTGGCGACCTTGGTTGGATTCAGCGCCAATGTTGGCGACGGCGGACGTGACGTTGCGATGCAAGCTGCGGCCATGGCGCCGGTAGCATTGAATGAAGACAGTATTCCAGCCGATTTGATTGAAAAGGAAAAGGCCATCGGTAAAGAATTGGCCATCCAAGAAGGTAAGCCTGAAGAAATGGCGGACCGCATTGCAGAAGGCCGCTTGAAGAAGTGGTTCAAGGAAGCAACACTGGTGAATCAAGCCTTCATCAAGGACAGTAAGGTCAACGTCGCTCAATACGTTCAGTCTCTGAACGGCGATGCGTCCGTAACCGGTTTCTGCCGAGAAGCACTGGATTAAGCATTGGAAGAGAAAGATAGAAAAGGGCTACCGGTTTGGTGGCCCTTTTTTCATGTCTGACCTTTGATGAATATTCGGATATTTACGGCGCAATGAAATACAAAAGAATCCTCCTTAAACTCAGTGGTGAAGCGTTGATGGGCCATAAACAATTTGGCATTGACAACGATCGATTGAAACAGTATGCGGAGGAAATCAAAACCGCGGTGGATGCGGGGCTCGAGGTGGCGATCGTAATCGGTGGGGGAAACATCTTCCGAGGGGTTCAGGCGGAAGAAGGCGGCATGGAACGGACCCAAGGAGACTATATGGGAATGCTCGCCACGGTAATCAATTCCATGGCGTTGCAAAGCGCACTGGAAAGCACGGGCGTGGACACCCGCTTACAGTCGGCCATTGAGCTGAAACAAATCGCCGAGCCGTTTATTCGACGCCGAGCGGTACGCCACTTGGAGAAGGGTCGAGTGGTGATTTTTGGTGGGGGTACGGGCAATCCATTTTTCACGACGGATTCGGCAGCATCGCTGCGCGCTATTGAGATTGATGCGGATGTCATCTTGAAGGGTACACGGGTGGATGGCATCTACACCGCCGACCCGGAAAAGCATCCCAACGCCAAGCGGTTTGAGACCATCACTTTCGATGAGGTGTACGAAAAAGGATTGAAAGTAATGGACATGACAGCGATTACCTTGTGCAACGAGAACAAGTTGCCCATCATTGTATTCGATATGAATAAAAAAGGGAACCTGCACCGCTTGATTTCGGGAGAAGATGTGGGTACTTTGGTCAACGTATAACACGGACATGACGGAGGAAATTCAAATGGCGCTGGAGTCGGCGCGCGAGTCCATGGACAAAGCGATTAGTCACATGGAAGCGGAGTTGACCAAAATTCGCGCAGGCAAGGCGCACCCGGCGATGCTGGACAGCGTGAAGGTGGAGTACTACGGCTCTATGACCCCATTGAGTCAGGTCTCCAACATCAATACCTCCGACGCCCGCACATTGACGGTTCAGGCTTGGGAAAAATCCATGCTTGAGCCGATAGCAACAGCTATAATCAACGCCAATCTCGGGCTGAACCCAATGAACAATGGGGAATCGATTTTGATTAACATCCCGCCTCTTACCGAGGAGCGCCGCAGGGAGCTCACAAAGCGCGCCCGTGCGGAAGGCGAGCACGCGCGTGTTTCGGTGCGCAATGCCCGCAAGGACGCCAATGACTTCATCAAAGCCGCGAAAGGAGAAGGCTTAAGCGAAGACCTCGCTAAGGATGGTGAAGGCGAAGTGCAAAAACTGACGGACGGTTACGTTAAGAATATCGACGACATCCTTGCCAAGAAGGAGTCGGATATCATGACCGTTTAAGTTTTGAACTCACGGGCTTCGGCCCGGGCCTCTGCGTCAGCAGCGATAAGGCCCTCGAGGCCCGGTTGCTCCTCATAGCTTACACGGCCGAGCGCATGCTCGATGGCTGCGGTCATTCCGGTAAAGCTTAATTCATCTTTGAGAAAACGCTCCACAGCGACTTCATTTGCGGCGTTCAAAACGGCAGGAGAATTTCCACCTTTGTTGCCGGCGTAAAAGGCGAGTTCCAGGTTGCGGAAGGCATCGAGATCTGGCTTTTCGAATGTGAGTTGAGGGTAGTCGAAAAAGCTGAAGCGCTCGAAGGTATTTTTCAGGCGTTGCGGATAACCCAATGCATATTGGATGGGTAGCTTCATGTCGGGCAAGCCCAACTGCGCCTTGATGGAACCGTCTTCGAATTGTACGCAACTGTGCACGATGCTCTGCGGGTGCACCACAACCTCGATCTGGCCCATTTCCACGTCAAACAACCACTTGGCTTCGATGACCTCGAGGCCTTTATTCATCATGGAAGCGCTGTCGATGGTGATTTTGGCACCCATATCCCAGTTGGGGTGTTTCAATGCTTGGGTTTTGGTGACGTGCAGCAGCTCCTCCTGAGTTTTCCCGCGAAATGGCCCACCAGAGGCGGTCAGGATGACTTTTTCGATGGGGTTGAGGACTTCACCGGCTAAGCATTGGTAGATCGCGCTGTGTTCAGAATCCACGGGATGTATGTCGACCCCTGCAGCCAAGGCCTCTTTCATGACCAAGGCGCCGGCCACGACTAAGGTTTCCTTATTGGCGAGGGCGATGGTTTTTTTGGCTTGTATTGCGCGTAGCGTGGGCCGCAAGCCCGCAGCACCGACGAGCGCTGTGAGGACCACTGAAATGCCATCCATCTCGACGACTTGCTCAAGGGCTTCGGCTCCGCCGTACACTTTGATACCGTGATCAAACAGGGCATCCTTCACTTGACCCAAGCGCGCTGTGTCTCCGATTACAACAGTGTTCGGCTCAAACTCCAGGGCTTGTTGAATTAGCAGTTCCGCATTGCGGTGTGCCGTGAGTACTTCCACGTGCAAGCGGTCCCGTTGCTCGCGTATGACGTCAAGTGCTTGGGTGCCGATTGAACCGGTGCTGCCCAAAATGGCAACGCCGCGGGTAGGGGTCATGTCGCTCACAGGAATCCAAGTTCAAGTTTGGCTTCTTCACTCATCATGTCCTGTGTCCAAGGAGGGTCGAACACGATGTTGACTTTGGCGCCCGATGCCCCTTCAATGCCGGCGACCTTTTCTTCGACTTCAGCCGGAAGACTTTCCGCCACGGGGCAATTGGGCGAAGTCAATGTCATCTCGATGTGAACGAAGCCGTCGTCTTTGATAACCACTTCGTAAATCAACCCCAGTTCGTAAATGTCAACCGGGATTTCAGGGTCATGGACCGTTTTCAGTATCGAGACGACGGTGGATTTGGTAAAGGACGCTGGCATGGGGTTCAGTTGCGGGCGGAGAGCCACGTTTCAACCTCTTCCAAGGTAAGCGCGGGGATGTCCAATTTGTTCTTCTTTCGGTAACCGTTCATCTTTTCGCGCAGTCCGCCTGGGGACAGCCCTTCGAGAGCATCCGGCCGGTCAAAACCGGCACCGACGAAATGCGGGGTCCAAGCTTCGGGCACGCCGAGTGCCTGCAGGCCTTTTTCGTCAGGCCCTTGGTCGAATACCTCAGGACGCATCTGCGGGAAGAACAGCACTTCTTGGATGGACGTTTGGTTAGTCAGCATCATGACCAAGCGGTCGATACCGATGCCAATGCCACTGGTCGGCGGCATGCCGTATTCTAAAGCGCGCAGGAAATCTTGATCAATGAACATGGCTTCGTCGTCACCGCGTTCGCTGAGCGCGAGTTGGTCTTCAAACCGTTGGCGCTGGTCATCTGGATCGTTGAGCTCGCTGTATGCATTTGCAACTTCGGTCCCGTTGATCATGAGCTCAAAACGCTCCGTGTAAGCGGGGTTTTCGCGGTGTACTTTGGTAAGCGGCGACATCTCGACGGGGTAATCCATGATGAAGGTCGGCTGCACATAATGGCGCTCGCATTTCTCACCGAACAGTTCATCGATGAGTTTGCCCTTGCCCATGCTGTCATCGGTTTCGATTCCCACCTGTTCGCACGCAGCGCGGAGCTCTGTTTCGGACTTGCCGTCGATGTCGACGCCGGTGTGTTCGAGGATGGCATCGCGCATGGTGACTCGGCGGTAGGGCGGCGCGAAATCAATCTCCGTGCCGTTGAGGTCGGCCTTTGTGCCGCCGTGAACTGCCTGGCAGATGTCGGCCAGGAGGTTTTCCGTGGTCTGCATCATCCAATGGTAGTCCTTGTAAGCGACGTACAATTCTAACACAGTGAATTCTGGGTTGTGGGTGCGGTCCATTCCCTCGTTCCGGAAGTTCCGGGAGAACTCATACACGCCTTCAAAACCGCCTACGATGAGACGTTTCAGGTATAGTTCATTCGCGATGCGCAGGTACAGGGGGATGTCGAGGGTATTGTGGTGGGTCACAAATGGCCTCGCGGCTGCTCCTCCGGGGATGACCTGGAGCACGGGTGTGTCCACTTCCAACCAGCCGGAGGCATCAAAGGAGTTGCGGATGGTATGCATGACCTTCGATCGGGCTTCGAACACATCCTTGACGTCCGGGTTGACCACCAGGTCGACGTATCGCATGCGGTAGCGCAGTTCTGGATCGGCAAATGCGTCATACACTTTCCCGTCTTCATCGACCTTCACCGAGGGCAGCGGCTTGAGTGATTTTGACAGCACTGTCAAAGTTTTCACCATGACACTCTGTTCCCCGGTCTGCGTTGTGAACGTTTCCCCGGAGATGCCAATGAAGTCGCCTCGGTCGAGGAGTTTCTTGAAGACGTTGTTGTATAGGGTTTTGTCCTCACCTGGGCAAAGCTGGTCTCGGTTGAGGTACAATTGGAACGTCCCTTCGCTGTCTTGGATTTCGGCAAACGAAGCTTTGCCCATGATGCGGCGGCTCATGATACGGCCGGCGAGGCTTACCGCCATGCCGTCTGCAAACTTGGCGGCCAACCGTTTGGACCGGTGGGTCACAGTGAATTCCGCGGCGGGGTACGGTTCGATTCCAAGGGCGCGTAATGCAGCCAAGGATTCGCGCCGAATGCGTTCTTGTTCCGTTCGTTGCATGGGACAAAGGTAATTGGATGTCGTCTAGGCGCTGTAGCTTTACGCGAATAAACGTCTTATAACTGCAATGAGATTGAACAAAGAAAAAAGGGCGCTTCTCCTCCCGGCATTGGCCCTTGCGTGGGCTGCCCAAGCCTGGGGGAACACGGACACCACACAAGTCGTTGTGGCCTTGAATGAGGCCGCCGTCATCGGGGTGGATTTTCAAACCGAAAGCCTGACGGACGCACCCAAATCATTGACCGTGCTTCAACCCGCCGAATGGCAGTCTTCCACGTCCATTACTGAAGCCCTTGAGTTCATACCCGGCGTCGACGTCCAATCCCGTGGTGCATGGGGTGTTCAAACCGACATCAGCATTCGCGGGGGATCATTTGAGCAAGTGGCGTTGCGCGTGGACGGCATGCGCTGGAGCGCGCCGCACACGGGCCACCATCTCATGAACATTCCTATCGACCCCGAGGACCTTGGCCACGTTGAAGTTGTGAAGTCCGGCGCAGGGCCGTGGGCAGGCGTTGGCGCATTCTCAGGGGCCATCAATATGAAAACCAATACCGGTTCGAGTGCGAACCGCGCCACTTTTACCGCCGAATTGGGCAGCTTCGACTGGCAACGTGTCCGCGCGCACGTTGACTGGAACACTGGTAACATCAGTCACGGCCTGAGTATCAGCCGCGCCAGCACATCGGGCCACATTTCCAATGCCGACGCCACCATTCAGCGCCTGATGTATGGATGGATATGGTCAACGGGTGCGCACCGGTTCAAAGGCTTGGTGGCCGGGGAGACGAAGGCGTTTGGTGCTCAGAATTTCTACTCTTCGAAGTACCCAGATCAATATGAGGAGACGGGCGCAGCTGTTGCACAAATCACGTGGAACATGGACCGCAGCAAGTGGCGGTTTAGCGGCGGTGCTCAAGGGCGCTTTCACCAAGACCGATTCGAGTTGTTTCGAGAAGGAGCCGGTTGGTACGAGTCGACCGATGATGGGTTTTATGTTGCACAATTGGCAACCCCCGATACAGCAGGGTGGTACGCTCCGGGACTGTCTTGGTATGCTGGAGCTAACCAGCACCGTTCGATGGGTGCTGCTGCGAACGCACTCGCACAGTGGAAATCTGGAAATTGGACCCTTTCTGCGGCGGCAGACGCTCGCACTGAGACCATTCGTTCGAACCGGTTGGGCAAGGCGCCGGAGGCGCCAATCGAGGGAGAAGACTCAGACGACGACCCCTACACGTTAGGGGACACGCGGCAAAACCTCGATGCCTACGCTTCTGCCAAGTGGTCAACGGTCAACTGGCTGGCGACGGCGACGGCCGGTTTTAATTCGAATTCACGTTTTGGCAATTCTTTCCTTCCGGCTGCACAGGTAGTGCGCAAACTGGGGACGCACGCGCGCCTGTTCGCTTCTGCAGGTCGATCCGTGCGCCACCCTTCCTTCACGGACTTGTACTACGACGTTGGAGGAGCGGTTGGCAGTGACTCCTTGCTGTCGGAGTATGCCAACCAAGCAGAAGTGGGATTCCGCATGGTGATGCGGCCGACCGATGCATCGAATCTGATTGTTGAATCAACCCGTTTCTACCGCGAGGGCACCAACTTGATTGACTGGATACTTTACGACGGCAGCGACGTGTTTCAGGCGGCCAATCTTTCTGAAATTGAATTCGAAGGTGGCGACCTCTCGGTGCAGTATACAGCTGCCTCGTCTAATGCGCCCCGGATCACTATGGCGCGGCTTTCGGCGACATGGATGGATGCAGACCGCGCATCGGCAGGATTTACGTCCAACTATGTGCTCGACTTTGTCCGAACGAAGTACGATGCGGTGGTTCGGCTTGAAGGTGGAAGTCCGCTGGCCTTCACCGTGCGGGGTAGTATGCAAGAACGCAATGGGGTGGCTATGCAATGGGAAGACGCTAAATTGCTCCAACTCTGGGGCGCCGAGGTTGCGTTTAAAGGCAACGACGGTGCCCGCTTGGCCTGGCGCGGCAACGTTCGATTGGACAACCTATTCGACGTGCAGTACGCCGACCGAGGCAGCGTCCTTCAACCGGGGCGCATGGTGCGCTTTGGCCTTACCTTTGAGTGGACGGAATAAGGACCCATGGAAAAAATGCGCAGCCTCATCTCGGCCTTTCCCGAGCAACTCAAACAAGCTTGGGATATCGCCCAAGCTAACCCCATTGACTTCAGCGGCTGGAGGCCAACGAACGTTTTGATCTTGGGCATGGGCGGAAGCGGCATCAGCGGATCGATCGCATCTAAGATGTTGGGGGACGCTAGCCCTGTCCCCATTGTTGCTAATAATGACTACACGGTTCCGGAGTGGACCGGTGATTCTACGTTGGCGGTGGCCTGCAGCTATTCAGGCAACACTGAAGAGACCTTAGCGGCATTGGACGCAGCTGTGACTGCAGGCGCACGGGTTGTAGCCATCACGTCGGGTGGGCAATTGGGCGCACTGTGTGACGAGCACGGATGGCCTTCCGTGCGCATTCCCGGGGGGGAACCGCCGCGCTCTCAATTTGGTTTTGCCTTCACCTCAGTTATGCATGTGTTGCATTCAGTGGGCTTGGTGCCCGAAGCCGTTTATGCTGCCTTCGGTTCCGCTGCAGATCACCTTGAAGCGAACCAGGCCAATTGCGTTGAACGGGCGGAAGCCTTGGCCGATTTAGTGGAAGGAAAACAGATTGTGTTGTACAGCGATGCGGCGCAAGAGGGGCTGGCCGTGCGGTGGCGCCAGCAACTCAACGAAAACGCCAAGCTTCTGTGCTCCCACCATGTCTTTCCTGAGATGAACCACAACGAATTGGTGGGTTGGGAAACGGGCGATGAGGGTCACGTGGTGCTCATGATTCGAACGCCGGAGGACCACAAGCGTACGCGCATCCGCATGGAGGTGTGCATGGAAATTTTCCAGCAACAAGGTGCAGATGTCATAGTGGTTGAAGGCGATGGTGAAGATGCGGTGCTGCGGTTTTTTGACCTGGTGCACGTGGGCGATTGGTTGAGCCTGTTGTTGGCTGAGCGAGCCGGAGTTGATCCGGTGGACATCAAGAACATCGATCACTTGAAAACCGCGCTGGCGCAAATCCCCTGACCGTGCACCCGGAGGTCCATTTTCATAACCTCGGCCACCGGGCTTACGAGCCGATATGGCGGCAGCAGGAAGCGTTGTTAAAGGCTGCAGTGAACTTGAAGATAGCGCGGCGGAAAGCGGGACTGGAAGGTGCGGACCGCAGCGAAGATCCGGCTCTGGACCTTCCGGAGAACCACTTGTTTTTTGTAGAGCACTCGCACGTTCTCACGTTGGGGAAATCGGGTCACGAGGAGCACGTGGTTGCATCACCGGAACGGCTGAATGAGCTGGGGGTGGATTACTACCCCATCAACCGTGGCGGTGACATTACGTACCACGGTCCGGGTCAATTGGTAGGCTATCCGATTCTCGATTTGGAACAGTTTTTCACGGACATCGGGAAGTACATGCGCTGCATGGAAGAGGCCATTATCCGAACCTGTGCTGATTATGAGGTAAAGGCTGAAAGGATCGATGGATTAACTGGGGTTTGGGTGGATGCGGACAAAGGCTTGGATGCGCGCAAAATCGCTGCCCTTGGGGTGAAATGCTCGCGGTGGGTGACGATGCACGGTTTTGCCTTTAACCTCAATACGGACTTGGACTTCTTCGACTTGATTGTGCCATGCGGCATCGGCGACCGAGGCGTCACCTCCTTGGCCCGAGAGTGCGGAAGGGCGATCGACGAAGCGGAGGCTCAGGCCCATGTGCTTCGTCATCTGACGGACATCTTTGGATGGAAGTTGGTCCGTGCCGATTGAAATGGCCGCGAATTGCGGAACTTCGCGGAAATGAATGCGACATGAAAGCGATTAAGGTTCTGGTTTGGACGCTGGCCCTGCTGGTGATCAGCTTGTACGTTTCAGGCCACGGTTACATTATTGCTGGAATGCAGGAAACCTATTTCCGGGGGTGGAAGAATTCCAACATCGACGATATTGAATTCCGCGACCTGCGAACGATTTCCGCGGCAGAGAATCCGTCTCCGTGGATCCATAAGCCGATTTGGAATGCGGACTTCAGTGCTGAAGACGCGGCTTGGCATGAGGAGTATATGTCGGCGGCCTTTCTCGTTGTGCAAGCCGATACGTTGCGGTTTGAGCGGTATTGGCAGGGCTTCGATGAGCACACCGTGTCCAATTCGTTTTCAGCGTGCAAGAGCATCGTGGCTATGGTTGTTGGATTGGCCGTTCAAGAGGGGTTGGTGGACGTAGAGGACGAGATTGGCGAATACATCCCTCGCCTCGCGGGTGCGAATGGAAAAGGCTTGACGGTGGAGGAAGTCCTGCAAATGAGAACCCACATTTCCTTCGGTGAGGACTACAACAATCCCTTCGGTTTCATGGCCAAGGCATACTACCGCGATAACATGCAGGCCTTGCTCGAGCAGTATGAGGTGCCTGATGAACACGGAAGCGAGTGGCGCTACCAAGGCGGAAATACGATGCTCTTGGGCGAATTGGTGACCAACTTAGGCCTAGGCACATTGAGCGATTGGGTGGAACGGGGACTGTGGCAGCCTATGGGCGCTCAGGATGATGCGTTTTGGGGGCTGGATGCTCCTGATGAGGCCGGTGGCATCGAGCGGTGTTTCGCCATGTATTACGCAACGGCACGGGATTTTGCTCGGTTTGGAAAACTGCTCAATCACAGCGGTGATTGGAATGGCACGCAGCTGTTGGATTCGAATTTTGTCGCAGCTATGGTGCAGCCCATTCCCGCCCGAACGGAGGCCTGTGGTGCAGCCCATTACGGGTATCAGATCTGGTTGGGCGAAACTGAAGATGGGTTGGCGTTCAGCTGCATGGAGGGCCTGCGAGGCCAGTTCATTGTTTCCGTTCCCGCTTTGGATTTGGTCGTAGTGCGAACGGGCTTCAACAAGGACAAGCGCAAGAAGGATGACCTGCCGTCGTGCGTTTACCGGATGATTCAAATGGGACGCGGGCTGCTGACCCAAGGTTGAAAACACGTGTAAATCAAATCCTTACGCGTATAAATCTTCTGCAGATGCTTGTTTTTGTTATCTTTTGATTTGAGCCATAAATCAAAATGGATATGGACAATTCTGAAACGAAGATTCGGTGTGTGGTTGTGGACGATGAATTGCATGCACGCCAATCGATTTGCCGACAAATCGAGAAAAACTGCCCCAACTTTGAGGTCATCCAGACCGCTTCAAGTGCTGCCGAGGCGTACCAAGTGATTAAGGAGTGTTCCCCGGACTTGGTCTTTCTGGATATTCAGATGCCCAACGAGACGGGCTTGGAATTCCTTGACCGGTTTGAGGGCCGAAAATTCTTTGTGGTGTTTTGCACTACATACCATGAATACGCAGTGGAGGCGCTGCGGAAGCGGGCGTTTGACTACTTGCTAAAACCCGTGGATGAGGAGGACCTCGTTGCATGTGCAAAACGAATTACGGAAAAACTGCTAATTGCACGGGGCGAGAATACCACCGAAGGACCGGGTGGACGGCGCATCGAGCTAGTGACATCGGGTCAGCGGTATTTCATTCGTCACTCGGAAATTCTGTACGTCGAGGCATCGGGAAGTTACTCCACCTTCTACCTTGAAACGGGCAAGCGCATCACGGTTTCGAAAAACCTCAAGCGCATAGAGCAAATGTTGCAAGACCCAGTATTTCATAGGGCACACAATTCATTTCTTGTTCGCTTGGCTTCCGTGCAATCGTACAATCACCGCAACGGAACATTGCAGCTGCAGAATGGAAAAGAGGTTCCGATTGCAGTGCGCAAACGCGATGCGGTTCGCCAGCGTTTGGTGGAATTGATGATTGAGGGGCGTGAGGCTTCAGAATTGCCTATGGTCGCGGAAGAAGTGCCTTCCATGGGTTGAACATCTCGGCTTCTGTGAGGGGAGCGCGTATCTTTGCTATCCCATGGCGAAGAAAGACATCCGAACCCTGAGTCTTAGCGAACTCAAGGAAGCCGTTGTGGGATTGGGTGAAAAGGCGTTTCGAGCGAAGCAAATTGAAGAGTGGCTTTGGACGAAAGGAGTGGGTTCTTTTGATGAGATGAGCAACCTTTCCAAAGGGTTTCGCGAGCGCCTGCATGCGGCGTTTGAATTGAACCGCATCGAAGTTGCGGACCAACAATTCAGCAGCGACGGCACCATCAAATGCGCGTTTGATGTGCGTGCAGGTCAGGTCGTGGAAGGGGTTTTGATTCCCACGTCGAAACGAATGACGGCATGCATTTCTTCCCAAGCGGGATGCAGCTTGGCTTGCAAGTTTTGTGCGACGGGTCGGCTCAAGTTGCTCAAAAACCTCAGCGCTGGGGAAATTTACGATCAAGTTGAAATGATCCGTGGCATGGCCCAAGAGCAGTACAACCAGGGACTGACGAACATCGTCTACATGGGCATGGGTGAACCGCTATTGAATTACCGCGCCGTGCTGGAATCGGTGGAGCGCATATGTGGCGATCCGGGGCTAGGCATGTCGCCGAAGCGGATTACAGTGAGCACGGCAGGAATCGCCAAGGCCATAAAGCGGTTGGGGGATGACCAGGTCCGGTTCAATTTGGCCCTCTCACTGCACGCGGCGAACGATGAAAAACGCAACCGTATCATGGCCATCAATGAGTCCAATAATTTGGAATCACTGGCTGAAGCGTTGCAGTACTTCTATGAAAAGACCGGAACGCGTGTGACATTTGAATACATCATCTTTCGCGACTTCAATGACCAGCTGGAGGATGCGCAGCAGCTGGCGAATTTTTGCGCTTGTGTTCCGTGCAAGGTCAATGTGATAGAATACAACCCCATCGATGGAGGCGAATTTCAGCAAGCCGCGCCTGAGCGGGTAGACGCATTTGTAGGACTGCTTGAAAGCCGGAACATCATTGTCAATGTTCGTCGGTCACGCGGCAAAGACATCGACGCGGCCTGCGGTCAGTTGGCGAACAAAAATGCAGCGGCTACACCGCAATTGAAGAAAGCCTGAACGGCCGGTTCAATCCAACTTGAGCACTGCGAGGAAGGCGGATTGGGGCACTTCGATGTTGCCAACCTGACGCATCCGCTTTTTTCCCTTTTTCTGCTTTTCGAGCAGTTTCCGCTTTCGGGTGATATCCCCGCCGTAGCATTTCGCGGTGACGTCTTTTCGAACGGGCTTGATGGTTTCACGGGCGATGATCTTGGCGCCAATGGCTGCTTGGAGTGCAATCATGAATTGCTGGCGCGGGATCAGCTCCTTCAGCTTAAGGCAAATTTTCTTGCCCAGGTTGAAGGCGTTGTCTCGGTGAATCAAGGCGCTCAAGGCATCGACACCGTCGCCGTTCAGCATAATATCCAATTTGACGAGGTTGGACGGTTTGTACTCGTCCGGGAAGTAATCGAACGATGCATAACCGCGAGAGACCGACTTCAACTTGTCGTAGAAATCAAAGACAATTTCACCGAGAGGCATGCTGAAACTGAGCTCGACCCGGTCTGATGTTAAGTAAACCTGATTGCTGAGCACTCCACGCTTTTCTATGCAGAGGTTCATCACTTGGCCGATGTACTCGCTTTTTGTGATGACCTGGGCCTTGATGAACGGCTCCTCCACGTGGTCGAGGTGATTTGGCTCGGGCAGGTCGGACGGGTTGTTGACGATGTGCTTCTCGCCGTCTTTGGTGAAAGCGTGGTAGCTCACGTTGGGGACGGTGGTGATGACCGTCATGTCAAATTCCCGCTCCAACCGTTCTTGGATGATTTCCATGTGGAGCATTCCTAAGAAGCCGCATCGGAACCCGAAGCCCAGCGCAGCCGACGATTCCGGCTCAAAAACGAGCGACGCGTCGTTCAGTTGGAGTTTCTCCATCGAAGCGCGCAACTCCTCGTAGTCTTCGGTGTCGACCGGGTAAATGCCGGCAAAAACCATTGGTTTGACGTCTTCAAATCCTTTAACGTAGTCTAGGCATGGGTTGTCTTTGAGGGTAATCGTATCGCCCACTTTGACTTCGCGTGCATTTTTGATTCCTGAGATGATGTAGCCCACATTGCCCGCTGTCATTTCTTTGCGAGGCTTTAGCTCCATTCCGAGCACCCCAATCTCATCGGCTTCGTATTCTCGGTTGGTTGCGAAAAACTTCACCCGATCGCCTTTTTTCAGGATGCCATTGAGGATTCGGTAATACGCAATGATGCCCCGAAATGGGTTGTATACGCTGTCGAAAATCATGGCCTGCAGCGGTGCTTCAGGGTCGCCTTTGGGTGCGGGCACGCGATCCACGATGGCTTCGAGAATGCTCTCTACGCCCAACCCCGTCTTTCCACTGGCTGGTATGATGTCGTCCATGGAACAGCCGATGAGGTCCACGATTTGATCGCCCACCACCTCGGGGTCGGCGGAGTCCAAATCCATTTTATTCAGGATTGGGATGATTTCCAAGTCGTGTTCAAGGGCTAGGTATAGATTTGAAATTGTCTGGGCCTCAATGCCTTGCGTGGCGTCGACAATGAGCAGAGCTCCTTCGCAAGCCGCTATGGACCGGGACACCTCGTAACTGAAGTCCACGTGGCCAGGGGTGTCGATTAAATTGAATGCAAACTCTTCGCCATTTTGTGCTTTATACGTCATCTGAATGGCGTGGCTCTTAATGGTGATTCCCCGCTCGCGTTCGAGATCCATATCGTCGAGCGCTTGGTCCTGCATCTCCCGCTCTGTAATGGTTCCAGTGGTCTGGAGTAGGCGATCGGCCAAGGTGCTTTTGCCGTGGTCGATGTGGGCAATGATACAGAAATTTCGTAGGTTTTTCATCGCTCGCGATTAAGGCACAAAATTAGCGCGGAATACGCAGTGTCCTCGGGATTGGATGGGGGTTATTTATTTAGGTCGTCGGATGTCTTATATTTACGAACTCTTTGGTTGTCTTTGCTGTGGAAAACTTCAAAAATGCCAGAGTCGCCTGACAAAAGAAAACCTGCTTATATGACGCGATTCATTTTGACCTTGGTGTTGAGCGCTGCCACGAATATGGCTGTTGCCCAGGTTGATTACTCGACCAGTGACGCTCCAGTCCCTTATATCCAACCGTCCGAAACAACCATCGATGGTATCATGGACCGTTACGGTTCGTTCAAAGGGTCAGTATTAAACATGACACGAGAGGAATGGGATGTCTTCCGTGCTTGGGAGGGTTACGACCAGGAGGAAGTCAAGCGCATTTTGAAAGAGCATAAGGCAAAATGGCAATCCGAGCACGCGGAAGAGATTGCGGACCGCAAAGCGCACCGCATGATGGTCACGACGAGTGGCTGCGATTGTTGGGTGGAGCCAGACGATACCTACACCCTCATCACCGAGGATGACCAATACTATACAGCTGGTGCGGGCATCAATGTGGACTATTCTACGGCTCCTATCCAAATGGGCTTTGAGTTCAACTTATATGGACTTGTTTTCGAGCAGTTTTACCTGAACTCCAAGGGTTCGGTTTCATTTGACGGTTACACCATCGATTGGACTCCGGAGGAGTTTCCAGTAACCACGGATGAAGTAGCGCAGATTGCTGGTTTCTGGGCGGATTCGGATTACCGACTTTCCGGTGACGTGTACTACAAAATCACCCAGAACGAGGTCTTCGTCAATTTCGTGGATGTTGGTTACTATAACCAAGGAACAGACTTGTTCAATTCGTACCAGATTGTCATCACGAGTGAAGATTCGGAATACTTGCCCGACGGAGCAAATACCCAAATGTGCTACCTCAATATGGATTGGGCGCACGGGGATGTAGGCGGAAGCAATGGATGCTGTGGCGATAGCCCAGCCACCGTGGGGATTGATGCAGCACCTGACTTCGGACCGTATTTGCAGTTTGGGCGGTTCAACACGCTCGACGACATCTACAACGGTCCTCAGGGAACCGGTCCGGAGGCGGATGACGGTGTGAACTGGTTGGACTACCGCAGCTTCATCATGGACTCTTCGGAAGACAGTGAGAATTTGGCTCCTTTCCCCACGGCGAATGTGGGGTGCGATACGCTGGTCATGTGCTTAGGCAATACCTACGACATGAACCTCAGTTTCCTCGGGCCGGAGCCGAACCAGACCATTGCAGTGACATGCACGGATGCGCCAGGTTGGGATTACACCATTACCGAGGAAGACAACCTGACCAATATTACAGGAACGTTCACTGCGCAGCCGGACAATGTGGGGATTCAAGAAATCACCATCACAGCAACGGACGACGGGGTCCCCATCGGGGAAACCATAACAACGCTCGTCATAGAAGTCCTTGACATTCAGTTGCCGCCGCTTTCGGTTGAAGGCAATTCAGCCATTTGTGCGGGCGGCGAAGTTGAATTGACCGCAAGCGGCGACTTCGATGAAATCGTATGGTCAGACGGCACGGTCGGCAATAGCAATACATACACCTACGGCGGCACGTTCTTTGTAACAGGATACCTCGACCAGTGTACTGTAGAGGAAGAATTTTACGTCGACCAAAGTCCGTATTTCTTGCCTGATGTGGTCATTGACCCGCCTGCTGTGTGCCCAGGTCAAACGGCACTTGTGGTGGTTGACTCGTTGGAGCAATTGGAATACTCAACATACCAGTGGGATCCAGATTGGAACGGTTTGGGTGGAGAAGTGGCGTCCTACGTCGGCGACGCGGGTGCCGAGTTGACTGCAGGAACCTACCGGTTGTTGGTCACAGACGAAGACGGCTGCCAAGGGCAGCGCGTATTCATCATTGAAACCATCGGTTCTTACATTCCCGAGGTTACAATTGACCCTTTCTGCGATGGCATTCCTGAAAACGTCGTTTTTGAAGGCGGGTACTCCAGCCCTCAGGAAGGCGCATTGTTGGTGTACATGAGTTCCAATGAAGATTCCGGCTGGGGCGGTAGCTACCTCGAGGTCATCATTAACGGAGAGGACAGTTACATCTGCACCTCCAGCAATTCATTCCAGCAATTCGATTTTGATATTGCGGCGGGTGACGAAATAGAAATTGTTTTTTACGAAGACGCTAACATCGACAGCGATGTCCTCTCGGTATCGGTGTACAATTGCGGGTTCCTCAATGCGACGCAAATTAGCGATTTGTCAGCGGGGACCATTTTCACTTCTGCTTCGGAATGTGAAGCATCTCCGGCTACAGGAATGTGGCAATGTTTATCTGGGCCGGTGCCGTGGTCGTTCTCAAATGTCAATGAGTACGACACAGAATTTTCGCCATCCAGTTATGGCCTGTATGAGATATGCTTCAGTGAGGAGACCTGCCAAACGGATTACTGCTACGATATCGAAATCACGGAGGAGCCGGATGTAACGTTGACTGTCTTAGACGATTTGTTGTGCAATGGAGAAAGCGAAACTGTTTTTGCCGAAGTTGATGACATCGGAGGAACAGCCGAACTGAATTGGTCTGCTCCCGGTGAGGATGGAGTGGCGACTAACGATTACTCATTCTCGAATACGACAACGTACAACGCTTCCATTGTTGTGACGAACGGATGCGGCTCGGCTTCAGCGTCAATCCCCTTGTATTCCCAGTACACGCCGGAGCCAAGTCTGGAGGATGAGAGTCTTTGCGAAGGTGGCGACGTTTACTTAGACCCTACCAGTCCAGACACAGATGATTTGAACTTCGAGTGGTACCTCGATGGGGACTTGATTCCCGGTGAGATAGCCGAAGAATACACTGCTGTAATGACAGGTCAATACTGCGTGGAGGTGACCAACCAGTGCGGTTCAGCAGAAGCGTGCGCTGAAATCACGATTGTCGGCGACATACCACCTCCGCTTGAGAGCATGACCATCGATTGCTTGGGTGACGGATTTGCGTCTGTTGTTCCGGACCTGCCGGAGGGATATACCGTGGTGTGGCCCGACGGCTCGACAGGCCCCACGTGGGAAGTGGCTGACGCAAGTGTATACGATGGAACGGAAATCTGCCTCGACTACACGGATCCGTTCCAATGTGAAACCAATACGGTATGCAGTTACCTGTACATCGGCTTGCCACCGACCATTGATCCCGAGCCCATACTGGTCGATGACAACGGCGTTGATTTCTGGCAATGGTCCAATCCTTTCCGTTTGATTGAAGCGACGCCGGCAGGAAATAATGACGGACCGCATTTGACCCTGTGCCCTGAAGTAGAATACGACTTTGATTTGAACGCCCTGACCTGGAACGGTACAGACTGGGTAGACGGCGCGGGTGAATACGAGTGGTGGGTTGAGTGCCCGGATACCACGATTTATTTCGGTGACCCACAAGACGCGATGACCGTAATCAGCTCGATGCTCAATCAGAACTGCTGGGAGTACGGCATAGCCCTAGTGGGTTCAGCGATTAATCCGTGTGCGGTAGGAGGAATTCGTGAGGAATGGGACGTGATCGTCGATTACTGCGAATTAACGATTCCCAACGTATTTACTCCCGACTATGGAGACGCCATGAACGAAGACTTCCACATCGAGGGATTGGAGGTGTATGACAATGTGCGCATGCGTATCTACAACCGCTGGGGTCAGCTCGTTTATTCTGACGAGAACTACCGCAACGACAATGCATGGCGTCCGAACAATGGTGAGACAGGCACGTACTGGTACACCATGAGCCTGCCCAACGGATTTGAAGAAAACGGTCACGTGACCATCTTGCGCGACAACTGATTTTCCGTTGGCGAAGCCGAAGACCCATTATGTCTGCACGACTTGTGGTCAGGAATCTGTCCAGTGGGTAGGCCAGTGCCCATCTTGCAAAGCATGGAATACGTTGGAAGCGTTTACGGTTCGTCCGAACACGCCAAGTGAACGGAGGCAACGAGTCACGCTTAAGCCGGCGGAAGCCAGACCGTTGGCAGAGGTCGAAGTCCTTGAATTGGGAAGGACTCCTACGGGCGACGTCGAATTGGACAGGGTGTTGGGCCAGGGAGTTGTCCCCGGTGCTGTGGTTTTGCTCGGGGGTGAACCGGGAATTGGCAAATCCACGCTCATGCTTCAGTCGGTGCTTCATATGGCTGCGCATTCCCAGCGAATTCTTTACGTGGCAGGTGAGGAAAGCCCAGAGCAGGTCCGCATGCGGGCAGAACGATTGGGTGCTGTTCCACAATCGCTCCTGGTTTTTGCCGAGACCGATGCCCAAGCGGTACTTCTTGAATTGGAGGCGAATAAGCCCGATGCCGTTATCATTGATTCCATCCAGACCATGTTCCTGCCTGAAGTGGAGTCAGCCCCTGGATCGGTCGCACAGATTCGCGAGACGGCTGCTGCATTCACTCGATTTGCGAAGCAGCATCACGTCCCCGTGTTTTTCATAGGTCACATTACCAAGGAAGGCTCCTTGGCCGGGCCGAAAGTGTTGGAGCACATGGTAGATGTCGTTCTGCAATTTGAAGGCGAACGGCACCACGCGTATCGCATGCTGAGGGCGTCCAAAAACCGCTTTGGAACCACCGCTGAGCTCGGCTTGTATGAGATGCGTGGGTCAGGTTTGAAAGCAGTTGACCACCCATCCGATGCCTTGTTGGGCCAACGGTCCGAAGCAGATGCTTTAAGCGGAACAGCTATATCCGCCTCCCTCGAGGGTGCACGGCCAATGCTGGTGGAAGTTCAAGCGCTTGTCTCGACAGCGGTGTATGGCACACCACAGCGATCGGGTACGGGTTTCGATCTGCGGCGACTGAACATGCTACTGGCCGTTTTGGAAAAACGATGCGGGTTCAAGCTGGGCTCTAAGGACGTGTTTCTCAATTTGGCGGGGGGCTTGAAAATTCAAGACCCGGCCATAGATTTGGCAGTTGTCGCTGCGATTTTGAGCAGCGTCCTAGATGTTCCGCTTCCCCAGGGGACGGTGTTTGCTGGAGAGGTCGGGTTGACAGGTGAAATTCGACCGGTTCCGCGGATGAATCAGCGCATCGCAGAAGCGAACAGATTAGGGATGAAACGTATGTTTTACAGCGGTCACGCACGAAACATCGAGGTGTCGAAAGGCACGGAAATGCAATTGGTTGGTATCCAGCAAGTCAGTGACCTGCATGGACGTCTGTTCTGATTTTACTCTTTGCCGGCGAGCACCACAACGAATTCGCCTTTAGGCTCGTGCCTATTGAAATGGTCGAGCACATCAGTGATTGTACCACGAACTGTTTGCTCATGCAGTTTGCTGATTTCCCTTGAGCAAGCGACCCACCTGTGTGAACCGCAGTGCGTTTGCAATTCTTGAAGCAGCTTGATGATGCGGTGGGGGGATTCGTAAAAAACAACGGTCCGTTGCTCATCTGCGAGCAAGCTGAGGCGTTTTTGGCGGCCTTTTTTATGCGGCAGGAATCCTTCAAATACAAACCGGTCGCACGGGATTCCCGATGTGACGAGGGCGGGCACGAATGCTGTTGGGCCAGGCAGGCATACAACGGGAATTTCAGCCTCAACGCAGGCACGTACGAGCAAAAAGGCTGGATCTGAAATACCGGGGGTTCCGGCGTCGGAGCAGACGGCTAGGGACTGTCCGTTTTGTAAGGCCTGAATCCATCCCGGAGTTGATTTGTGTTCGTTGTGTTGGTGGAATGCTTTGAGCGGTGTGACGATATGAAAATGCCGCGTCAACTTCCCCGTTTTCCTGGTGTCTTCCGCTAGGATGTACGCAACTTCATTGAGCACCGCTATAGCCCTTGGCGTGAAATCCGAGAGGTTGCCGATGGGAGTGGGAACCAAATACAGTGTGCCTAAAGTGCGGTTGGAGGAGTTCATTCTATTGCAAATAAACGGCGCACTAAGGCAAGGAACTCGACCCCACCATTTTCTTCATCGTCCCAATCCAAGTCACCGGCCGTTTCCAAGATTAAGACCTGCGCGGCCTCAAAGCTCTGGAGTTTTTCCAACGTGCCGCACAACGCCAATAAAGCGGGGACATCCCCATCCGTCAATAACGAAGCGAACCGTACGCGGTCGTTGATGCTCAAGCTGTTTTTCAGGCTTGCCAGCCGCTGTTCGCTCAGGCGTTCGGCCAAAGAGGCTCCAGCTGCGGGCAAAGGCTCCGACTCTGTTGTCGTTTCCGATTCTTGAACGATGGACTCTGGAATGACAGGCTCTGGAGCGATGGGTTTGTGGATTGGAAAGCTCTTGGATTCTGTGGTGGAAGCCGAGGCATCCATTGCCTTTTTACTGCAGTATTCTGCGACAGCGATGGCCTGCTGGGCTTTGTGCAAAGTGGCATGGAGATCTGTCCACACGGGCGATTCATCTGCGAGCAAGGCTTGACATTCATTCAAGGCAGTGCGAGCTGTTTGAAGGTGGTTGAGGGAGGATTCACTCATGGATTTGATTTTCGGAACAGTTCTTTTAGCAGTTCTTTTTCCCGATGGAAATTCTTTTTGCGGTGATTTTTTTGCGCGTCACGGTCCCATCCGTATTCGGGGTCTTCTAGGGTTCCTTTCATGGAAACAAAAAATTGGTGTCCCAATCCGTCGTCTGTGATGGTTCCAAATTCATTTTCGCTAGTGGCACGCAGGTCGCGCATGGCAAAACCGAGGGTGTAATCGATGGATGCATCGAAACGGTATTGTCCTTCGAGCGTGATGTCCATGGCTGACGATCTGATTTCGGTATGTGGCAATTGTACCGTACCATTTGAGATGTAGACTGGCGATTCGACGTGCTCAAATTCAACGTGTTTCAGCCGTTGTGATAGATCATCGGGATTGACCAGTGGGGCCATAAGGCGGTTGTTTCGCAGGTAATCAGCGATTTCCTGAAAGGCTTCGAGGTCAGTGATTTCGCCGGAATGAATGGCTGCTGACCCGAGCACATCGAAGTTTTCAGGGCTCCAATTAAAGGCATTATCAATATTGAGTTGCACAGAGCCTGAGGCATCGAAAGATCCGGTTAAGTGTTCCGCACGCAGTGTGGTTTGTTCGAAATTGTCAAAAGCTTGAAACAAACGCGGCAAATCGCAGGAAGAAGCGGTGGGATGCAGCAAAATTTTGGCACCTTGCGCCCCGGAATAAAAAGACAACGTCCCGTCTCCACTGAGCGATCCGTCGAGCGTTTCGGCGTGAAAATGAGGCATGGACCAACCGTCGTTATCGCCCTCTAGCGCCAAAGTCGCAGAGGCCAGTTGCCACCCGTCGTATTGGATGGTTCCGATGGATAGGTCGCATTGTGCTTTCATTCCGACAGGAAGCTGCATATCCGCAAGGGCGATGGAGCCTGTGTCTGCCAAGCTGAAGGTCAATTCCGGAAGCACAAATGAGCCAGTCCAATTGGAACGAAGGGTTTCTACCAGAGGCAGTTGCCCTCGGACGTTACCCTCGACGGCGATTTCCCCCCACGTTCCATCGAAGGCTTCAACGACGAGGTCTGCGCCGTCAAGGGATCCGTGGCCGGCAGCCATCCAAGGCGTTTCGTTGAGGGTTCCAGCGCCGTCTGTCAACGACCAAAGCCCATCCCAATCCACGGTGCCGTTTCGTTTTCGCTGGATCATTCCGTCCCAATTAAACCGCCCGCTCGTGGGCCAGTTGGTCCCTGATAAAGGTTTATAACCCGCATCAGGCCACCGGACCGTACCCGATCCCGTCGCCTCGAAACTTCCGGTATCGAAAAGGATGCGCTCCACTTTGCCGGTCCATTCCATGCCTTCCGTGTTCAAAGCGACATGCGGGGCATCAGCCCTCCAAGTACCCCCTTCACATTTCACCCACAAGCGTGCGTCTCCTTGAACGGTCAGGATCTGGTCACCGGAAGGGACATCCCACGGAGCGGACGATAAGGTCCAATTTGACTTGAAGGCGTGGCCGTCCCATGCAAATGCGCCGTCGGCTGTGGCTTCACTGTCGAGGGCCTCGAAATCGGCGGGTAACGCAACGAGCTCTCGTAAGGCATCCAGCGTGAGGGATTCGACAGCGCCCTGGACCGTCCACATGTCATTTCGGGTAGCTTGAAGTGACGCTTCAACCCCAGCCCACTTTAAGGATGAAACGGAAATCTGAGCGGTGTCTGCGGTGGTATTCCAGTCGATTTTTCCCGACCAAGTCAAGGGATGAGTTGTGGTAAAATCATCAGCGTGTACCGATGCGAATCGTCCCCCTCCGCTCGCCACGAGACCTGTTTCGGTCCACTTTAGCTGGAGGGCCGCTTCATCTACGAATGCGCTCTGCCCATCGACCACCAGTTGAACGCCAGCAAGCGCCAATTGATCGATTGCAAAATCTCCGTTCTTAGTATCCTCGTCACCGGCATCCCAAACAGAAGTGTTCCAACCGTTGGAGTTGGATGCGATGGATAGGGATGCTTGGCTCAGGTCCAGCGCTTTGAGGTCGTAGTTGCCACTGATCAGGTGAAGGGCGTTGCATGCGATGGAGAGCTCCTCTGCTTTGAGCAGTGTATCGTTAGCAGAGTGTGACCCCAGCAGCCAAGTGTCGTGCAAGACGAGTGTGACGTTGGGGAAGTGCGACCAGATGTCCAAGTCGATGTGGTCGATTTGAGCATCCGTGAGTAGGTGAGCCTCCAGGCGTTCAATAAGCGTTCGTGCAAGCTTGTCTTGGTTCAGTGCGAGCCACCCGGTGCCCGCGCCCGTTAACAGTAGGATGGCAGCTAGTGTTCCCCATATGAGTGCGCGTTTTCTGACCATGGCTTTAATCCTTCGAAACTACAGTGTTCAACGACGGCAGGTGCAGAAGCATTGTGTGGAATTTGCACACTTTGACGTGGAACACCCATCTTTGCTCCATGAAGAAAAGAACGTTCATCAAATTGGCAGGAACCGTTGGTGCGGGAATGCTAGTGGCACCAATTGTTGGCTGTGGAAGCGGGGCAAAGGCGGCTCGACCCCGGCCTTTTGGGTTTGACCAAGAGCCTTTGGGATACGATGTGGCGGCATTGGCGCCAAAGATTGATGCGGTCACCATGGAAATTCACTACAGCAAGCACCATGCCGGATACGTTCGCAAACTAAACAACGCCCTGCGTACCTCAGACGGGGCGCATGATGGAAAGGAACTGATTGAACTTCTGGCAGAATTGTCGCCTGGGCAGACGGCACTCCGCAACAATGGAGGCGGGCACTACAACCACACCTTGTACTGGCGTGTTTTAACACCGGGCGGAGCGACGACACCGGAGGGAGTGCTGAAGGAGGAACTGGAGTCTACATTCGGTTCGGTAGAGGCTTTTGCGGATCAATTTGCAGCTGCTGGAGCTTCACAGTTTGGTAGCGGGTGGGCCTGGCTAATTCGCAATTCGGAAGGTCAATTGGAAGTGACCAGCACGGCCAATCAGGACAACCCGCTCATGGCGAATATCGTGGAACGTCCAGGGATACCATTGCTCGGGATGGATGTCTGGGAGCACGCCTATTACCTCAATTACCAGAACCGCCGAAAAGATTACATTCAGGGCTTTTTGAGCCTTATCAATTGGGATGAAGTGGCTTTGAACGCCAAATTTTGAGGCAACTGGCCTCAGGGGTTAACCCGCTGCAGTGTATAAGATTCGGTCAATCCACCTTCGGTAATGAGCTTTCGGAAGGCGGCGTTGTTCTCTGGATCGAGTACGTAAGACTTCACTTCAAGTTGCTCATCGCTCACGAATTCTGTTATGGAGCTATCATTTAGCACGGCGGCCCACGCGGCTACCTTGGAGTCTTCAGAGCCATCGAATGTCCACAGTTTCAATTCATCTTTCCAACGGCGCCCTAGCAGGATGGACCATTCACCGTTTTCTTCTGGCTGGTTCAGCACCAAGTGACCATGAAAGCGTCGCAGCAGCACATTCTCGCTAAGCATTATTTTGTCTAAGTCGTTGCCTTCGAAATAGGTGTCCCCGATGGTAATGACCATATCGTCGCTGTCGGTCCATCCCCCCCGCCACTTCGGCGGGAATTTGGGGAGATCGCGTCGGTTCAAAGGCATGGGTTCAGTAAAGGTGACGTTGGAACAGCTGCCCAATACCAAAGCGGCGAATAAAAAGCAAATAACGAGACGGGGGGTGGTCACGGTCATAGTGTGTTTCAAATAAATAGAATGGCTGCAACGCCAGCGATTAAGCAGTAAACGGCAAACACATTCAGATTCGTGCGTTTCACCAAGCGGATCATCCACTGGCAGGCCGCCCAGCCACTGACAAAAGCAGCTAAAGTTCCAGCGGCATAGGCGATGCCATTGAATGCTTGTTCACCCCCTCCCGTTTCCAAGACGTCTTTTAATTCCAGAACTGTGGCTCCAAAGATGACGGGCAGCGCCATGAGAAAGCTGAAACGAGCAGCCTCTTCACGTGAAATTCCCAACGCTACTGCTGCTCCGATGGTCGATCCCGAACGGCTAATCCCCGGCACAATGGCCAGGGCTTGGGCCAGGCCGATGCATAGAACTCTGCTCCAGCTGAGGGTGTTCGAAGTTTTGCGGGCGATGCGCTCTGACACGTATAGGATGAGCGCGGTTGCACAAAGCGACCAGCCCACGCGGTGAGGGTGTTCCAAGAAGGATTCTTCCAGGAAATCGCGCATTGTAAAGGCCACAATCACAGCTGGTAAGGTCGACAGCGCGAGCCAAGCTATGTAAGAATGTGCGGTTTTGCGCTCTGAAGTGTTTGAGGTGAAAACGCCGAAAAGCAATGACGCAATGTCTTTGCGAAATACCACGAGGGTGCTGCACGCTGTGGCGCCGTGAACGAGAATGCTGAACGTGAGGTCGACGTCCTGCAGACCGAACAAGGCCTTACCCAACTCGAGGTGTCCTGAACTGCTCACGGGCAAGAACTCTGTGAGCCCCTGAACGATTCCAAGAACAATGGCCTCCCACAGGGACATTAGCGTTTCAGTATAGCATAAAAAATCGTGCCGTATCCTGCAAGCACAACGATGGGCGCGATGGTGATGCGGCGGGTGCTGAAAATTTCCTCGCTGAAGGCGGTTGGATCTTCAGCCGCTCCGCCCGACATGAGCAAATAACCCACAATCAAGATTAGGATTCCAATGATCATCCATTGGTAATTGGTTCGCGTCAAGGCGAACCCATTGGGGGACGTTTGCGGTGCACTCATGGATCAAATTTAATGCAAGGTATCCAAGCGTTTTTTTAAAAATCGGTTTACTGCGACTGCGGTGGATGCAACGCCAAATAAAGCGCCCAGTCCGAGCAGGGCGGCAAGCAACGCGCCCAGGACTGCAGGTGTAAATGGAATGAGAACGGAGGCGTTTTGAAGGTGCGTCAGGGCGAGGATGCCATTAACCGAAGCAAAGGCAACACCTCCTGAGATTAGACCGAAATAGAGCCCCTGTTTCAAAAATGGTCCGCGTATGGCTTGCGGATGTGCGCCGACGAGCTGCATTGTTTTGATGACCATTCTACGCGCGAAAACGGTCAATCGAATGGTGTTGTTCATCAGGGCAATCGCCGCAAACAAGAAAATCAGCGCCAACCCGATCAAGGGCCAAACGAGCCGTTGAATTGTGGATTCAATTTGGCCCAGCAATTCGTCCTGCCACACTACTTCACTCACACCGGGGATGCGCTCCATGCGCGCCTCGGCCTCTGTAAGGGCAATCGTGGTGCTCGATTCGGGCGTCATCCTCAGGTCCATAACATCGGCCAATGGGACGTACCCGAGAAAATCGACAAACGACTCGCCGAGGGCGGACTCCAAATCTTGGCTTGCGGATTTGGCATCGAGAAACTGAGAGGATTCGACTCCCGGATCTGTGCGCAAAATTTCACGCGCGGTAGCGAGGACCATCGGGTCGACATCGCGCAGAAAGAAGACCTGCACGCGCGCCTCCTGCCGAAGCTCCTGTTCCCATCTATACCCGAGGAATCCAATCGTTATGAGCAGACCGATGAGCAGCAGGGTAAGGCTCATGCCGACAATAGTGGTGACCGCTGTGGTGATTTGAGCTCCTGAGGGTTTCTTAGCGGATGAGGACATGTGCTTTTGTGTGCCTCAAAGATGCATCGAATCGAGCAAGGGTTTGCAAAGGATTGTTATTCGTTGCCCACGGCTCAGCGTTTGTAGTTTAGAACGTTTTTCAATAGCGTATATTTACAACAAAATCAATGGAATAGCGATGATTACAGTCGATGAAAGCGCCCGCGACGAAGTACAAAAATTGCTGAATGCTGAGGACCAGCCTGAAGGGAGTTTCGTGCGGGTCGGCGTGAAAGGAGGGGGGTGTTCCGGGCTGATGTATGAGATGACCTTTGATCACGAAATGCAAGACGGTGACCAAACGTTCGAAGACAAGGGTGTCAAAATCGTCGTGGACCGCAAGAGCTATTTATACCTGGTGGGCACAGAATTGCAGTTCAGCGGCGGCTTGAACGGGAAAGGATTTCAGTTTCACAATCCGAACGCCAATAGAACATGCGGCTGCGGTGAGAGTTTCTCTCTTTAACGAGCGTTAAGTTAGAAGGAGATTGCAATGGCATACGACGGGAAAGATAAGGTTCTAGAAGAGTTAACAGGGAAGTCCTACGAATTTGGTTTTACCACTGAAATTGAGTCGGACAAAGCTCCTGCAGGCTTGTCCGAGGACGTTATTCGCATGATTTCGGCCAAAAAGGAGGAGCCGGAATGGCTTTTGCAGTGGCGACTTGAGGCGTTTGCGGTGTGGCAAACTATGGAGGAGCCCAATTGGCCCCACTTGAATTACCAGAAGCCGGATTACCAAGCCATCAGTTACTACGCTGCTCCGAAGCAAATCAAGCAGCTGAACAGCATGGACGATGTGGATCCAGAATTGCGCCGCACCATGGACAAGCTTGGTATCAGCCTGGAAGAACAGAAGCGACTTTCGGGAGTAGCGGTGGATTTTGTCATGGACTCTGTTTCCGTTGCGACCAGTTTCAAAGGCAAACTCGCGGAGCTGGGTATCATCTTCTGCTCGATGAGCGATGCAGTTAAGGAACATCCGGACCTGGTGCGAAAGCATCTAGGTGCGGTGGTTCCAACCCGCGATAACTTCTTCTCCGCATTGAATTCGGCGGTCTTTACGGACGGATCATTCTGCTATATCCCTAAGGGCGTGCGATGTCCCATGGAATTAAGCACCTATTTCCGCATCAATGAATCCGGTACGGGCCAGTTTGAACGCACGTTGGTTGTGGCGGACGAAGGGAGTTATGTCAGCTACCTTGAAGGATGCACGGCGCCCCAACGCGATGAGAATCAGTTGCACGCTGCCGTTGTGGAGTTGGTGGCATTGGACGAAGCGGAAATCAAATACTCGACTGTACAGAATTGGTACCCGGGTGATGAGAACGGAAAAGGTGGCGTCTACAACTTCGTTACGAAGCGCGGCATTTGTCACCGCCGCTCAAAAATCAGCTGGACTCAAGTAGAGACCGGAAGTGCCGTGACGTGGAAATACCCCAGTTGCATTTTGAAGGGCGACCACAGCGTGGGAGAATTTTACAGCGTGGCAGTGACCAACAACGCGCAGCAAGCGGATACGGGCACCAAGATGATTCATCTGGGGAAGAATACGCACTCGACGATCATCTCCAAAGGCATCAGCGCGGGCAATAGCCACAACAGTTACCGTGGTTTGGTGCAGATCATGCCCTCGGCGGAGAATGCCCGTAATTTTTCCCAATGCGATTCGCTTCTCATGACGGATACCAGCGGCGCTCACACGTTCCCGTATGTAGAGGTGAAAAATCCGACGGCGCAAGTGGAACACGAAGCCACCACTTCCAAAATCGGCGAGGATCAGATCTTTTATTGCTTGCAACGGGGCATCGACGCCGAGCAAGCGATCAGTTTGATTGTGAACGGGTATGCCAAAGAAGTGTTGAATCAGCTGCCTATGGAATTTGCTGTTGAGGCACAAAAGTTATTGTCCATCTCACTCGAAGGAAGCGTAGGATAATGTTGAAAATCAATGAACTCAAGGCTTCGGTCGAAGAAGCATCCATTTTGAAGGGCCTTAACCTGACCATCAACCCTGGTGAGGTGCACGCCATCATGGGCCCTAACGGATCGGGCAAATCCACGCTGGCATCGGTGTTGGCGGGCCGTGAAGAGTATGAAATTGAAGGGGGCACGGTAGATTTTGATGGCGTTGACCTGTTGGACATGGATGCCACAGAGCGCGCCCGCGCCGGCCTATTCTTGGCGTTTCAGTACCCCGTTGAAATCCCGGGCGTATCGAACATCAATTTCATGCGCGCCGCGGTGAATGGCAAGCGTGAACACGAGGGTTTGGAACCCATCAAGGGGAAGGCGTTCCTCGATATGGTCAAGGAAAAGGCCAAACTCGTGGAGTTGGACGGACGCCTTCGCAACCGCTCGGTGAACGAAGGCTTTTCCGGTGGAGAGAAAAAGAGAAACGAGATTTTCCAAATGGCTATGCTCGAACCCAAGCTCGCCATCTTGGATGAGACCGACTCGGGCTTGGATATCGACGCCCTGCGTATCGTGTCCGAAGGCGTGAATGCCATGCGCTCACCAGAACGCAGCTTCCTCGTTATCACCCACTACCAACGCTTGTTAGATTACATCGTACCGGATGTCGTGCATGTGCTCGTGGACGGGCGCATTGTTCGTTCCGGCGGCAAAGAATTGGCGTTGGAGCTCGAGGAAAAAGGATACGACTGGATTAAAGAAGACATTGTCGCCTGATGGACAGCGCTAAACCCCAATTGATGGACCGGCCGAAAGCCGAAGCAAGGCACGCTGCCTCCGAAGCCTCGGGAGCAGCCCTGGTCTCGGCTTTGGATGCGATCTTGGGTGTGCAGGCCGACGTGGCCTTGGATGCTGTGCCGGTGCCTCACCGCCGCGTAGAGCGGTGGAAGTACACGCCGGTGGCGTCGTGGTGGAAGGATGTGTTGGCTTCTGATGTGAATACGGTTGCGGCTGCGGGATGCGAAGCCAATCCGGTACCGGGTTTGGATGCGTACCGCCTCGTGTTCGTCAACGGTGCGTTTGATGCGGTGGCCAGCGATTTGCCAGTCCACACCGGCGTAACATGCATGCCGCTTTCTCAACGTGGAAATGCGAAGCTGCAAGACACCGATTCCTTTTCGCCCGAAACATCGGATTGGTTCGCGGGCCTCAATGGCCGCTACAGCCAAGAAGGGCTTTACCTGCGAGTGGCTCAAGGTGTTGAGCTGGACCGCCCTATTTTGATTCACCACCACACATCCGGTGAAGGTGCATTCAATGTGTTGCGGCACGACATCGCCCTGGCGCTCAATGCTTCGGTGAAAATGGTTCAGTGGTCAACAGCCCACGCAGGCGCTGAAGGATCTGTAAACGTATTGACCCGAGCGGATGTTGGTGAAGGAGCTCGCCTGCACATCGATAAGGTGCAGGACGAGGAAGGAACCGTGCGCCACATTGCATTTGAAGACATTCGCCAGCATCGAGCCTCCCATGCGGAAGTGCACACCATCACGGTGCGCGGTGCTTGGGTGCGCAATGATTTGACCTTCCGCATTAACGGCGAAGGAGCCCATGCGGAATTGAACGGTGCATTCCTCCCGGGGGAAGGCGAATTCGTGGATAACCACACTACGGTGGACCACTGCGTGGCTCACTGCACCAGCTCGGAGAACTACAAAGGCATTCTGTACGGCAAGAGCACGGGTGTGTTCAACGGTAAAGTATTCGTGCGCCCCGACGCCCAAAAGACCAATGCTTATCAGCAGAACGCCAACATTCTCGCCAGTAAGAAAGCGAGCATTAATGCCAAACCTGAATTGGAGATTTATGCGGATGATGTCAAGTGCAGCCACGGCTGCACCGTGGGGCAGTTCGACTCGGACGCGCTGTTTTACGCCCGCTCTCGCGGGGTAGGTCTGGAGGCGGCGAAAGCGATGCTGGTTCGCGCTTTTATCGGCGACGTCCTTAAAGGACTCGCTGTGTTGGAAGTCCGTCTTGAGGTCGAGCACCGGCTGGCGGAAAAGCACGGTTGGGAGGTCTGGAGCGATCACCCCAACGACGAAGCATGAGTTCGGCCTTGGACGCATCTGCTCTTCGGCTCCAGTTTCCCATCTTGAACCGGGAGGTGAACGGGAAGCCATTGGTCTATCTTGACCACGCAGCATCTTCACAGAAGCCCATCGCTGTAATAGAAGCCCAGCGAGAGTACCTTATGCACTACCATGCCAACGTGCACCGTGGTGTGCATGCGCTTTCGCAACAGGCAACAGATGCTTTTGAGAACGCGCGAACAATAGTGCAACAGCACATTGGTGCTGCGGAATCGAGTGAAGTTATTTGGACGGCGGGGGCAACAGACGCTATCAACTTGGTGGCACAGACGTGGGGCCGCGATCAAATTGGCCGAGGTGATACCATCGTGCTGACCCGGATGGAACATCACGCCAACATCGTGCCGTGGCAGATGCTCGCGGAAGAGGTGGGGGCTTCAATTGAGGTAGTGGATGTGCAAGATGACGGCACGTTGGATGCCGAACAACTCCAGCAGAAATTGGCGCAGCGCCCGAAGCTTTTTGCTTTCACACACGTATCCAATACGCTAGGAACCGTCAACGATGCGCAGGCGTTGACGGCGTTAGCCAAATCCGCGGGGGCCGCGGTGCTTATCGACGGGTGCCAGGCCATTCCACACATGGAAGTAGACGTGCAAGCCTTGGATTGTGACTTCTATATTTTTTCGGGTCACAAAGCTTACGGGCCCACCGGAATCGGCGTTTTGTATGGCAAGCGCGAGTTGCTCGAAGCAATGCGGCCTTGGCGTGGCGGGGGTGAAATGATTGACGTAGTCAGCTTTGAGAACGGTACAACTTATGCCGGCTTGCCCCACAAGTTTGAAGCGGGTACACCGCACATCAGCGGTGCGATAGCGTTGGGGGTTGCCTTGAATTGGCTAAATGGAATTGGGGCGGACGCCATCATGGACCACGAGACCATGGTTGCTGCGCACGCCCGAAAAGGACTGAGCAGCATTGAGGGAATTCGTTTCATTGGCAACGCACCCTTGGCTTCCGGAGTTGTGAGCTTTGTTGTGGACGGAACGCACCCCTACGATATCGGTACCTTGCTGGACTCGCAGGGGGTCGCGGTTCGCACCGGTCATCACTGCACGCAGCCCCTTATGGAACGCTACGGCATCCCTGGCACAGTTCGCGCTTCTTTCGGCGCGTACAACACCCTGCAAGAAGTGGATACTCTGGTGTCCGGAACGATCCGAGCGGTCCGTATGCTGCGTGATTGACCTTTCTAATCCTACCGAACCATGAGTGACCTTCTCCAACAGCGCCAACACGAAATCGCCGAAGAATTTGAGTTTTTCGAAGACTGGATGGAGCGATATGAGCACATCATCGAACTGGGCAAAGAACTCGCTCCGATTTCTGAAGATGAAAAATTGGAAGAGCACCTGATCCGCGGATGTCAATCCAGGGTGTGGCTTTTGGCTGACAAGGACGATGCGGGCAACGTGAAATTTCGAGCTGATAGTGATGCTATTATCACCAAGGGGTTGGCCGCGTTGATGGTTCGGGTTTTGAGCGGTTTGTCACCAGCAGCCGTCGCTCAAGCGAACCTTTGGTTCATCGAAAAAATTGGATTGGACGCTCATTTGAGCCCAACACGGGCCAACGGCTTGCGTTCCATGGTGCAGCAAATGAAGTACTACGGCGTCGCCTTTCAGTCCCAAAAACAGGTCTAAAAAACGTGGCGCCCCACCCTTTCAACATTGCGAGATCTTGCAGGTTTCACAATTGGGGATAAAGGCGCCACGGGTTAACCTAACCACGACCAAAACCCGGTCAAAGGGCGAAGGGTTGCACGGGCCGTTCAGCGAACGGCAAATTCCCGGTCTTGGATGCGTGCGCGCCATTCGCTGACAGCTGCTTGAAAAGCATTCATTTGGCTGGCTTCGATGGGCTCAGAAGGCGGGAAATCTTCCTTTAGGTGGTCCACTTGCTTGCCATTTTTCCAGAACCGGAAGCAGACATGGGGACCAGTAGCGAGCCCTGTGGATCCGACGTATCCGATGACTTGACCTTGCCGCACGTGTTCGCCGACGGTGACCGCGCGCTTGGACATATGTAAGTACTGGGTTTTGTAGGTAGAGTTGTGGCGGATTTTCACGTATTTGCCGTTGCCCTTGGTGTAGCTGGACTTCGTCACAACACCGTCGCCTACGGCTAGGATGGGAGTGCCAGCAGGTGCGGCGTAGTCAGTGCCGTAATGCGCTTTGGTGCGGTTTAGGATAGGGTGGAAGCGCTTGAGGTTGTACCGGCTGCTGATGCGGCTGAATTCTACCGGTGCCTTGAGGAACGCTTTGCGCAGGCTGTTGCCGTCTTCGTCGAAGTAGTCGTTTCCGGCACCTTGATCAAACCTATACGCGGGTAGTTTGCTGCCGCGGTGCTCGAAGTGGCATACGATGACACGGGGCATGCCGACGGGTTGGTCGTTGACGTACACACGTTCGTACAAAACGTCGAATGCATCCCCTTCTTGCAGGCGCGAAAAGTCCACGGTCCACGCGTATACCGCAGCCATGGAGAGCGCGAGGTTGGAGGGTGCTCCGACCCGTTCGAGGTCCACGTAAAGGCTGGACTCAATGATGCCGTGGGCGCGTTCAATCAAGGTGTCGGTGGAGTATGATTCCAATGCCACGCCGTAGGGAGGGCGAAGGTCAAATCGGGCGTATTGTGTGGCATTGCGCTGGTATACGAAGTACCGAGCGGGTTGCACGCTGTCTTCATCGAAGGCGATCCAGTAGGGTTGCTGGGCGCGGATGTTCCGGACGTCGTAGGTGGTTTTGGTTTGATTAGCTAGCGTAGCAATCGCCCCTGCGGATACGCCGGCGGGGCCAAGAATGTGAGAAAGGGAGTGTCCGGATTGAACCGTCCCGGAATCAATTTGCAGCCCGTCCCATATCACACCGAAGCGCTCGATTGGAATGTACGGTGGTGCTTCAGGTTTGGTCAATGCGGAGCCTTCACCGGGGTCGCCGCAGGCCAGAATGCCGCAGCAAAGGATTAGGAGCGAGAGCCAGCGCTGCATCAATTGCGACCGAACACTTCTTTCTCGACCCATTTCTTTCCCCATTCGCTCAATTCGGTTGCGCTCCACAATTCCGGATAGAAGATGCGCTTCTGGAATCGCGGAGGCAGGTATTTCTGCCAGTTGGTACCGCCGGTGGCGGCGATGTCTTCCGGGTTGCGCTGGAGGTAGCGCACAGCGCTTTTGTAGTGACTGAGGGGCCAATTGATATTGACATTAACATCCAACCAACGCAGGGCCTGCTTCAATTCGTCTGTTTGTTGCTCAGGTTGCAAGGCTTGCCATAACGACCTGAGGTTGACTTCAAAGGTGTTCTCAGCGAGCTCCAACAAGGCACTATCGTATTTCACTTCGAATTGACGAAGGGTGAGGGTCTTTTTGCTAGATGCGAGCTCCACAGCTCCAGCTTTCCAGTAAATGTTGGGATACAGGCTTTCGATGTCTCCTGGCTGATGCTTTTCATTCGCGTCGCGCTGATCTTCGTTTAGCAACCGATTGAACGTCGTGGATCGGATCTCAATTTTACGGTATTGCGCACTTTGGAATCCACTTGCTGGAAGCAAAGACATCCGGAATTTTAGGAATTGGTCTTGGTCCATGCCGTCGACCATGATTTCAAAGCTGTGGGTCAGCGCTTCAAAATAGCGATTTACACGGGTGACACGTTTGAGGATGGACGCGGCGTCGGCAGGCGCAGCGGTGTTCAACTGCTCGAGTTCGTGCAAGGCGAGCTTGAAATACAGCTCCGTGATCTGGTGGTAAACAATGAAGATGGACTCGTCCGGAAACGGTGTGATGGGATGTTGCAGGCTCAACAGTGTATCGAGGTTAATGTAATCCCAATAGGTCAGGTAATCAGCGTAAAGCAGCCCGTCCAAGTAAGCGCTGAGGTCTTGCCCCATGGCGGCATATTTGTTGGAAAGCGCTTCCAGTTTTTTCAGGATGTCCTCTTCAAAGGCGTGTTGATCTCCCATGGGAGCAAATTCGGAAAATTCCGGTCAATAGCACACCCCAAACCACAGACTTCTCAACCTTCTAGCGTGGGCGATTTGGCATGGGTTATGACGCGACTGAGGCAGTGCACTTCAGCTCGATGGCGATGGGTGTTGGCAGGCGGTTGATTTCAATCGTCGTTCGGCAGGGTTGGGTCGCGGAATCAGGAAAGTATTCGGCGTAAATGCGATTGAACGTTTTGAAATCGCGGTTCATATCCACAAGGAAGACCGTGATATCAATGAGTTTTTCCCAGCTGCTTTCGTGGGCTTCGAGGATGGCCTTGACATTGGCAAAAACGCTGCGGACTTGTGCCTCAAAGTCGAATTCAATGAAGTTCCCATTGTGGTCTAATTCTAGGCCTGGCACGCCACTGTCGTTGCCGTCACTGCCCGCGACTCGTGGTCCCACTCCGCTCAAGAAGAGAAGGTTTCCAGCTTTGCGAGCGAAGGGGTACGCTCCTACCGGCTTGGGGGCTTGGTGCACGTCATTTGTCATGCGACAAAGATACTGCGTTCAGCAAGCCTTTTGGTATCTTAGCTCCATGCGATATCAATCCCTTTCCGCTGAACTCTACAAGCGCAACCGCGCCAACTTCTTGGCCCAGATGAAGCCACGTTCGATTGCAGTCTTTTTCTCCAATGACATCTACCCGACGAGTTCGGACGGCACCTTGCCGTTCAAACAAGCCAGTGACATCTTGTGGTTGACCGGCGTTGATCAAGAAGAGACGGTGTTGGTGTTGTTCCCCGATGCACACAACCCGAACGATCGCGAGATCTTGTTCACATTGGAGACCAATGAAGAGCTCGCCATTTGGGAGGGGGCCAAATTGGATAAGCCCCAAGCAAAAGCTGCAACGGGTATCGCGAATATCCAGTGGACAAAAGCATTGGAACGCACCCTTCACCGCCTCATGGCCGAAGCGGATGCGCTGTACCTCAACGACAACCCACACACTCGTGCTCGCAATACCGTTGAGACCCGAACGGATCGGGAGAATGCTGCGTTACGAGCCAAATACCCGAATTACGAGTATGAGCGGTCTGCGCCCATTTTGTACGGCTTGCGCGCTATCAAATCTCAAGAGGAAGTGGATCAGATGCAGCGCGCATGTGATATCACAAAAGCGGGGTTTGAGCGCGTTTTGCAATTCGTAAAACCGGGCGTGATGGAGTACGAAATCGAAGCGGAGTTCATGCATGAATTTTTGCGTCGCGGTTCGCGCGGGTTCGCCTACACGCCCATCGTCGGGAGCGGCTTCAACGCGTGCGTGTTGCACTATATCGAGAACAGTGCCGAGTGCAAAGCCGGCGACGTCATCTTGATGGACGTGGGCGCGGAATACGGCAACTACGCCGCGGACATGACGCGCTGCGTCCCAGTGAGCGGGAAGTTTACGGACCGCCAGCGCGCCGTTTACAACGCGGTGTTGAATGTGATGCGCGGTGCCATGAACCTGCTGAAACCCGGAGTCAGCCTGCACGATTATCATGTGCAAGTTGGGGAGTTAATGACCAAGGAATTGCTGAGCCTGGGACTTATAACGGCGGCGGAGGTAGCCAATCAAGATCCCGCTTGGCCTGCTTATAAGAAGTACTTTATGCATGGCACCTCCCATTTCATCGGCTTGGATGTGCACGATGTTGGGCATTGGCACGAACCCATCCAATCGGGGCATGTATTCACGGTTGAACCTGGCATCTACATTAGGGAAGAGAACTTGGGCATACGATTAGAAAATGATGTTCTAATCACAGACGACGGTAATGTAGATCTCATGGCACATATCCCGGTCGAAGCCGACGACATTGAGGCTATTATGGCTTGATTGAAATTAGGATTTTGACGATGAAAATTGGGTTTTGATTTAATTTAAAACGAAATTGGTCGTATATTCACAGTTGTGAGACATATCACTAAATGTCCTCGCTTATCAAATTTGAACTGTTATGCGCACTTTCGCTTTGACTATTGGACGGCTGTCCATGCTTGCTCTACTTTTGATTTCTTGGTTTCATGTCTCAGCGGATTCGGGCATTGACCAAAGTGGAGCATTGTCGTTGAAAGGAGTTATGGATTTTACGGTTCCTTCTGGAGGCAGCAATGGCAAGGCCATCCATGTGGTAGCGAATGAAGATATTTCCGACCTGAGTGCTTTCGGTTTGGGCGTGGCCAACAACGGTGATGGATCGGAAGGAATGGAATACACGTTTCCTGCTATGGCTGTCAGTGCTGGTGATGACATTTTGGTCGCCCGCTCAAGCTCCGATATTGAGGTTTATTTCGGTGCTTGCTACGGTGGTTTCGAACACGTGTTTCAAGAAGGTTTTGTCAATCAGAATGGAAACGACGCCATTGAATTATTTGAATCGAATACGGTCATCGAAACCTTTGGTGACGTTAACGTCGACGGTACAGGAGAAGACTGGGAATACTTGGATTCGTGGGCTTACCACGATGGCACATCGTGGACTTATGGCAACATCAACTGCACCGACGGAACGACCACTATTTTTGATTCCGATTGCCTATATCCGATGTGCTCGGCCGCTTCGTCTAATGACGACGACTGTTATTCTGATTTAGTTTTTGACCAATCAAGAGGAGACTGTGTGGATTTATTACCATTTGAGTCAGTCTTTACGATGGAAATAGATGGTCCACATAGAACGATTAGTTCAAATAGTATACCCGACCATATGGTTGGTTTATTTGGACAGGGACCAGGCTCACTCAATCCACATTTAATAACAGAGCATGATGAGAATTATGCCATCCCTGTAAATCCAAATTTAAGTCAAGCTTTAACACCTTTATTGTCAACTAGTGGACCTGACTCAGGGCCAATTTATTCCTTTGGTATAATGCTGAATGGGGTTGAACTTGACCCGGTAGCTTCAGAACCATTTCCTCACAATGGAAATATCAATGATGAGAACACTAATTGGGAATGGAATAAGGAAGCTTTAAATGTAAATCTCGGGCTTGATTGCAACGGAGGTCATGTTAATGAAAATGGCGAATATCATTATCATGCCATACCAACTGATTATTTCGAGAATTCACCAACCGATCAAATGTCATTAGTTGGTTTCGCAGCAGACGGTTTTCCTATTTACCATAAATATGCTTATGAAGATCCATTTGATTCTAGCTCTCCTATTATTGAAATGGTATCGAGCTATAAATTAAAAACAGGAATGCGCCCTGGTGACGGTATTACGGCTCCATGTGATGAATATAATGGTGTATATAGCAACGATTATGAATACGAAAGCGGATTAGGAACATTAGATGAAGCAAACGGGAGAGAGGGCATAACGCCTGATTTTCCGGAAGGAACATATTATTATATTCTTACAGATCATTTCCCAGGAATACCTAGATATTTCAAAGGCACTCCTTCTATAGACTTCAAACTTGGAGTAAATGGAACGGACGACTTGTGCGATGAAGTCCTCTATGAGTTCAACATTGAGGATTCTTATGGTGACGGCATTGTCTGTGAAGAAGGAGGAGGATACACCATTTTATCCGACGGTGACGTACTTTTCACAG
>NZGF01000023.1 GCA_002690915.1 Crocinitomicaceae bacterium
TCTCAGATTGGAGTTCGCCAATTGGGCATTGACCGAATCATTTACGCTCAAGCGGAGCTCAAAATATTCGTGTACTAAATACATAGTATCCGACACGTTAAAACGCAATTAAAATGCAGGTTTCAATTCATCGAAAAGTCGAAGCTATATTTGTACTTATAGACCTAGTCGATCATGTCTACAAGCACACCTACAACCCCGGCCAAAGCCAAGGCGAAAGCGCCGAACAAGGCTACCAAGAAAGCTGCATCTGTACCGCACTCCAAGGAGGTTTATCAGCGGTGGTTTCGCGACATGTACCTCATGCGAAAGTTCGAGGAGCGTTGTGGCCAGCTTTACATCCAACAAAAATTCGGCGGGTTTTGCCACTTGTACATAGGACAAGAAGCAGTTCTCGCAGGTATTTCTGAGGCTATCCGCCCAACAGATCGAATGATTACCGCCTATCGGGATCACGCCCATCCATTAATACTGGGCACCGATCCTAAGTTCGTAATGGCTGAATTGTACGGACGACGAACAGGTACGAGCAAGGGCAAGGGCGGTTCCATGCACATGTTCGACAAGGAACGCAATCTATTTGGTGGTCACGGGATTGTTGGCGGTCAAATTGGATTGGGAGCTGGTATTGCCTTTGCAGATAAATACCGCAACGAGGACCACGTGACGCTTTGTTTCTTCGGCGACGGCGCTGCTCGCCAAGGGATCTTGCACGAGACGTTCAACATGGCCATGACTTTGAAATTGCCGGTAATCTTCATCGTTGAGAATAACAAATACGCCATGGGAACCTCCGTTGAGCGCACCTCCAACGTGACGGACCTGGAGCAATTGGGAGCGAGTTACCGCATGCCCTCCGCCACGGTAGATGGCATGAGCCCAGAGGCTGTGCACGACGCCATTAAAGAAGCTGCAGAACGCGGACGTAAAGGCGAAGGCCCCACTTTATTGGACATTCAAACGTATCGTTACAAAGGGCACTCTATGTCAGATCCCCAGAAGTACCGAACTAAGAAGGAGCTCAGCGAGTACCAAGAGCAAGACCCGATTGAATACGTTCGTAACGTGCTCATAAAACAAGGCTGGAACTCGGCAGAAGATTTAAAAGCTGTGGAGAAGGAAGTGAAGGCCCAGGTTGAAGAATCCATAGCCTTTGCCGAGGATAGCCCGTATCCAGAAGCCAGTGAATTGTATGAGGATGTTTATGCTACTGCAGACTATCCCTTCGTTCGCGACTGATTAAAAGACGAGTAGAACACGACATACTTTAGACAATGGCAGAAATTGTTCGCATGCCCAAGTTGAGCGATACCATGACGGAAGGCGTGGTAGCATCTTGGCTCAAGAAAGTAGGGGACGAGGTGGAAAGCGGTGAAATTCTCGCGGAAATAGAGACAGATAAGGCCACCATGGAATTCGAGTCGTTTTTCGACGGCGTGCTTTTGCACATCGGAGTGGAACAGGGCTCAACAGCACCCGTAGACAGCCTCCTGTGTATCCTAGGAGAACAAGGGGAGGACATTTCGGCGGTGTTGGAAGAGGCGGCCAAAGCACCAACAGCTGAAAGTCCAGTTGAAATCGAGGCGGTGCCTACGGTTCCGGCGCCGACACCTGCTCCGGCTCCGGCTCCGGCTGTAGCTCCTGTTCCGGCTCCGGCCCCCGCTCCTGTTGCAGCGGCTCCGGCTCCGGCTCCTGCTGTTCCCTCTACAAATGGGCGATTGAAAGCCTCGCCGCTGGCGCGGAAACTCGCCGAGGAACGCGGGTTAAATGTCTCCATGATTCCCGGCTCTGGTGACGGCGGCCGTGTCGTGAAACGAGATGTTGAAGCTTACCAAGCGCATGGCGCCGGTGCACCGGTTCAAGGCGTTGAACGGTTCACGGAAGTGGGTGTCAGTCAAATGCGCAAAACCATCGCACGTCGCCTATCCGAGAGTAAATTTTCAGCGCCCCATTTCTACTTGACTGTCAGTGTGAACATGGATGTGGCGATGACTACGCGCAAGGCTATCAACGATGGAGGAGAAGTGAAAATCAGCTTCAATGACATGGTTGTGAAGGCAGCGGCTCTAGCATTGAAAAAGCATCCGGTCGTGAATAGCAGCTGGATGGAAGACCGTATTCGATTCAATGAACATGTGCACATTGGGGTAGCGGTTTCGGTTGATGAAGGGTTGCTCGTGCCGGTTGTACGCCATGCCGACTTGAAGCGCATGTCCCAGATTGGTTCCGAAGTCAAAGCCTTCGCCGGCAAGGCACGCGACAAGAAGTTGCAGCCAAGCGACTGGGAAGGAAACACGTTTACAATCTCTAACCTGGGTATGTTCGGTATTGATGAGTTTACAGCCATTATCAACGCGCCGGATTCATGCATCTTGGCTGTTGGCGGTATTAATGATGTTCCCGTTGTGAAGGACGGTGCAGTGGTGCCTGGGCACGTGATGAAGGTCACCTTGAGCTGCGATCACCGTTCGGTGGACGGAGCTTCCGGTGCGGCCTTCTTGCAGGATTTCAAGAACTACTTGGAAAATCCGGTGCAGATGTTGGCGAACGGCTACTGATCATAGCGCCTTCCAATTCGTAAAAGAGCTAGCCATTGGGTTGGCTCTTTTCGTTCGTGGGTGTTGCATTTCAAGGTGTTCACGCCGACCTTCGAAGTACGATCACGGACTCACAAATGGCACCCGATTTCATTGATACCCCCATCGAATACGTCAAAGGCATTGGCCCGAAGCGTGCGGAGTGGTTGCGAACGGAATTGGGCATTTACTCAGCGGGGGACTTGCTGGAACATTTGCCTTTTCGCTACGAGGACCGCACGGTTTTTACTCGTGTGGATGCCCTCTCTTCGGATGCTGTGGCCGTCCAGCTTCGAGGCGTGGTGACAGGCATCAGTCAAGTACCTGGAAAACGCGGGTCCCGCTTGGTGGCCAAATTCAAGGACGAATCGGGAACAATTGATCTTGTCTGGTTCAAAGGCGCGCGTTGGATGGCCTCACAAATCCCAGTACAGCAGAAGGTGGTTGTCTACGGCAAGCCAACCAAGTACCAAAATCGCTGGAACATGCCCCACCCCGAAATCGAGCTCGAGGGGCAATTCGAGCAACGAAAAGGGGCAGGTTTGCAGCCGGTTTACCCCACCACGGAGAAATTGACACAACGTGGCTTATCCTCCGCAGGACTAGCGAAGAGTGTTCGAACGCTGCTCGCGCATCCACAATTCAGTGCTTGCGAACGATTGCCCGAAGCCATCCGAACGGAGCTTCAGTTTCCTTCCCGCGCCGAAGCGTTCAGGCAGGTGCATGCACCGCGAAATGTTGAGGAAGCCGAAATCAGCCGCCGTAGCTTAAAATTTGAAGAACTGCTCTTGCTTCAGATCAAGCTGCTTCAGCAAAAGCAAGCCCACACGCAAGATATTCCGGGCGTGCGTTTTGGAGAAGTGGGGGACCTTTTCAACGCCTACTATCGCCAACACATCCCATTCGAACTCACAGGCGCTCAAAAACGTGTCATGCGCGAAATCCGCGCTGACCTTAATACCGGGTGGCACATGAACCGATTGCTGCAAGGCGATGTCGGCAGTGGCAAAACCATGGTCGCTCTTTTGACAGCGCTTTTGGCCTTGGATAACGGATGCCAGGCTTGTGTCATGGCGCCTACGGAGATTTTGGCCAATCAGCATTACGTCTCGTTTCAAGAGGCCCTTTCTGACTTGCCTGTGCGGGTGGAGCTGTTGACGGGAAGCGTCAAGGCAGCGCAACGTAAGCCCATCCTCGCTGGCCTCGAGAACGGTCTGGTGAATATCTTGATTGGGACTCATGCCCTTATCGAGCCGGCTGTTCAATTTAAGCGCTTGGGGCTGGCCATTATTGACGAACAGCATCGGTTTGGTGTTGCGCAACGGAGCAAGCTCTGGGCTAAATCCAATCCAGCACCGCACGTGTTGGTGATGACCGCAACGCCCATCCCGCGAACCTTGGCGATGACGGCCTACGGAGATTTGGACGTCAGTGTCATCGACGAGATGCCGCCCGGCCGCAAGCCGATCAAAACCGTTCACCGCACCGATGAGGCGCGGCTCTCGGTGTTCCAATTCATGGAAGATGAAATCAAGCTCGGGCGTCAGATTTACGTGGTCTATCCGTTGATTGAGGAAAGCGCCACTCTTGATTACAAGGATTTGATGGATGGTTATGAGAGCATGTCGAGGCGGTTTCCACTGCCGGATTTCCGCATTGGCATTGTCCACGGTCAAATGAAACCGGAGGCCAAGGATATGGAAATGGAGCGTTTTGTCAATGGAACCAGCCACATCCTAGTGGCGACAACTGTGATCGAAGTCGGCGTGAATGTCCCCAATGCTTCCGTAATGGTCATCGAAAGTGCCGAGCGTTTTGGCCTGGCCCAATTGCACCAGTTGCGGGGTCGTGTAGGCCGAGGAGCGGAGCAGAGTTACTGCATTCTATTAACCGGAAATGAATTTTCCAAAGATGGTCGACGACGATTGGAGACAATGTGCAGAACGAACGACGGATTTGAATTGGCTGAGGTGGACATGGAATTGCGTGGACCTGGCGACTTGATGGGTACTCAGCAATCGGGTGTTCCAGATCTAAAAATGGCAGACTTGCTGCGCGATCGGGAGCTACTCACGACCGCACGGTACATCGGAAGCCGCATACTTCAAGAAGATCCTCGCCTCGAGTCACCCGCCTACGCTATCCTCAAGGCTGCGTTGATACGTGCCCAACAAGGCCGTACGAATTGGAGTCGAATCTCCTGAACTTCGTTCCATGATTTGGCAGCGTGGGCTTACGATAGGCAGTGTGGTTGTGGCCGTGTTGGGAAGCGCGGTATGGGTGCTATCTAAGCGCGCTGAGGAGCTGCAGTATGTCGACCCTACTGACGTTGTTAGTGATGCATTTGATTATTGGGAACAGCCTGCAGTGTGGCCGAACGAACTTGAAGTTGCCGACTCGCTATCCTGCACCTTAACGGCTTTCACACGTAGTGCAGATTCTTTACGGATATTCCATTCCTCATCAGCTCCGACGTCATTGCCCAATGGTTGGAAAAGCCAAGCTTGGCAGGGTGGTTGGATCCTGGGGTCTTCTTTGGGAGCTTGGGAGGTAAATCCCGGTTTGATGGCAGCCCATTGGCAACCGCGTTCCGAGGGACGAACGGTACAGATGCTCCTTCGCGATGGAACCCTTGAATCGTCCTTCGAACGCTACGAAAGCGAAGGAAAGACCGAAAAATTGGTTACCCAGATCGGAGGGGCTGCGGACCAAGGAAAGCCATTGCTTCCCCAGCAATGGGAGACTTGGTACGACCGTGTGGCGGCGGATACAGATGTCGAATCAGCCGCGGTTGGTGCCTACCCCGTAGCAACGGCCTATGTGGCTGACTCGCTGCAGTGGTTGGTGGATGGGCCTTGGTTAACGTGCTCTGTTGATGGCGTCCACCTGTACGCCTATTCGGGGGTGGATTCCATGACTGCAGTCCAAATCTATGGCTCATGGGAGAATGGCGTGTGGTATATCCCTGCACAGGGGGAGGAGTCGTTGTGGTCTCGGGTTCCTGCCTACGAATCTGGCGGGAGTGAGGTGCCTGCCGCTTTTGATTTTGCAAGGAATATCGAAGGAGAATCCAGAACGGGTCGAGCCTTGGTTGATGGGCGGTTGTTATGGACCGTCACGGAAGAATGGGTCGGCGACGGCACATCCTCAACTCCGGCTGCTGCGGAATCCGGTGCATCGTTTGATGCATCTAGGTCGGTTGCATCAGGCGTTTTGGGGTACGCGCGCAATCACCGTTCCGGCAAACGGATGGAGTTGGTAGCAGAGGAAAACCGAGTGGTGGCCCGGGAAGATGGTCGGGAAATGTGGAAGATTGAAATCGAACCTGGTGCTGTGCCGGAGGTGTGGGAAGTCGATCTTTACCGCAATGGGAAATACCAAGTAGCGATCGGCGCTGGAAGGTTTTTTCATGTTATCGATGTCCTGGGGCGTGAAGCAAAAGGATTCCCCAAACGGTGGTCTACGGGTTTTTCTGCGTTTGCCATATTCGATTACGATAAAAACCGTCAATTCCGATTTCTAATGGCAGCTCCCAACGGGGAGGTTTTTAACTTTCGAAAGGAAGGCGAGCGAACACCGGGTTGGAAATTCAAAGCGCAGTCGGGCCGACACATCATCAGCTTATCGCACCTCCGTATCGGTCCTCGCGACTACATTTTTGCCGGGCAGGATGACGGTTCCGTGCGTATCCTCGATCGGACCGGTGAAGATCGGTTCCGTTCGGCGGTGCAGGTGCCGGTGGGGCAAAGCTTGGCGTTCCGTTTGGGCAAAGACATCGCTTCCTCCACCGTGCTGTATGTGGATGAAGCGGGGTGGGTTCAGGAGCGAACCATTGGATTGAACGAACCGGTCGGTTTGAGTCAGATGACCCGTGGTCTTGGCGTTCGGGTGGAGGATCGAACCGGCGATGGAATTCCGGAAGTGGTCGTGACCACGCAAGCAGGAGAGGAACTGTGGGACGCAGGCAATCAGCGCCTGGTGAACTAGTCCTTCAATATGGAACGGCTGATTACAATTTTCTGGACCTCGCTTGTGCCTTCGTAGATCTGGGTGATTTTGGCGTCGCGCATCAAGCGCTCGACGTGGTATTCTTTTACAAATCCATAGCCGCCGTGCACTTGAACTGCTTCAACAGTTTGGGTCATGGCTACTTCAGAGGCGTACAGCTTGGCCATGCTGGATGCGAGGTCGTAGTCTTCACCTGCGTCTTTTAGGGCGGCGGCCTTCATCACCATCAGGCGGGCGGCTTCAATTTGTGTTGCCATGTCGGCCAACTTGAATGCAATCGCTTGGTGCTTGTTGATGGTTTTACCGAAGGCCTTTCGCTCTTTGGAGTAAGCCAGTGCCAGCTCATAAGCTCCAGAAGCAATGCCGAGTGCTTGAGCAGCGATGCCGATGCGTCCTCCTGAGAGGGTTTTCATGGCAAACTTGAATCCGAAGCCGTCTTCACCGATGCGGTTGGTTTTTGGGACCTTGACATCCTGGAACATCAACGTGTGGGTGTCGGATCCACGGATGCCCATCTTGTCTTCCTTGGCGCCGACGATGAAACCGGGCATGTCCCGTTCGACAATGAGCGCATTGATGCCGCGATGGCCTTTTTCCACATCGGTTTGAGCGATGACGAGGTACGTGCCCGCGCACCCGCCATTGGTGATCCAATTCTTGGTTCCGTTTAGTAAGTAGTGGTCGCCGCAATCAATGGCAGTCGTCGCTTGTGAAGTCGCATCGGAGCCCGCTTCCGGTTCACTTAGGCAGAATGCGCCGATTTTTTGGCCAGACGCCAAGGGACGGAGATACTTTTCTTTTTGTTCTTCCGTTCCGTGCGCCTGCAGGCCATAGCATACGAGGGAATTATTCACGCTCATGCAAACGCTTACCGAGGCATCGACTTTGCTGATTTCTTCCATGGCCAGTGCATAGCTCACGGTGTCCATCCCGCTCCCGCCGTAGCGCTCATCGACCATCATGCCCATGAATCCCAGCGCGCCGAGCTCCGTGATTTCATCGGTCGCAAACCGCTGCTCGTTGTCGCGGTCAATAACGGTTGGTTTGAGTACATTTTGGGCAAAGTCCCGCGCCGCGTCGCGGACGGCGATGTGCTCTTCAGTAAGTTCGAGGTTCATTTCCTTGATGCTTTTGGAGAAATTGCTCCATATTGGTGCAAAGATAAGGTGTCTCTGACCGTTTGAAATGAAATTGAAAACCACTGAATTGTATATACACGGGCCAAACAGGCCCTTTCGTGTTTTGGGTACCATGAGCGGTACATCGATGGATGCGCTAGATATTGTTGAGGCTAAATTCACTTTCGTGGATGGCCATTGGGAGGGGTACATCGAAGCTCTACACGAAGTCCCGTTGGCTGCGTCGTGGCCCGAGCGATTCAACGCACTGACCCGCGCCCGTGCCGTGGATTGGTTCGAATGCGAACGGGAGTGGTCGCGCTGGTGCGCGGAGCAGATCGCAGCATGCACGGATCCCCGGCAATTTGACCTGGTGGCTTTCTCGGGGCAGACTATTTTCCATCAACCCGCGCAGGGGTACACCGCCCAATTGGGAAGCGGTGCAGAGTTGCACGCCGCTTTCGACGCAGCGGTTCCAGTGGTAAGCGATTTGCGCAGCTTGGATGTGGCACTTGGCGGTCAAGGCGCACCCCTCGTTCCGGTTGCGGACGCCCTGCTCTTCGGTGAGTTTGAGGCGTGCCTGAACCTCGGGGGATTCTCCAACATCAGCATGGACCATGCAGGATGCCGGTTGGCTTGGGATGTAAGTCCCTGTAACCTGGTTTTGAATAACCTTGCTCGCCGAAAGGGATTGCCATATGACGATTCAGGGCGTCTGGCAGCTTCTGGCCGGGTGATTTCGAAGTTGTTGGAGGACTGGATTAATCTGCCATATCATAAGCAATCTGGCCCCAAAAGCTTAGGCGTAGAGTGGCTGGAACATTCCTTTTGGCCGGTATTGGAGCAACACGAGCGTAACGCGTCGTTAGCAACAGAGGACCTCTTAGCCACTGCAGTAGCTTACATCGCCATTCATGTGCGTTTGGCAGCCAAAGGAGGCAAGACGTTGGTCACAGGTGGGGGTGCTCTGAATGCGGAGTTGGTGCGGCGCTTCGAGGAGACTAGGCCGATTGGTCAAGTGGATGTCCCCTTTGATGTGATCGTCCCCGATGCGTTACTCATTCAAGGCAAGGAGGCTTTTGCGTTCGGATTTTTGGGGTTGTTGAGGTGGCTGGAATGTGATAATGTCTGGCCTGAGGTAACTGGCAGTAGCCGTGGTCATATGGGTGGAGCATTGTGGGGCAAGAACGGCTTATCTTCGCTCTCGCCAAATTCAATGCAAAGACCATGAAAGAACTGCTCAAGGCTTACGAAGCGAAGCGACCCGAAGTCGTGTTTGAGTGGCAAGATGCTGAAACGGAGGCCTGTGGCTGGGTGGTGATTAACTCTTTGCGCGGTGGCGCAGCGGGCGGTGGTACACGCATGCACCCTCGTCTGGACCGTCGGGAAGTGGAAAGCCTAGCCAAGACCATGGAGGTGAAATTCTCCGTTAGTGGACCGCAGATTGGAGGCGCGAAATCGGGCATTGCGTTTGATCCTTCCGACCCTCGTAAAGAGGGCGTATTGCGACGTTGGTACGCAGCGGTGACTCCGTTGTTAAAATCTTACTACGGAACCGGAGGTGATATGAATGTGGATGAAATCCACGAGGTCATTCCAATTACGGAGGACTGCGGCATTTGGCATCCTCAAGAAGGGGTGTTCAACGGTCATTTTAATGCGAATAATGCCGAGAAAGTGAAGCGAATTGGCCAATTGCGCCAAGGCGTTTCGAAAATTGTAGACCAAAAGGAATTCACCCCTAACCCTTCCAAGAAATACCGTGTGGCGGATCTGATTACAGGTTACGGCGTTTCCGAATCCGTTAGGCATTACTTCCGCATTTACGGGGGCGAGGTCAGTGGCAAGCGGGTCATTGTCCAAGGCTGGGGCAACGTTGGAGCCGCTGCGGCCTATTACCTGGCGCAAGCGGGTGCAGTGGTCGTGGGCATCATTGACCGGGCTGGGGGCATCATTGCGCCTGAAGGGCTTTCATTCGAGGCTGTGACCCAGCTGTTTGATGCCAAGCAGGGCAACAGCTTGAACACACCGGATATGCTTTCCTTCGACGAGGTCAATGCGCAGATTTGGGACATTGAATCGGATGTATTCTTACCATGTGCCGCGTCCCGTCTGATTACCCAAGACCAATTGAACCGCATGGTCAAGGCGGGTGTAGAGGTTATCTCGAGTGGGGCTAATGTTCCTTTTGCCGATGCTGAAATTTTCTACGGACCCATCGCTGAGGCGGCAGACGGTCAGATCGCTGTGGTTCCAGACTTCATTGCCAATTGCGGAATGGCGCGGGTTTTTGCTTACCTCATGAGTGAGTCCGATGTCGATCTTAGCGACGAAGCCATTTTTATGGATACATCGGTGACCATTGAGCGCGCACTTCAAGAAACGCACAGGCTGAACCAAGGACGAACTGGGCTCGCGGCGTCGGCGTTTGAAATTGCGTTAGGTAAGCTCATGCCAGTGCAAGAAAATTAACGCTCCTTAAAACCCTGGAGGCCCCCTCGTGTTGTAAATTCAACCCATCTGTTCGTAAACCTCATGGAATTCATTGTTCTCGCCATTTTCGTTCTGGGCTACTTGTTCATCGCCTTAGAACACACCCTGCATATCGATAAGGCGGCAAGTGCATTGCTCACGGGTACCATCTGTTGGGGGCTCTTCGTTGTCGGAATCCATGAAGTTCCGGCTCATTTGGCATCAGATTTTTCGGCATATGCTGCCGAATTCAATGGCACCAAGGCACAGGCGTTGCATCATTTTTTCGAGCACCGCTTATTGCACCACATGGAGGACATCAGCTCGATTCTGTTCTTCCTCTTGGGGGCCATGACCATTGTAGAGCTGGTGGATGCGCACGAAGGATTCAGTGTTATCACCGACCGCATCACGACCTCCAACAAGGTGAGTTTGATGTGGATCCTCAGCTTGTTGACGTTCTTTTTCTCTGCTGTTCTTGACAACCTGACCACCTCGATTGTGATGGTTTCCCTGCTCCGAAAATTGATCGACGACAAGGAGACACGGTGGATTTTTGCAGGCATTGTTATCATTGCAGCCAATGCCGGCGGAGCGTGGTCGCCCATTGGAGACATCACGACGACCATGCTCTGGATTGGTAATCAGTTAACGTCCGATACCATCATTACCAACCTCATTGTCCCTTCACTCGCTTGTTTGTTGGTCCCATTGGGAATTCTTTCGGTCACGATGAAGGGCGAAGTGCGACGGCCCGACGTCAAGAAAGACGAGAAAGACCCCACTACGCCGGGTGAGCGAAAGCTGGTGTTTCTAATGGGCGTGGCAGGATTGCTCTTTGTGCCAGTGTTTAAGACCGTGACCCATTTGCCTCCGTTTATGGGGATGATGCTTTCGCTCGGGATGATGTGGGTTATTACAGAGATCATTCACCGAAGCAAGAACCACGAGGACCGGGACAAATTGTCTGTTATCAGTGTCCTACGCAAGATTGACTCGGCGTCTGTATTGTTTTTCTTGGGTATCCTTTTGGCAGTCGCCTCCTTGCAAGAAATAGGGCATTTGATTACCGCAGCGACCTGGCTTCGGGATGCCATGGGCGACGTCTACGCAATTAATGTGGTCATCGGTTTTCTTTCGGCCATCGTGGATAACGTTCCACTGGTGGCGGCATCTATGGGCATGTATGACATTGCACCTGCGGCTAGCACGGGGTGGGAGGGGTACTTCGTTCAGAATGGCATTTTCTGGCAATTCCTCGCTTACTGCGCCGGTACAGGAGGATCGGCGCTGATTATCGGCTCAGCGGCAGGTGTTGCTGTGATGGGCCTCGAGCGCATTGATTTCGTTTGGTACTTGAAGAATATCAGCCTGCTCGCAATTGCTGGATACCTCGCTGGAGCGGGTGTTTTCTGGCTGATGTTCCACTGACCGAATCCACTAATCTGCCCCGACGTTGTGAACCGCGCAACGGGGAAAATTGATTCTTTTTGGGAGCACTCGTCCCAATAATTGCGTGAACTTTCTCGTTTGTATAACGGCATTGAACGCGACGATTTATGAAGACATTTATGTTACTCGATGTAACCACCGGAGGGGAGGTTGCAGAAGAAACCACAGCAGCCATCCAGCAAGTGGATGTCAGCATTTTGGAATTGATTCTGGAGGGATCCAGCGGCATCGGAGGCGGTGCTGTAATGATTCTACTCGCTTTAATGAGCGTGGCGGCTATCTATTTATTTTTCGAGCGTACCCTGGCGATTGCCAAGGCCGAAAAAGTCAGCCCAGATTTCATGAACAAAATCAGGGATTACATTGGTCAAGGCAGCTTCGACAGCGCGCGGAACCTTTGCCAGTCATCGAACACCCCCATGGCCCGTATGTTGGACAAAGGCATCAGCCGTATCGGTAAAGACTTAAAAGACATCAGTGTTTCCATTGAGAACATCGGCAAGCTTGAGATTTACAACTTGGAAAAAAATCTCAGTTCTCTCGCGACCATCGCGAGTGCTGCTCCTATGTTGGGCTTCTTGGGAACGGTCCTCGGTATGGTGCAGGTGTTCTTGGACATGGAGCAAGTGGGGACGGTCAGCGTAGAACACATTTCATCCGGTACTAAACAGGCGATGATTACGACCATTGTTGGCCTTGTAGTTGGCATAATAGCCTACATGGCGTACAACAATTTGGTGAGTAAGGTCTCCAAGGTCATCCACAAAATGGAGGCCACGACCATTGAGTTCATCGACATCTTGGAAGAACCCGCAGCATGAACCTGGGACAACGAAATAAAATCAGTGTTGGGGGCAACATGTCGTCTATGACCGACTTGGTCTTCCTGCTGCTGATCTTCTTTATCATCTTGTCCACTCTCGTGAGCAACGGTGTGAACGTGGAGCTTCCCAAAGCGAAAGGCACCACTTCCGTCACGTCCAAGATGACCCTGAGCATTAAGCCGGACGGGTCCTACCACATTAATGGCGGTCCAGTGGCGTACAACGACCTTGAGTCCTTGCTTCGCGTGCGATTGGAGGATGCAGCAGATCCTGTTCTCTACCTTCAAGTGGACGAGTCCGTGCCCACAGGTAAGACCGTCGAGGTCATCGGTATGGCCAAGGCCAACGAATGGAAAGTGATGTTGGGTGCGACTCCAAAAAACTGATTCTGCATGCAGGCCATCCTAGAGAAACGCCGCCAAGAAGGTGAGAAAAAGGATCGCGTTAAAGCGGCCATTCTCGCGTTTTTCTCCTTTGTAGGGGTAGTCTTGGCTTGCTTTTTTCTCGTGGCCTTTACGAAGTCCATTCCACCGCCCGGAGAGCAATTCGTTGCAGTAGGGTTCGCGGATATTGGTGACGTTGCTGAGGCTGCTGGAGAGGTGGAATCGGAAGTGCCTTCGGAAACGGTCGAAGAGGTAGTTCAGCCTGAAGTTTCCCAAAGCGAGCCTGTCGAGTCCGCAGTGGCAGAAGAAGTGGTGACTCAGGAACAGTCGGACGTTTCGGTGACCACGTCGCCGGAACCGGTGACAGAACCGGACCCGGAACCCGAGCCGGAGCGTACGGTGGATTCACGGTTGTCAAATGCCTTCAGCGCACTTGCGCAGAGTGGTGGCGGTGGCTCGGAGGGTGCCTCAGCACAAGGGACAGGCAATGAAGGAGCCGAGGATGCCAAGATCGACGGCCGAGGTGTTGTGAGCGGGGATGAAGGTGACTTCGATTTGGACGGTGGCAGTATCGTAGGGCGGCCTATCCAAAACGAGATCCCGCGTAAAGAAGGGGTTGTGCGGGTGAAGATTCTTGTAGATAAATACGGCAAGGTGACTTCGGCCACCTACGATGGTACGGGCTCGAATACAGCGGATAGCGAGTTGATTGAGATGGCTTGTCGTGCGGCGCGAACCACGACGTGGACTGAGAATTTGGCGCGACCCGTGCGGTCTGGATTTGTGACCATTCGATTCGAACTCGAGTGACCTACGCAGAAGCCACCACGTGGCTGTTTCAGCAGCTTCCCATGTTTCAGCGCCAAGGTGCCGCCGCTTACAAGGCCGATTTGAGCGGAACATGGCGAGTGCTCGACGTCTTCGGCCGACCGGATCTTCGCTTCGATCATGTCATCCACGTTGCCGGCACCAACGGCAAGGGCTCAGTTTGTACGGCCATCGCCAATGCCCTGCAAGCCGAAGGTAAACGGGTTGGTTTATTTACTTCACCGCATTTGGAAGACTTCAGGGAACGAATGCGAATCAACGGCGCCATGCCGGATGAGCAATGGGTCGTGGAGTTTATTCAACGAAGCCGCTCCAATTTCGAATCGGCGGGGTTGACGCCCTCGTTCTTCGAGTGGACCTTTGGAATGGCGCTGGTGTGGTTTGCCGAGCAAGGTGTGAATGTGGTGGTGCTGGAAACTGGAATGGGGGGGCGCCTTGATAGTACAAATATCTTCCCGCAGCCGTTGCTCACGGTCATCACAAATATCGGGTTAGACCATCAGCAATTCCTCGGTGACGACATCCGTTCCATCGCGCGTGAAAAGGCGGGCATCATCAAGGACGGTGTACCCGTCGTAATCGGCCGAATGCGCCCAGAAGCCCAGTCGGTACTGTTGGAGACCGCGAATCGGTTCGGTGCAGAGGTGTACTACGCTGGAGTAGCAGCGAGAGCTGGAGAAGACGGTCCGCATTGGCCTCAAAACAGAGCTACGGCGCACAAGGCGCTACAGGTATTGAATGCGATGCCCTTCGGGAGCGGTTGGGAAGTTCCGCGTCTTGAATCCATCACGAAACGTGGTCACGCAGGTAGGTGGCAATGGTTAAAGCCCGCACCCTCTGGCGCCCGTATTCTGCTTGACTGTGCGCACAACTTGGACGGGCTTATCCAAACTTTAAATGCGATTGAAAAACTTGCATTTGACCGGTTGCGTCTTGTTTTTGGAGCCGTCAACGACAAGGATGTCCGAGGCGCTTTATCTGTGATGCCAAGTGCTGGTACTTTCTACTTTTGCCAGGCCCAAATCCCGCGCGCTATGCCCAGCAAGGTACTGCTGACGCATGCCGCGGACACTGGTCTCAGTGGCCGAGATTTTCCAACAGTGGAGCGAGCTTTGGCAGCCGCACTGGAGGATTCCGAGCCCCTAGATTTGATTGTGGTGCTCGGCAGCGTTTTTATCGCAGGTGAAGTGCTCGCTTTGGAACGCGATAGTGGATAGTGGCTGTCAATACAACGCTGATCCTGTCATCTCAGGAGGCTGCGCAATGCCCATCATCTTTAGGACCGTCGGAGCAACATCGGCGAGGATGCCATCTTGAATGGAATCTACCAATCCCGATAGGACAACTACAGGAACTGGATTGGTCGTGTGGGCGGTGTGGGGGGAGCCATCCGGATGCCGTGCAAAATCCGCGTTGCCGTGATCGGCAATGACAATAAGCTGGTAGCCGTTCGCCTGACCGACTTCCACCACTTCCCGTAGGCAGTTATCAGTGATTTCAACGGCCTTCACAATGGCATCAAATACGCCCGTATGCCCCACCATATCTGGGTTAGCGAAGTTGAGGCAAATGAAATCAGGGGCCTCGCCACGCTCGCCCTTGATTTCCGGGACGATCAGGTCGACAATGTCGTGGGCAGACATTTCCGGTTGCAAGTCATAGGTCGGAACCTTCGGACTATGGGCCATTAGTCTACGTTCGCCATCAAAAGGAATTTCACGGCCGCCGTTGAAGAAGAAGGTGACGTGCGGGTACTTCTCCGTTTCGGCAATGCGAACCTGAGTTCTGCCTGCTGCAGAGATTGCCTCACCGAGCGTTGCCACCAAATTGGGCTTATTGTAAATGACGTGAATGCCTTCAAAGGAATCGTCGTAATTCGTCATTGTGACGTAATGCAACGGGAGTGGCATCATATCGTACTCAGGATATGCCTGCTGGGTTAACGCGGAGGTGATTTCCCGGCATCGGTCGGTTCGGAAGTTGAAACAAATGACCACATCATTGGGGGCGATGCAGGTGGGTTCGCCTACTACGAAGGGCCGGATGAACTCATCGGTAATGTCCTGTGCATAGTGCGCTTCAATTCCATCTGAAGCTGTCGTGAAGCGATCACCATCACCGCGAACGAGGGTGGCATATGCCTGTCCGATGCGCTCCCACCTGTTATCTCGGTCCATGGAGTAGTAACGGCCGGACACAGATGCAATGCGACCCCCGGTTGTTTCCAACACGGCTTCAAGTTCTGCGATGTATTTCGCAGCTGTGCGTGGTGAAGTGTCCCGACCATCGGTGAAGGCGTGGACAGCGAAATCGTCAATACCTGCTGCCATGGCGCTTTTGCAAAGTGCGTAGAGATGTTGTTGCTGCGAATGCACTCCACCCTGCGAGACGAGGCCCATGAAATGCAACCGGACTCCGGTAATTTTGGCGCGGTCAAAGGCAGTTTGGAGCACGGCTTCCTGCTCAAAGGACTCCTCTTCGATGGCCCGGTTGATGCGGAGCAGATCTTGGTAAACGACCCGGCCGGCACCAATGTTCATGTGGCCCACTTCGCTGTTGCCCATCTGTCCATCGGGCAGTCCAACGTGCTCTCCGTCCGTCCGCAACGTCGCTCTGGGATGCTGGCTCAGCAGCTCATCCATAAAGGGGGTGTTGGCCGCGGCGATGGCATTGCTTGAATCGTTGTCGCCAATGCCCCAGCCGTCCAGGATTATTAGGGCACATTTGTTGGCAGTAAGGTTCATGAAGTGAGGGGAATCTTGGTGGTGATGTGACACCCGCCGCGTTTACTGGTGTCGATGGTCAATTCACCACCGTGCATGCGGATAATTTCGTGAGCGAGGTACAATCCCAACCCTGTTCCTGTCGTGTTGGTGTGTTCGATGCGTTCGAACTTCTCGAGCACGAGCTTCCGTTTGTTGGAAGGAATCCCACTTCCTCCATCATCCACTGTGCATTCGAGGTAGTCCAGGGATTGTGAAATGGCAACGTGAACAGGCTCGTCGTTGGGGCTATATTTAAAAGCATTCTCGATGAGGTTGCCCCAAGCAAGGGCCATGGCGTCGGCATCGCCTTCCACCAAGCCCATGGCCTTTTCCTGTGTCATTAGTTGAATGGCACGGTCCCGAAAAGGACCTGTTTGCTGTCGTTTGATGGCTTCTTTGAAAATGTGCTCCGCATCAAATGGTTCGCGGTTCATGGCTTTGCCTGAGACGAGCCGATTGCTGTGCAGGATATTTTCGACCCGCTGGTAAAGCCGGCTCAATCCCGCGCTTGCGTCTTCGTAAAGTTCACGTTTGGTGGTCTCGTCCCATTCGTGACGCTTCAAAGAATCGATTGCCAATTGTGTTCCGGCGATTGGCGTTTTCAATTCGTGGGTGACAGCGAGTAGGAAGTGCCGTTCTTTCTCCGCCTGCACCCGCTCTTTGCGGATACCTCTCCAAATGGCCACAAATCCCAAGCTGAGGAGCCCCAAGAATACGCTGCCCTCTCCTAGGATCATCAATGTGTAGCGCGCGGCATTGGAAGTGCCCTCCAATTCATCGATGGTGCGGTTTTGTTTAATCAACAGATAGGCCCACCAGCTGAATTGCATCAGAATATAAGCACCCAACACCCCTGTTAGCCACGCCTGGTTGGTCCGATATGCTTTATTCCTAGGCATGTGGTAAAGCTAATGCATGCCTACTAGAATCGGATGCTCACATGCTCTCGTTTGAGGGCTTGATTCCGTGTCAGGAGGCCCCATTCAAACGCATCCAATTGTAAGGTCCATTCGGGCATAGAACACAGCTGCTCCCAAGCTGTCTCCATGTCGGGCGACCAATGGATGTCGTCACACACCAGGACGCCGTGGGGTTGGAGAACGGTTAAGCTCTTGTCAACGTAACGGATCAAGGCTTCGCCGCGGTGGTTTCCATCGATGAAAATCAGGTCGTATTCCGTATCTGCGAATTCCTCCCAAGCTTCATCGAATTCGCCGGAAAACGAACGAATATTCTGAATGCCCAGCGCCGCCCAATTGGACTGGGCGATTGCTTGGATGTGGCGATTGCCTTCCACCGTTGTCAGTGCTTTTGTGTGGTGCGCCAAGTAGGCTGACGTAAGCCCCAAAGACGTGCCGAGTTCAAGTGCTGTGTCGCATTGCAAGTGCGCTGCCAATGCTGCGAGGGCGCGGGCGTGTTTTGGTCGCTTCAAAGATCGCCGTGCAATTCCAGAAACGGTTGAGGTCCGTCCCGTTGAACCGGCACCGTAATCCACCACAGGCAATGCGCTGGTGTTGGACTTGAGGGACGAACGCATGGTCTCAATGGCGGCGTAATGAAACTTGGCACTTCGCATCTTCACCAACAAATTAAAGAGCCACGGGCTGTGGACCGAACGCCAGCTTCGGCTTCGGTAGAGCCAGCGTACAAACGAGGAGATGCGAAAGATGGCGAGGGATTTCACTTTATCAAAAGTACGGTTTCGAATATGTGAGATTTCATCTATCTTTGCGCCCCATTCGGGCGATTAGCTCAGTTGGTTCAGAGCACCTCGTTTACACCGAGGGGGTCGGGAGTTCGAGTCTCTCATCGCCCACTACAAAAAAAGCCCCTCCTCTGGGGCTTTTTTCGTAACCGCCACTGTGATCAACGGCGCTTACGGGATATGGTCAGAGCTCCATGAAAGTTTTCACCATCTGAGCGGCGGAGGATGTAGAAGTACGTTCCGTCCGCTACCGGTTCATTGTTGATTCGGCCGTCCCAGCCTCCACCGTAGTCATTGCTTTGGTATATGGTGTTACCCCAGCGATTGTAAATGGCCAATGAGGAGTTCGGGAAACCCTCTATTCCTGGAATGCGGAAGAAATCGTTGCGGGTATCACCGTTTGGGGTGAAGATGTTGGGGATTTGAGTATCGCAGGCAATTACTGAAACATTGAACATCCCCTCAGCTCCGCATTGGTCAACCACGTAGATGTCCATGCTGCCTTGTGTAAGCCCCGCTTGGAAATTTCCAGATGGCCCAATAAAGACAGCCAATGAGTCGAGGGCCTCATCCACGAGTACGAATGCCGAATCTTGTGGATTCCCAGCCTCGTCAAAATCGAAATACTGCCACGTGTAGAAATTATATTGACCAACCCAATTCCCCACCAAATCCTCCTCTCCAACTCCACCGGTCAAGTTTAAATCTCCCTGAATCCCAAGGCATACTTCCGGGTCATTGCCCATTATAGGCTCCCAAATGGGGTACTCAACCTCTACGTCAAAACTATCCTCGATACCACAGGCGTCTGTGACCGTCAGGGTTACAAGTTGTGAAGCATTAAAATTGACCGTTTCGGTTTCTCCGTCGCCTCCGCTTGACCAGTCATAAGTGAAGGGCCCAACGCCGCTGTTAATGCCCGCCTCTAATACAGCATCCTCGCCAGGGCACAGCGGATTATTGGTCTGTTCGCCGTAGATGATCAATTCGGGGGGCATGGTGTAGGTGATGGTTGCCGATTGCTCGTTGCCGCAGACGTCGGTAACCGTTACTTGGGCTGCGCCTGGGTCGTCGGTTTCGATGACGTTCAATGCAAGGGTGTCCGATGCACCAGTGCTCCACAAGAAGGTGAATGGCCCGTACCCGCCGATGGTCTCGACTTCGAGCAAGGCTTCGCCATTGCAGATGCCAACGGGATTTTCGTATTGCAATACTGTGGGTTCGAAGTCTTCGATGATGAGCGTGGCTGATCGCAATACAGAATCGCCGCATAGATTCACATACATGTATTCGATGGTCACAGTTTCCGGTCCCTCAACTTCGGCATCAGGGATGACATTCAACGGAATTTCGTAGGCAAATTCGCCCACTTCCATAATGACCTCAGGATCGATGATTTCATAATCCACTCCATTCGTAGCGGTGCCCGAAATGGACACATCCAGCGTGTCGGCTATATCCGCAAACGGACGAACCACCTGAAATACGGCATTGTTGCATGATTCTACCACAGTGGTATCCCCTCCGAAGATTTGATTGCCTGAGATCGATGCAGTGGCCGTAATGTCGAAGGCATTGGAGGAGAATGAACCGCCCTCGATGAAAACGGCACTGTCAAATGCGGTATCCCCGGCATCGGCAATAGCGATTTTGATGTGGTAGGTCTGCCCGCACTGCACGGCGGCTGAGGCAACAAGACCAATTGTGAACCCATCTAGCTGTGTGGCATTTGCATCACCATTGTTCTCGTTGTCAACGTAGTACTCCGTATTGTCCATCCAGTTGGGGTCGACTTGAGCGCAGTTGCTCGCTATTCCATTTAGACCTGCATTTCCGTTGTTGACGGAGTTGATGGTTACAGGGGTGCCGCCCGTGTTGGGGATGGTGGCCAGGTTTATCGAATTGTCGCTGAATGTGCCGTTGATGCCGGGTCCACTGAGGAAAAAGCCAAAAGCGTCATTCACCGATCCGCAAACGTATTCATTGTATTCATCACTGCCGAAGCTGTAGTTGAAGCTGATGGAATCCCCGGTGGGGATGAAATCGAATTCAAGAACGGCCGCATCGTTGGTTGCGAACGTCGACAATTGATCCAAATCGACATCGTTGACGCCGAAATTACCGCCTCCAGTGGTGGAGCTCCCGATGTCATTGGGCCCTATTACATTGGAACAACTTCCTGTGGCCAGGACCATGCCGTCTGGAATTAGGATGTTGGAGTTATTTGCATCGAACGAGCCAATTTGGTCCAAATCACCGGAGTAGGTGATGTTGAAAATTTCCACTCCTTCCCCCAGCAAAATAGTCTCAACAACATCCTGTGCTGAAAGGGACTCGTCTACAACAATTTGAGCGTGTAACTCAAATGTTAGCAAGAGGATAAAAGCGCAAAGGGATTGGAGGCGGAACGAATGCTGCTTCATGATAATCGATGACTAGTCAAGTAAACATACGGTGACTTCTATTCCACATTTATCAAGTATTTGGATTTACCTAACATTCGGTGTTGGATTTCCCGCTGTAACTTTATCCAAGTGAAAACGCTTATTTCCATTGACGGTTTGCGCAAAACATACCACATCGGTACCCAGCAGGTTCATGCCTTGGATGGCTTGGACTTGGCCATTGATGTCAATGAGTATGTTGCGCTCATGGGTCCTTCCGGAAGCGGAAAGTCAACCCTTATGAATGTCCTAGGCTGCCTAGATTCTCCAACAGAGGGCTCCTACCACCTGAACGGCGAGAACGTTGCTAAATTGGACGAGGATGCGTTGGCAGATATCCGAAATCGTGAGATAGGATTCGTCTTTCAGACATTTAATTTGTTGCCCCGTTACAGCGCTTTGGAGAACGTGGCATTGCCTCTGATTTATGCCGGATTTTCGAAGCGGGAACGCCTCGCGCGGGCAGAAGAGGTGCTCGACATGGTGGGATTGCAGGACCGCATGGTCCACCGGCCGAATGAGCTAAGTGGAGGACAGCGGCAGCGCGTGGCGGTGGCACGAGCTCTCGTTAACCGGCCGTCCATCATCTTGGCCGACGAGCCTACAGGCAATTTAGATACAGCTACTTCAATGGAAATCATGAACCTTTTCGATGAAATCCAAGCTGCGGGGAATACGGTCATCTTGGTGACACATGAAGAGGACATCGCCGAATGTGCCCACCGCATCGTCCGCTTGCGCGACGGAAAAGTGGAGTCTGGAAATGGCTGAATGCTGAGGTTCGTGCCGTTTCTTTGTATCTTTTTTACGAGAATAATTTTCGAGGATTATGCAACGTGAACGCATTGTGAATTTGCGCGATGAAGCGCAGATAGGTCAGGAAGTTTTGGTGCAAGGTTGGGTACGGACGTTTCGCAACGACCAATTCATCGCTCTGAACGACGGATCATGCTTGGGTAATTTGCAGCTGGTCATCGACCGAGACGCTACAGAAGAGGTCATCAAGAAGCGCATTACTACGGGAGCTTCCATTGCTGCCAAGGGGATTATTGAAGCATCGCAAGGACGCGGTCAGGTGACGGAATTGAAGGTTACCGCCTTGGAAATTCTGGGCGATGCCGATGCAGAAACGTTCCCCATTCAAATGAAGCGCCACACGATGGAATTCCTCCGTGAGAAAGCGCATTTACGGTTCAGGACGAGCACCTTCGGCGCGGTTTTTCGCGTTCGCCATGCGCTCAATTTTGCCGTGCACAAGTTCTTCACGGAGCAAGGCTTCTTTCAAATGCATACGCCCATTATTACTGGAAGTGATGCTGAAGGGGCGGGCGAGATGTTTCAAGTCACCACGTTGGACTTGAACAATGTACCCAAAACCGAAAAGGGTGCGGTAGACTTCGCTGCAGACTTTTTCGGGAAAACGGCGAATCTTACTGTGAGTGGACAGTTGGAAGCTGAGCTGGGTGCCATGGCCTTGGGCCAGGTCTATACTTTTGGCCCTACGTTCCGTGCGGAGAACTCCAATACATCGCGCCATCTGGCGGAATTTTGGATGATTGAGCCGGAAGTGGCCTTTGCTGATCTCGGGAGCAACATGAAATTGGCGGAAGATTGCCTCAAAGCAATCCTTCGCGATGTGCTGGACAACTGTGACGAGGACCTCGAATTCCTTGAGAATCGAGAACGCGAGGCGGAGAAACAACTGCCACAAGATCAGCGCCATGATGCCCCATTACGCTCACGCTTGCGGGCAGTGGCTGACGCCCCGTTTCAGCATGTTACCTATACCGAGGCCATTGATTTGCTCCAGCGGTCCAAGCCATATAAAAAGAAGAAATTCAAGTATCCCGTCGAGTGGGGGGTTGATCTGCAAAGTGAGCACGAACGCTGGCTGGTCGAAAAGCATTTCAATGGGCCTGTAATCATTACGGACTATCCGGCTTCAATCAAGGCGTTTTACATGCGTCAAAATGATGATGGAAAAACAGTCGCCGCCATGGACGTTTTGGTTCCGGGAATTGGAGAGATTATCGGAGGGAGCCAGCGGGAGGAGAGACTAGACCGCTTGCAGGCGAAATGCGCGGAGTTCAACATTCCCGAAGATCATGTCTGGTGGTATTTGGATACCCGTCGTTTTGGTTCGGCCGTCCACAGCGGTTTTGGCATGGGTTTTGAAAGGTTGGTGATGTACGTGACGGGAATGACCAACATTCGAGATGTTATCCCATTCCCGCGCACCCCTCAGAACGCAGAATTTTAACTCCACCGTCCATGCTCAAACAAAGCCTTCAACAGAAACTGCTCCAGAAGCTATCGCCGCAGCA